>NZ_QJSX01000004.1 GCF_003217515.1 Deinococcus yavapaiensis KR-236 | reverse complement strand
GCAGGTCGTAACCGCCGTCTCGCTGCAAGTCATATAACGTTACCAATCTGGCCATGTCGCTCCTCTCCAGCCTTCCTTCGGCTGCTTGGCATAGTCTGCGAGGTCTCGAACATGGCGCCGTGTAACTCGAGCCAAGAATCCTTTACACGAGTTTCGTACAGCCTGAAGCGAGCCTTGGGAGACTTCAGGGCGAATGGGCGTCCTCGGAAGACGGCGGCGCCTCGCAAGTCCTCGGGCGGGCCGCCTCGTCTTCGGCCTACCACCAGTTGCGGCGTTTGAAGTACCAGCCGAGCCCGACGGCGACCCCGATGAAACTCGTCCACGCGACGAGGTACCCGTAGCGCCAGTGCAATTCGGGCATGAACTCGAAGTTCATCCCCCACACGCCCGCGAGGAACGTCAAGGGAAGGAAGATCGCCGACACCACCGTCAACGTCTTCACCACGTCGTTGACGCGTGCCTGCTGCACGCTCAAGTTGACGTTCAGCACGTTCGACAGGACTTCTCGCGAGGAGTCGAGGCTGTCGTGCACGCGGCTGAGGTTGTCGACCACGTCTCGGAAGTACAGCGCGATTTCTTGCGCCTGCACCTCCACGGCCGGACTCGGCGCGGCTCCGCGACCGTTGCTGCCCGCCACGAGCAACGCGTGCCGAGAGAAGGCCGCGACGGCCTCACGGGCGTTGCTGACGAGGCGACGGACGTTCATGATCAAGTGCTGGTACGTGAAGATCTGCTGCGCGAAGTCCTGCGTGCGACGCTCCGTGAACATCGCCTCTTCCAAGGTGAGCGTTTGGTCCTGCAGCGCGTCCGTGAACTCGAAGAAGGTGTCGCTTCCCCGTGCGAGCAGCGTGTAGATCAAGCGTTCCTCGCTGCCGTGCGACAGCCCGTCGAACTCCCGCCAAGTCTTGTCGAGGTAATCCACGTCCTGCAGACGAATCGTCAAGAGCGTGTCGGTCTTGGGATACCAGAAGAGACTGACGCGCTCGGTCTCGTCGGTGCACGCTTCGGGTTGGTCGAGGGTGCGGAACACCAGGAAGATGTGCTCGGGGTACACCTCGAAACGACTCCACTGGCCGTGCGTGAGGGCGTCCTCCATCGCGAGGTGGTTGAGAGCGAAGGAACGGGTGAGCTGCTGAAGTTCCTCTGGAGTCGGGGCCTCGACATCCACCCAAATGCTGGGCTGCCCGCCTTGCCAGTGGACGGGTTCCGTGTCGAGGAGGGACATGGCGCGGATCATGCCGTTAGTATGTCGTTTGCGCGGCCCCTGACGGTGCGGTCGCCGCGTGCATCGTCAGCGCCAAGAAAACGCGTGGCCCGAAGCGTGGGCTGAGCGCAAGAAGGATCTCTCGCCCGAATGACATCGAGCGTTCGATGGGAGGACGGCTCGCCGAGCGGTGACGCGTGAAAAGCCCTGTTTTCTCGAAGGGTGGAACGCGTGCTCGGCGTTAGGAGGTGCGCGTGCGGGAAACATCGGAGAAGACGCCCTCTCCGATGTTTCTCCGATGACGAATTATCGTTGACTTGTCTTCGACTTCACCCTGAATTCAGGAAGGGAAGGACGTACGCATGATTCGAGCCCACCGCTTCAAGTTCGTTCCCTCCTGGCTTCTGCACCTTTGGCAAACGCCGTGGCCGTCGAGGGCGAAACGCCGCACCCCGACCGCTTCCGAAGCTGCCGTGGAGCACGTCGACCCACTGACGCCACGCCTCGCCTACTGGCGCAGCTCACTCGACCCTCGCCCCGTTCCACGCTTCTTCGGACAGGCGACGTCCCTGGAGGCCGCCATGAAAGCGTGTGAAGTCGCGCATGGCGGCCTGCTCGCATGGCAGGAAGTCGACTGGGGGCATTACACCGCTCGCTCGGGCGACCTCGTGTACACCGTGCGCTTCGAGAATTGACGCCGAGGTGGACTGGGACGCGTCGAGTCGCAGCAGGTCATGACAAGTGCCGTCCGAGTGTCTATGAAACCGGGGCGAACTCCTGAGGAAGGGACAGCGCACGTGTGCTCACCGTTGGTCAGTGTGCACGTGAATCTGCTCTGTTTTCTGGTGGCGAGGCCGTCGAAGGCTCGTGGTCTTGGTTTCCAAGTTCATTTGCCCGCTGCCCCTCCAGTTGGTGGCGAAGGCGCGCGACCTTCTCTTGCGTCTGGAGGGCCGCCTCCTCCAAGCTCGCCGTGCACGCCCGAAGCACCTGTGCCTGCTCCTCCATTCGCACGAGCTCTCGATCATCGCGCGCCGCGCCCTCCTCTAACTCGGTGATGTGGGCTTGCGAGGCGGCGCCTTCGCGCTCCAGGTGTGCCTTTTGCGCCTTGTGGGTCACGCCGCCGTCTTCCAAGACGCGAATGCGGTCCAGCGCAAACTCTCCAAGGTGCTGAAGTCGCACCAACTCGTGTTCAGAGCGCTCCCGCTCTGCCCTCAGAAATTGCGCTTGCGCTTTGACGCTCATTTGCTGAAGGGCCGTGATGTGCTGAATGGTGCTGGCTTCGTTGAGTGCCAAGGCGACGAGTCCTTGCAGGTCGGCGGCTTGCTGATGCACTACTTGGCTCAGGTTCGTCAGCAGCTGTGCGCTGAAATGCTCGATCGGGGTTCCCCGCACATCGGCCAGAGCGTTCTGAACGGCCCCTCGTAAGCTCTCCGCCGTTTCGAGCTGGGCTTGCGAGGACTGCACCATGCTCTCCAGCGCGGTGACATGCGGCTCGGCGGCTTGATGGAGGTCCGCGAGCGGAAGGGCGTGCCGTTCGGCCAACGTGTTCGCTATGACTTCACGGAGGGCTTGCGTGAACCGAATCTGCTCGCGTCCGGCGCTGATGAGACGTTCGAGCGCGTCGCGCTGAGCGAAGCCCGCGGCTCCGACGTGCTCGCGGGCCGTGCTGAACGAGAGGCGCTCGGCGGCGGCGCGAGGGTCGCTGGAGGATGACACGAACTCTAGGGAAGAAGGTGCGGAGGTACTGGCGAGATGAGACAGTATCTCCGGTTGGTGAAGTCTCGGGCGGTCGCGCGCTCGGGAGGCCCAAGCTATTTGTCGAAGGTTGACTTCCCGAACGCGTGCCTCCTCGGATGGGGCATCCCTCCTTCGTCGTCGGGTGAGCACGAGCGCGGAGCACCGCGGGAACGACCCCGCCGCCTCAGACTTCGCTCGGTCGCACTCGGCGGCCCGTCGCCTGGGACTTCAGGGCCGCGTCTATGATTCTCTGCACCTTGAGACCCACATCGAAGCCCGGCTCTGCCTTTTGATACTGAAGAATCGCGTCGATAAACGCTCGAGGGCCCACCGATTGCTCGGCGAACAACTCGAAGATGCTCGCCTGCGGATCACCGTAGGACTTCGGCACCTCCAGCGTCCTCAAGGCCGGATCTCCTTGCCGGACTCCCCGGAACATCAGCACGCTTCCTTGCCCGTTGAAGGTATAGGTGGCTTCGATGGTGCCTTCGCTTCCGGCCAGCGTCGTCTGCAAGCGCATTCCGCCTCCCATCGCCGTGATCGCGCTGACTTGCACGGTGGCCTGGGCGCCTCCCTCCATCCCCAAAATCAAGGAGGCCGTGTCGTTGGCGGGCGGCACGGGCTTGCCGTCGGGGTCGTTGCGAGGCATCACCGCGTCGAGTCGAGCGTCGACCTCCCGCACGTCACCCATCAGCAGCAAGGCAAGGTCGATCATGTGCGAACCCAAGTCGCCCACGATTCCGTTGGCCCGCCGGGCATCGAACCGCCACATGTATTGATCGGACGCGGCGTAATCTCCTTGAAACGCGAACTGCGCCTGAAGCGGCCGTCCGATGTAGCCACCGCGGACGAGGTCGTTCAGGTAGCGGATGTGGGGCAGCCAGCGCCACGTGAACAGCACCATGTGTCGCACCTGGCGTTCCTGGGCCTTCAGGTACATCTGCGCGGCCTCGGTGGAATTCGAAGCGAGCGGCTTCTCGCACAAGACGTGCACGCCGGCGTCCAAGGCGCACATGGTCATCGGAAAGTGCAGATCGTCGGGCGTGCAGATGATGGCCGCGTCCAACGTGCCGTCACGCATCAACTCCTGATGATCGGCGAAAACACGCGGGATACCGTATGTTCGAGCGACTTCACGGGCATGCTGCTGATTGCGGCCGCAGAGCGCGACGAGCTGCGCCGCCGGGTGTCGTGCCAGGCTGGCGAGGTACATGTTCTCAGACCACCAACTGGTGCCGATCACACCAACACGGATTCTCGACATGCGTTCTTGGTCCTTTCGAATCGAAAGAGTTGGGAGTGAAGCCAGCATACGGCGGGCCTTGCCCCGGCGTGTGCATCCAGTGGTTCGCACTCGCGGAATGCGTCGATGGGGCCCAACGGCCTTCGCTTGTTCGGAGTTGCGATTCTTCGCGTGGCACCTTTTCGCGGTCACGTGACGTGCTGGGAGGGGAAGCGCAACGTCCCACCGTTGCTCATCGTCCACCACTTCACTGGGGATGAGAGCCCATCAAGTCGAGCGAATTCGCTTCGCTCGCCTCGAACGACGACGTCACGTAAGCGTGGCCTCCATGATTCGAGCGACCGTCAGTTCGACGGAAAGGTCGGTGTTATCGATGATTATCCAACCCTCCTGCCCGAGTTCCCCGAGATACTGCGTGACGTTCTCGTAGACCAAGGAAATTCCTTCATCGATGTAGTGCCGCACCGAACTGGCGCCCGCTCGTCGAAGGTTCCGGTGGTGCGCCTCGTTCTTCTCCGGCCACAGCAAGATTCGGTGAAATTCAGGACGATCGACCAGAGCTCGGTATTCCTCGTCCTTGTGGAAATCGACGAAGTCGTCGAGCACGACGGTGAAGCCGGCGTCGTTGTACCGAACGGCCATGGCGATGGCGCTGTCTCGAGCCAAGGCGACCTGTTCCGTCAGGGCGTCGGACCATTCGGCGGCGGGAAGCGCCAGGCCGGACACCACCATGTGACGCAAGTCGTCGACTGGAACGTGGATACTCTTGTCGAATCGGGCTGCCAAGGCTCGACTCGTGGTGCTTTTCCCAACGGCTGGAGGTCCGATGACGAGGTAGAGAGGCGCCATGGGTAAGTATCGCCCTGTGGAGAAACGAATACCACCACGATCCTGGATTCGACGTCGTACTGCCGCACCGCCAAGACCGAACGCACGGCGTTCCGGGTGGCGATGTCTTGTGGGTCGACGGTCGGTCACGAGGCTGCCATGCGAGAGGCGATCGGGAAACGAAAAAAGCGCCCTTTCGGACGCTGATAACAAAAAGATAGCGTGCTATGCGCCATGAGTCAACTCTATGCGTCGAGTGCGCCGTCCCAACCCTTCTGGCAAGTGGGTGGAGCGTGACCGCGCTTCATCCTCACCTTTCCGGTGGCATCGATGACCAACACGAAGGAGGGAAGTGCTTACCGCCGCCCGCGTGTTCCGGGTGCCGCCTCGCTTTCAAGGGACGCTCACGAGCACGAACGCCACACGGAAGACGTCGAGCGATGTCTCGTGGAACAAGCTCTCAGTAGTTTTTCCCAGGGACGCCTCTCCTTGTGCTTACAGTAGGGCGATGATGCGCGGCGTGACGTCGCTCATGTGGCCACGGTCGGGCGGGGTGCCGAACGAAATGTCTGGGAGAGTCATTCCGACCTGACCATAAAGTTCGACCGAATTTCGGGCCTAGCATTTCCATGACCAAGGCCGTACAGTTGATTTCACAAAGGAGCTTATGAATCACAATGGCGTGAAGCGTCTTTACCTCATGCAGGTCGGGTCCATGCCGGAATATCAAATTCCGATCGTTTGTTATCTCGTGCAGACGAATGACGGAAAAAATATTCTGATCGACAGCGGACTCCCGGAAATCATGCCGGAAGGGGAATCGGATTTCGAGAATGGACGAGATGTCATCGAGCAGTTGGCAAGCATCGGCTTGAAACCCGAGGATGTTCATACCGTCGTTTCGACGCATTACGATATCGATCACGCCGGAAGACACGCCGCCTTCATTCGGGCCGAGTATGTCGTTCAGCGTGTCCATCATTCGGACGCGGCGAGCAACCCGCGTTTTGCTGCCCTTCGATCTCAATGGGATCAACCCATGGACCGAATTCGGTTGGTGGACGGAGACACGGAACTGCTGCCGGGGCTGGAACTGATCGAAACGAGCGGGCATGTGCCGGGACATCAATCGGTGCTGGTACGACTGCCCAAAACGGGAGCGGTCTTATTGACGGTCGACGCTGTCCCCTTCGCCCAGGGCTTCACTCGTGACGAGCAGGACGACGCCAGCAGCCCAGACGCGGCGGCGACCCGCGCCAGCACGATCAAGCTGCTTGACCTGACGGAACGCGAGCAGGTCGCGATGGTCGTCTTCGGGCATGAAAATGCGCAGTGGGAAGAGCTGAAAAAGCTGCCTGAGTATTACGAGTAAGGCCGTGATACGCCCCATCCTTGTCCGCTGCTGTAGACGCTCGGCCGATGTCGCCAAGCCCCCGCGAAATATCAGGTTGCAAGCGGATGGGGGAGTCGTCGTGCTTCCGACTACCTTCGTTCTCCAGGCGGGGGTGTCATGTCTCACTCAGAGTTCTCACATCTACCACGCTCACTTCGTCGCTGAACACGTTCTCGCGGCCTCGACCGCTCTCGAAATGGCCGTCGTCCTCCCTCGCTTGGTACGGCCCGGCGGCAGGAGTTCTTCGCGCGGGGAAGACCGTTTGCACGACCTTCGACATGCCTTCCGTGTAGGCTGTGGCCCAAGGAGACAAAACATGCCTGACCAGGATCAGACGGTGTACCCGTACGGCGCTTGGCCTTCCCCCATCACCAGCGAAGCGATCACCGCCGGAACGGTCGGCCTGAGCGACCTCGCCGTCGATGGCGTTGACGTGTACTGGGTCGAGATGCGCCCTTTCGAGGGTGGTCGCAGCGTACTGGTCAAGCGTGGGGAAGACGGCACCGTCAGCGACGTCACCCCCGCTCCTTTCGACGTCCGTACCCGGGTCCACGAGTACGGTGGCCGCTGCTACGCCGTGCATGCCGGCACGGTCTACTTCAGCCATTTCGCCGACGGCCGCCTCTACCGGCAAACGCCAGGTGGGACGCCCGAGCCCATCACGCCGAAGTTGAACGTGCGCTTCGCCGACCCGGTCCTCGACCTGCCTCGTGAACGGATCATCGCGGTACGCGAGGATCACCGGGACGGTGGGCATGAGCCACGCAACGAACTGGTGACCGTCGAGCTCGCCGGGGAAAACACGGACGGCGGCGTGGTGATCGCCACCGGCGCAGACTTCTACGCGTCCCCTCGCCTCAGCCCCGACGGAACTCGGCTCGCGTGGACCGAATGGGACCATCCGAACATGCCGTGGGACGACACCCGTCTGATGCTCGCCGACGTCGCCGAGGACGGTGCGTTGCGGAGTGCACGGCAGATAGCGGGTGGACCGGGGGAATCGGCCCTGGAGCCACGGTGGTCTCCCGCCGGGATGTTGCACTTCGTGTCCGACCGCACGGGGTGGTGGAACCTCTATCGCCTTGGCGCACGGGTCGAGGCGCTCTGCCCGATGGAGGCCGAGTTCGGCGAGCCACAGTGGGTGTTCAGCCCGGCGCGCTCCGCGTTCTTGAGCGAGGACAGCCTGATGTGCGCGTACGACCAGGGAGGGCAGAGCCACCTGGCCGTGCTGGAGCGTGCCGGGGAGCACGGGCGACTCCGCGACTTGGACACGGCGTTCAGCCTCGCGTGGGACTTGCAAGTTCAGGGTTCGCGGGTGGTCTGCCTGGCGGGAGCCCCGGATCGTCAGCCGTGCGTCGTGCGACTCTCCCAGGAGGGCGACGTGGAGGTTGTGCACGAGCCCGCTGGGTTCAGGGTAGATCCGAGGGACCTGAGCGTGCCCGAAGCCATCGCGTTCCCCACTGAAGGCGGCCGGATCGCCCACGCGTTTTTCTACCCGCCCAGAAACGCCTTGGCGCGCGGCCCCGAGGGGGAACGGCCGCCCCTGCTGGTGATCGGCCACGGTGGGCCGACGGGCGCCACCTTCGCCGTCCTCAGCCCCTTCGTGCAGTTCTGGACGACCCGTGGGTTCGCGGTCCTGGACGTGAACTACGGGGGCTCGACGGGGTTCGGCCGGGAATACCGGGAACGTCTACGGGGACAGTGGGGCGTGGTGGACGTGCAGGACTGCGTGAACGCCGCGCGATTCGTGGCGCAACGCGGTGATGTGGACGCCCGGCGGATGGCGATCACGGGCGCAAGCGCAGGAGGGTACACCGTGCTGTGCGCCCTGACCTTCCACGACGTGTTCACCGCCGGCGCCAGTCATTTCGGCGTGAGTGACGCCGAGACGCTCGCGCAGGACACCCACAAATTCGAGAGCCGCTACCTGGATAGCTTGATCGGCCCCTACCCCGAGATGAAAGAGCTGTACCGAGCACGCTCCCCGATTCACTTCACCGAACGGCTTTCGCGCCCGGTGGTGTTCTTCCAGGGACTGGAGGACAAGGTCGTGCCCCCTGACCAAGCTCGGCGGATGTTCGAGGCGGTGCGCTCACGCGGGCTTCCCACCGCCCTCGTGGAATTCGAGGGGGAAGGACACGGATTCCGGCGAGCGGAGAATATCCGGCGGGCGTTGGAGGGAGAATTACTGTTCTACGGACAGGTGTTCGGCTTCACTCCCCCTGACCTGTCCGTGACGCTGCCCATCGAGAACGTCGGCGTGGCCTGAAGCGACTTTGGCGTCAGGGGCAGGCCACGACGCCGCGAATTCGAAGCAAGCTGCCTTGAGCCCTGAATGTAGGTGCCTTGTTCGTCTTCAAGCGCTTTTTAGCGGAAGGAGGCTGTTTCGCGAACGGTCAGGTACTCCGTGGCTTCTTCTTTTCGGCGGACCGTCATCGTGCTGCTGAAAATGCCCTCGGAATTCACGAGGGACACTTGCCCCCCTGCTTGAAGACGGTGCAGATGACGACTTACATTGCGGCGGCCAACGTTGACTCGAACGCCTGCGTATCTTTGTCGACGCCATACCGAACAAGCTTGTCGAAGACGGGTCCTCGGCGATGCGGCCCGTCAAGGTGGGATTACCGGGCGCTTTCGGGGTGGTGCGCCGCGTCAGGCGTCAACAGCGGCGCGACCAGCGCTCGGCACCACGAAGCGTACGGCTCGGGCGTCAGCGGCAAGGAGGCGTGGAAGGCGTCCAAGGACGCCCGCATGAGCGCGGCGTCACCCGCTTCTTCGGCGAGCAGCGCCTCGAGCGTGTGCCGCCGCAGCGCCAACGCCGGCGTGCGTCCCGGTCCGGCCGTTTCCAGCCACGCTCGTGCATCGGCATGGCGTCCCCGCCGCCATGCCAGCAGCGCCAAGCCCACCTGGGCGTTTTGGATCAGCACGGGCGTGGGCGCGTCCAATGCTCGGTGCAGCAAGCGTTCGGCTTCGTCGTACTCGTTCAATCCCAAGTGGACTTCGCTCATTCGAATGAGGGTCAGTCGGCCCGTACTCAAGTTCCCGCTCGCTTCGCACAATCGCACGTTCTCCTCGCCCAACTCCAAGGCGGTTCGAGCGCGCCCGGACACGAAGTGCCACGTCATCAAGGCGAGGCGAGTGCTGGCCAACGTTCGCTGATTGCCTTGCTCACGGCTTTGACGCTCGGCTTCTTGCAGCAGCGCCGCCGATTCCGCGTACGCCCCGCGTGACTGAAGCGCCATCCCCAAGTTGAGGCGCACCGTCTGAGCGTTGTGCGAGTCTCCCAACGCGTCGAGCAACTCCAGGGCTCGCCCCAAGTCCGCTTCGGCCCGTGCGAAGTGCCCTTGCCGCCCGATCAACGTGGCCCGTTCGGCCAAGGTGGTGGCTTGCTGCACCGGCGACAAGCTTGGCAGCGCCACGACTTCGGACAGCACGACTTCGGCTTCCGCCAAGCGGTGAAGGTACATCAAGACTTGCGCTTGGGTGTTCAACGCCAAGTACCGCGCTTGCGGCGTCGCGAGGCGTCGACTCAAGTTCAACGCCCGCTCCACGTCCCGAAGCGCCTCTTCGCCTCGGCCAATGCGTCCCAACGCGTAGGCGCGCGACGTCCAGCCCATCAAGCGTTCGTCGTCGGACAAGTCGCCCGCGTCCGCCGCGTCGATGTCGGTGACCGCTTCACCCGAGCCCAGCGAAGCGCGCGACACGCCTCGGTACAGCGCGCACCGCGACGCGAGACGCGGCGGCAAGTCGTGCGCGTCCGTCAGCAACTCCACGAAGTCGAGCAAGCCCTGGCCGTGGCTGTGAACTTCGTGCACGGCGGGCAGCGCTTGCTCCAGCAAGGCGACTTGATCCAACGCCCGAGCGTACCGCCACGCTTCTCGCGTGTTGTCGAGTTCGGCCGCCAAGCTCAACCGCACGTCCCGAAAAGCGCGCGGGTCCGGCGTCTTGAGCCGCTTCGCCACGTCCTGCGCCCACGTCAGGTGGTAGCGCGCGTGCGCCTCGCGCCATCGCGCCTGCTCCTGCGGTTGCTCCTCGGCTTGTTCTTGTACGTACTGCCGCACGAGCGGGTGAAGTTCGAGCCGTCCCTCGTCCATCTGCACGAGCGACCGATCCGCGAGGGCGCTCAAGGTCGCGCGGCCGCAACTTGCCACCGCGCGGGCCGCCGCGACGCTGAAGCGACCCGTGAACACCGACAACGCCTTGAGCACCGAACGCTCCGCGCCTTCGAGGAGCGCCCACGAGCCTTCGAAGACCGTGCGCAGGCCGCTGTGCCGAGCGTCGCGGTCGGGCGCGGGGCGTTCGAGCACGTCGAGGTCGCGCTCCACTTCCTCCAGCATCTCCGCGAGCGTCATGGCTCGCACCCACGACGCGGCGAGTTCCACGGCCAGCGGCGATCCGGCCAGCAAGTCGCACAGGCGCGCCAAGCGAGTCGCGTCCTCGTCGGGCACGCGGTAGTCGGCTTGCACGCGGCGCGCCGCCGTTTCGAAAAAAAGCGCCGCGTCGCTGCGGTTCAACCCGCGCACGTCCAACGGTCGCTCGGCTTGCAGGCGCAGCAAGGTGCGGGACGTGGCGAGCACCTTGAGGGTCGGCGCGGCGGCGAGCGTTCGCGCCACCCAGGCGGGCGCGCCGGGCAGGTGCTCCAGATTGTCGAGCGCCAGCAGCGTTCGCCGGCCGCGTAACTCGTCGGCCAGTTGCGCCTCGGGGTTGGGGCCGACCGCGCGGCCCATCGCGGTCAGGACCGCCGTGGGAAGCTGCGTGTCGTCCGTCGCCGCGCCCGCCGACACCCATACCACACCGTCCGGAAAAGGGGAGTCCTCGCGCTCGGCCGCGCGCCACGCGACGTCCAACGCCAAACGCGTCTTGCCGTTGCCACCAGGCCCGACCAACGTCAGCAGGCGGACGGCCGGGTCCAGCAGGCACGCCAAGGCGGCTTGAACTTCCTCTTCGCGTCCGACAAGTGGCGTGGGCGGCGCGGGCAGCGACGGGCGCAGCGAGACGCCGCGCCCTTGAAGGTTGAGCGGGTGAGGGGAGGACGCGCTTTGCGCTTCGGCTTCGCGCACGATGGCGCGCGCCTCGTCGCTGGGTTCGGCGCCCAGTTCGTCGCGCCGAACGCGCACGTACTGCTCGAACTGCGCTTGCAATTTCGCGGGCCGTTGCCGATGCAGCCGCAGCAACGCGAGGTGGGCTTCTTCGTGGGCCGGGTCCAGCGCCAGCATGCGCTGCAAGGTGGCCTCGGCCGTTTCCGGCTGCGCTTGTACGAGGACTTCCAGCACCCGCAAGTACAAGTCGTTGAGAGCGGCGCGGTGCTCCGCCGACCAGTCCTCGTACAAGTCTTCGGGCAGCAAGGGACCCGTGAACAAGGCCGCGGCGGCCGCCAAACGCGGCGCTTCGCGTGACGCGAGCGCCTCCTCGGCGGCCGCGCGGAAGTGCACGGCGTCGACGCTCAAGCCTCCCGGCGGCGCGAGCCGCACCACGCCTTGAGCCAGCCGAGGCGCGGCGTCGCCCAGCGTTTTGCGCAACCCGAGCAAGGCGTTGTACAACTGCGCGGCGCCCGCCGCCGGATCCAACTCCGACCACAACAAGTCGATGACGGCGTCGCGTGCGAGCGCGTGGCTGGGATCCAAAGCCAGCACCTTGATCAAGCTGCGCACTTTCCGGCGCCGAACCGACCCGGGCGGTACGACCTCCCCTCCCAAGGTCAGGGCGAAGTGGCCCAGAACCTGAACGTGCAGGAACGCGGACATGGCTGCCTCTCAGCATACCTTCAGGAAGGCCGCGTTCAAAGAGGCTTCGCCGTCCGGTTCCCGGTCAACTCGCTTCAGCGGCCCGCGCTCGCCGCAAGCGAACGGAGGGCACGTTCAGGGCCTTTATCATGCCACTCGAACGAAACGTCGGGTCCGCTGGAACGGGATCATCGCGCCGGATCGCCGTGGACGTCGTTCGCCTCGACCGCGTCCAAGACGGTGCAGACCGAGCGCCATGCCGTTTGGGCGTCGAGCGTGAACTCCTCGCCGAGCACCTCGGCCAACGTCCAGAACAACGCTTCGCCGAGACCGAGAGGCCGCGACGTCGGCAGCGGCACCTCGCCTTGCAGCCACCGCCGCAGGTGCAGCACGCACGCGCCGTCGGGAACGGCGGTTCGGGGTGCGAGCGCGACGTTCGACTGCCTCAGTCGCGCGTCCATGATCTCCTCGAACAGGGCCCACAACGCTCGGTCGTCGGCGGGGAAGAGGACGTCGAGGTTCGCTTGAATCTGCGCGTGCTGACCGGGGGTGAGCGGAACGGGAACATCGACGCGACGACGGGTGAATTCGGACATGACCAACCTCCAAGGGGAAGCGAGAAACAGAGAACCGCCGATCGGCACGCGACGGAATCGAACCGCGTGCCGATCGGCGAGCAGCGCGAGGAGGGCCGTGTCACTCGGCCCTCCTCGCGTCAACGCCTTACTGCGGGCACTGCACCACTTTCAGCGCCTGCGTCTTGACGGTGGGCGAGGCTTGGTGATTGTCCGAGGCTTCCAAGCGCAAGGTGAATTCGCCGGAGCTGCATTGGCCGAAGAACGTGTCCACCTTGATGGCCTTGGCCACCGAGAAGCCGTTTTTCGTGCCGGTGGCGGTGCCTTGCGCGATGACCTTCGCGTCGCCGGGCGTGGAGGTGCGGAACAGCGTGAGCTTGTACGTCACGTTGTCGTTTTCCGGATCGCCGAGCAGCGCTTCGACGGTGAAGGTCGTGTCCCCGTGGAACGCCGGGACTTGACCGTTGGTCGTGGCCGGCTTCGTGATGGACGCGGTCGCCGCCAGATTGCTCGCGGGCTTGGCTTGCACGTTGACCGTCACGCTCGCCTTGCCGCTTTCACCTTGGCCGTTCGTCGCCGTGAGCGTCAAGGTGCGCGTTCCCAGCGAGTTGAACGTCACGATGGGCGCGCCGCAGTTGTCGGGTGACAAGGCGTCGGCCGGGTTGCTGCTCGTCCATTTCGCTTTCTTGCAGTCGTCGAGGCTCGAGGTGCCTTTGAGGTAGGTGGTGGCGACGCCGCCGTCGAGGTACACCACTTGTCCGGCGGTGGGCGCCTGGATGCTGACGGTCGGCACGGGCTCGTCGACGGCCTTGACGTCCAAGGTCAAGGACCTGACGGCCGTCATGCCGCCGCTGTCCGTGGCGGTCACCGTCAAGGTGCGCGGCCCCGTCGTCTTGAAGCGGTACACGGTGCAGCCGTTGGTGTCGGCGGCGGGCAGCGATTCCTTCGAGGAGGTGAAGTTCAACGCGACCTTGGCGTCGTCCTCGTCTTTGGCGACAGCGCAGAGTTTC
This sequence comes from Deinococcus yavapaiensis KR-236, assembly GCF_003217515.1. Taxonomy (NCBI): domain Bacteria; kingdom Thermotogati; phylum Deinococcota; class Deinococci; order Deinococcales; family Deinococcaceae; genus Deinococcus; species Deinococcus yavapaiensis. The sequence continues at coordinate 324,789 of NZ_QJSX01000004.1, read as the reverse complement.
ACGTTGCTCGCGGTGGTGATGTCCGGTCCGCCGAACAAGTCCTCGGACACGGCGGTGAACTTCTCGATGACGGGAGGCTTGTTCGTCCACGTCACGACGTCGGCGCACTTGTCGAAAACAGTGGTGCTCCACGAGAGGGCGTCGCTGATCATGGGCGCGTTCACGCCCGCCGTGACCTTGGCGCACAAGTCGAGGTCGAACTGGGGGGTGCCCGTGGGGTAGTTGGCGACCGCGTGGCCGTAGATCTGCGCGGTGGCCGTCGCGCCCGCCAAGCCGTACAGCAAGAAGTCCACCTTCACTTTCGGCCCCGCCTTGAGGTCGGCGTTCGCTTGAACTTTCTTGAAGCCTTGCTCGAACTTCAGTTCGGGCGCCTTGAAGTCCTTGCTGAATTCACCGTCGAACTGTACGGCCGCGCCCGCGCCGACGCTCTCGATAAGTTCGTAGGTGAGGTCGCCCTTGATGTGCCCGTCGACGTCCAAGGACAGCGCGACAGTCGGAACGAACACCAAGGGCACCGGTCCGATGCTCACGATGATCGGCTCGAACACCAGGCGTTGCAGTTCGATGCTTTCGTTGATGGGAGCGTCCGCCTGTGCGGACACTTGCACCTTCGCATCTTGATAGACGCCCACGCCGGCGCGGAAGAAAATCCCGGTGGGGATGATCCAGTCGTACGTCAACTTGAGGGTGATGCCGGCGTCGAGGTTGAAGTCGATGTGGCCTTTCGTGCTGACCTTCTTACCGTTTTGGTCGTAGAACACGTGGTCGAGCGAAAGGTGGTAGTTGTAGTTCTTGCCGGTGGACAGGTCTTGAGGGCGCAGCGACGACGTAGAGAGGCTCACGCCGCTCGTCAAGTTCTCGACGTTGAGCAGACGCTCGGGCTTGAGGCTTTCTTGGATGCTCACTTCGCCTTGCTCGATCGCCTCGGTCAACTTGGCGTCGCGGGCCGTGACGACGAGCGTGGCGCCGTCCATGCGGACGGACTCGACGTGCAACAAGAACCCGCTGGGTGCCGCAGCGCTCGGCTCGCTCACGAGCACGTCGCCCGTCTTCAGCGCGGCCAGGAACGGCGTGACGGTCTTGTAGCGCAACTCCACCACGCGGGGCCCGTTGGTGGGGGCGGCCACGACCTTCAGTTGCGTCAGCGCCTCGCGGCTGGCCGCTTCGAGCACCCGGGTGGAGGGCTTGATGATCGGCGTCAGCGTGCCCGTGCTGGGCGTGTCCGTGCCTGGCGTGGAGGGGTTGGGCGACGGCGGCGTGGGGTTGGGCAGGGACGTGGAGGAGCAGGCGGTGAAGGCGAGCAGACCGAGGGACAAGGCCAAATTGCGGGGCAAGTTCTTCATGTGTTCTCCCTTGGCTCCGGTTTGCCGGAGCGACGAGAGCAGTGTGCCCGGCGCCCCCTCTGCACTTTCTCTACACGCCGCGTTGGCGTGTAGAGAAGTCACCGCGTTGGCGTGTAGAAAGGGGCTCAAGCGAGCGGGGCGCGGCGAGTTCTCCGCAGGGAACACGGCCCGCCTCATTTCCCGGACGTCCGGACGAAGGACCGCGCACTACTGTTCGCTACAGCCCAGCCTCAAGACGATTCCCGCCCTCGAAACTCGAAGGCGGGAAAAGTCGCGCTCGGCGCAAGTTTTGTGGTGGGCGGTGAGGGATTCGAACCCCCGACCCTTCGCTTGTAAGGCGAACGCTCTACCGCTGAGCTAACCGCCCGTGCGAGCTTCAATATCCTAGCGATCTGTGGAGGAAGGGTCAAGGATGCCGCTGCAGATCGCGTCTACCTTGAAGCATGACGAGCGTGCATGAGTTGGCGGCGTGGCTGGAAGTCCGCTTGGGACGTGACGACCTACCGACACTGTACCGAAAGGGCGACACGGACACCGTGGGCGTCTTGGCCCTCGCTCTCGAACCGATGGACGTACCCGAGGAGGCGAACATGGACGCCGTGTTTCTGCACCGCCCGTTCCGAGCGGGATCGGCGTTCGCCCGACGGGCGATTCTGACGTCTCACCACGGCTTCGACGAGAAGCTCACGACAGGGGAGAACGAACCGCTGATCGAGCGGCTCGAGTGGCGTGACGTGCGGCCGTTCGACATGGACAGGCGGCGCTTCGGGGTGATCGCCTCGCCTCCCCAGCGGACTTGGAGCGCGTTTCTCACGGCGCTCCTCGGGGAATTCGGAGCCTTCGAGGACGTCGCCGCGCCCGCCCGCGACCCCCTTCGGCGCGTGGCGCTCGTGAACGCCTTTCGGCCCGAACTCGTCAGGGCGCTGCACGATCAGGGCGTGGACGCTCTCGTGACGGGGCAAGGGCGCGTTCTCGGCGCGCGGCACGCGAAGGAAGTCGGGATGGGGATCGTGGCGCTCGGGCACCGCCGCAGCGAGGAGTGGGGCTTGCGGCAGCTCGGCCGGGAACTGGAGCAAGCGTTCGCGGACCTGCGAACGGTCGTCTACACCTCTTCCTTGTCCGGGTAAGCGGCTTCGGGGGGCGGGACGCGGCGCACCGTCAGAATCGGCGCGTGCGGATCGGCGAAACGTGCTTGCAAATCGGCGATGGCGTCCTCTTTGCCTTTCGCCTCGATTTCCACCCACTTCACCTTCAAGAAGGCGGTCGGGAAGGTGTCGATGAGGTCCGAGTGACGACGATCGAGGATGCCTTCCTTGCCGTTGGACAGATGCACGAGTTGATCGTCGGGGTTCGGCCACGTGTCCCGCGCGGCGCGGGTGAAGCGCTCCACGCTCTCGTCTTCGTAGTTCAGCAGCTTCTCCTTGATGACGTGGTGATGCGCGTCGAACACCATCGGAACGCTCGCCGCTCGGCACACGTCGAGGATCGCCTGCGCTCCGTAGGCGTGCTCGTCGTTCTCCAGCGCGAGGCGCGAGCGAATTTCAGGCGGCAAGGTGGCGATTCGGCGCGCGAGCACCTCGCCGCGTCCGCCCTTTCCGCCGTGGAGCAGCAGCATGCTCCACGGACTGCGCGGCAGCTCCATCAAGTCGAGGTTGCGGGCGTGCTGCGCCAAGATCAGGACGGAGTTCTCGTACACCGTCTCCGAGTCGCTGCTGAGCACCACGAACTGGTCGGGATGCACGACGACGCGAATGCCGTAGGCGGCGGCGCGCCGTCCCACTTCGGGCAGTTCGGGCGCCAGTTCGGCCAGCACCCGCGCGCCGATGCCGTCTTCGAGGTCGCTCATTGGAAAGAGTTGCGACGTCATGCGGTACAGGCGAATCCCGCGCGCGTTGCAGAACTCCAACGCGCCCAGCAGACGCCGCGTGTTCTCGCGGTACAGGAAGTCGAGTTTCTCGTACCGCGCCGCCTCGTCGAGCTTGAGGTAGTTGGTGCGGGTGACGGTCTTGAAGCGCACGGCGTCCGACGCGGTCACGCACACGAGACCGAAGACGGGAACGTCGGCGCGCGCGGGGGGCGCGTCGTTCATGTCGGCAGCCTAGCGAACGCGCCCGTGAGGGTGTGTACGCTGGGCTCGCGCCCGCTTTGCCGCTCCTCTTAAGAAATCTTGAAGTAATCTTGAAATTCTTTTCTCATCGTGCAGGTGCATGTTGAAGTGGATCAACTTGAACCGCGTTCTGCCGCTGCTGTTGTGTTTTCTGAGCTGCGCCGCCACGGCGGTTCAGTCGCCTCGTTACGTTCTCACCGTGACTCCGGGCGGCGCGGAAGTACGCGTCGTCGTCGGCTCGACCCTCTTGCGCTTTCAAGGCGCGACCACCCGCACTCGCACCGTCACGTCGTTGATGGCGTCGGGCGAGAACTTCGTGCGGCTCGGCTGGACGTCCCTGCACGCACCCGCCGAAGTCGTCATCGCCCGAATCGACGGCAAAAACGCGCAAGTCCTGCTGCGTTACCGCGTGGACGGCGTCCTGAAGCCCAAGACGGGCGCGGTCAACTTGGCCGTCGTGCGAGACGACAAGCCGCCCGGCGGCGTGTTGCTGCGCGCGTTCATGCAAAAAGGCATCGCCCGCGTCACCATCAACGGCAAACCGCTCGGCGACGTCGCCAGCATCGAGCGCCGTGACGTCGCCTCGTATCTGCGGCGCGGCAAAAACATCTTGGAGATCGCTTGGAGCAAAGATTTCGGTGAGAGCTTGCCGAGCGGCGAATTGCGGCTCACGAACGGAGGAACGACGCTCGCGCGCTGGAACGCGAGCGATGTTCGGACGGTGTCGGGAAGCAACCGCCTGACCTTTCAGTACGACGGTCCCGATTCGGCGCACGTCGCGCCCATGAAGCGCGCTTCCGTCAAGAAGCCTTAAAGAGCGAATCGCCAATCGCCGCGGGCAACCTCGAGGGCCGCCGCGAGCGACATCAGACGCGTTTCCGACCACGCGCGGCCCGTGAAGGTGAGGCCGATCGGTTTCGCGCCGCGTGAAATCGGCACGGTAACGCTCGGGTAGCGCGCCTTCGCCCCGACGTGCGCCGCCCGCGCGCCCGGTGTGAGCCAAGCGTCCAAGCGATGGCGGTCCATCATCGCGTCGAACCCTTCCTTCGCGAGGCGCACGTCCCGCGCCCGCGCGGCGTGGTACGACGCTTCCGAAAGCGTTCCGCTCGTCGCCTCCGCCGCGAGCAGCAGCAACTGCCCGTACGGCGTGTGCTCCGGGTGGGCCTCGTTTTGCGCGATCACCTCGCGTAGCGACGTCGGGCCGCGTTCCACCGTCCGCAAGTACGCGTTCAAGTCGCGCTTGAAGTCGTACACCAGCACCTCCTCGCCGCCGAACGACAAGCCGCCCAGCGTGTCGAGGTCGCACGGATCGATCACCTCCGCGCCCGCGCTTCGCAGCAAGTCGAGCGCCGCTTCCACGTCGGCTTTCTGCTCGTCGCCGAGCGACTCGAAGACTTTGCGCCCCACGCCGAGCCGCGCGCCTCGCAACGCGCCGTCGGACAGGGCCGCGTCGAACGTCGGCGCGCCCCTCGTCGCCGCGTCCTGCTCGTCACTGCCTGAAATCACGCTCAGCAGCAAGGCCGCGTCGCGCACCGACCGCGCGAGGGGGCCCGCCGTGTCCTGGGTCGCGCTGATCGGGATGATGCCCGAACGCGACACGCGTCCCACGGTCGGCTTGACGCCCAGCACGCCGTTGCTGCTGCCCGGCGACAGAATCGACCCGCTCGTCTCCGTCCCGATCGCGATCGGCGCGAGGCGCGCCGCGACCGCCGCGCCACTGCCCGACGAGGATCCGCCCACGTCGAAGTCGTCTCCCCACGGATTGCGAACCTTCCCGCCGCGTGACGAGAAGCCGTTCGGCATGCCGAAGGTCATGAAGTTCGCCCACTCGGTCATGTTCGCCTTGCCGAGAATCACCGCGCCTGCCGCGCGAAGGGCCGCGACGAGCGGCGCGTCCCGCTTCGCGCGGTGCTCGCGCAAGTTCCACGCGCCCGCCGACGTGTGAAGCTCGTCCGCCGTGTCGATGTTGTCTTTCAAAAGCACCGGCACGCCGAAGAGAGATCCCCGCTCGCCGCTCGCGTCCAACCGCGCCGCGACGTCCAGCGCCTCCGGATTCACTTCCAGCACGGCGTTCACCTGCGGATTGACTTGCTCGATTCGCGCCAGGTACGCGCTCGTCACGTCCACGGCGCTCACCTCGCCGCGCTGCAAAGAACTCAAGAGGGCCGTCACGTCCAAATCCAAGATGTTCGTCACGAGCAAAAGCATAGAGCCCCCGCCCGCGCGGGAGTCTAGCCCGCTTCCTTGCGCCGCCCGCCCGCCGCCTCGTAGACTGCCCCGCGATGACGCAGCATTCCAGTTCGGTCGGCACCAAGACGGTCGCGTTTCAAGGCGTGTCGGGCGCGTACGGCGAAAAGGCCGCCCTCGCGTGCATCGAGGGCGCGGTGCCGCGCGGCTTCGACACCTTTCACGAGGTGTTCGCCGCCGTCACCGCCGGACACGCCGAGATCGGCGTCGTTCCCGTCGAGAACAGCCTCGCCGGAAGCGTTCACCAAAACGTCGACTTGCTGCTGGAAACCGACTTGCACGTCGTACGGGAAATCATCGTGCGCGTTCGGCACAACCTCCTCGCGCTGCCCGGCGTGAACCTTGAGGACGTGCGGCGCGTTCGCTCTCACCCGCAAGCCCTCGCGCAGTGCGACGGATTTCTCGCTCGTCACCACCTGCAACCCGTCGCGGCGTACGACACGGCGGGCGCCGCGCGTGAACTCGCCGAGTCGGGCGCGCGCGACGAAGCGGCCATCGCTTCGTCGCGCGCGGGCGAACTTTACGGCTTGAGCGTCCTCGCCGAAGGCATCGAGGACGAACCGTACAACTTCACGCGCTTCCTCGTCTTGTCGCGCAACGAACCGCCGCGCGAGAACGTGCCGCACAAGACGTCGCTCGTGTTCGCGGTGCGGCACACGCCGGGCTTCCTCGTCGAGACCCTCGCCGAGTTGCGCGGGTTGAACATGACGAAGATCGAGTCGAGGCCCCGGCGCGATCGGGCGTGGAGTTACCTCATCTACGTGGATTTCGAGGGAGACGCTCGCGATCCCGCCATCGCCGCGTCGCTCGTCGGCGTGCTGCGCAAGGCGAGTTTCGTGAAGGTGATCGGGTCGTACCCGATGGCAGTCGGCGTGGTGGAGTAAAGGACGTCCGGGGCGGACTTTCCCTTCACCTCACCTCGAGGTCCGTGCCTTAAGCGACCATGCCTCATGGCCGTTCCCCTGTCCGCCGCCCTCCCGTCGCTTCGATCAGCGACGAGAAGCTTTCTCGACTCGCTTGACCGCCGCGCCCGCCTGCTCGTCTTCTGCCACTTCGACGCGGACGGTCTCTCGGCGGGCGCCGTGTTCGGGCGGGGACTGAAGCGGTTGGGCTTCGAGAACGTCGAGGTCGTGCCGAGCGGGCGAGGAGAAAGCGCTTTTTCGGATTCGGCGGGCGAACGTCTGCTGGCGCGTTCGCCGAGCGCCCTGATCGTGACGGATCTCGGCGTCAACGCGCGGTGGCCCCTCACGGACGTACCGACCTTGTTCGTGGATCATCACCGACCGGACGGCTTTCCCGGTGGGCGTTCGGTCGTGATCTCCGGGTACGACCTCGATCCGATTCCGACGAGCGCGTGGCTGGCCTTCGAATTGCTCGCGCCCCTCGCGGACGTCGACGACCTCGCTTGGATCGCGGCGGTCGGGGTGGTCGGGGACCTCGGGGAGAAGGCGCCTTGGGAGCGTCTCGCGAGCGTGAAGAAGGCGTACACGGCGAAGTGGTTGAAGGAAGCGGTCGCCCTCGTGAATGCCGCGCGCCGCTCGAGCGCGTTCGACGTCGAGCGTCCCTTGCGCCTGCTCATGACGGCGGATTCGCCGAGGGCGGTGGCCGACGACGACGTGCTGCACGCGTACCGCCAGGAGGTGAACGCGGAGCTTGCCGTCGCTCGCAAGGCCGCGCCGATCTTCAGCGCGACGCGCCCGTTCGCCCTCGTGAAGCTGCGCTCGGCGGCGCAACTTCATCCCTTGATCGCGCAGCAGTGGCGGGGCCGCTTGCCGCAGCACGCGGTGATCGCGGCGAACACGGGGTACGCGCCGGGCATGGTGGCGTTCAGCGCCCGCACGGCGAGGAAGGACTTGAACTTGCCCGAAGTGTTTCAAGCCGTGGACCTCGGCGAGTTCAACGGCACGTTCGGGCACGGGCACGACGCGGCGTCGGGCGGCCACCTGCCGCCGAGGGCGTTCGACGCCTTGTTGCGCGCCCTCGGCTTCGGCGCGGGCGCCTTCGTGAGCGAGTCTTCATAGGGTGGCGCTCCATCAATTCTCTACGTTTGACGTTGAACGTTCCCACGTACGACTTCACTTCGTCGAGTGAAGTGGGAAGGGCAGTTTCTCTGCCCGGAGGTCGTATGTTCAAAAAGCTCACCGTCGTCGTCACCGCGTCCCTCGCCTCCCTCGCCGCCGCGCAAAGCGCGCCTCAAGATGGCCTCGTGGACGTGGGGGGCGCGCAGGTTTACTACAAGGTGCAAGGGTCGGGCACGCCGATGCTGCTCATTCACGGCTTTCCCCTCAACGGCATGTACTTCAACGACAACGTCGCCGCGCTTTCGAAGTACTACCGCGTCGTCACCATCGACTTGCGCGGCTTCGGCCGCAGCACCACCACTCCCGGACAGCCGGGCAGCGTCCGCACGTACGCGAACGACGCGCTCGCCGTCATGGACAAGCTCGGCATCGACAAGGCCGTCATCGGTGGGATGAGCATGGGCGGCCAGATCACCTTGGAGATGTACCGCGCGGCGCCGCAGCGCTTCCTCGGGATGCTGCTGATCGCCACGACGGCCAATCCGGCCTCGATCACCGAGCAATACGTGTGGCGCGGCGTGAGCGAGCAGGCGACGCGCAACGGCGTGAACTCCATCGTGCCCGAACTCGTCAAGGACATGATCACGGGCCGCACGCGCATGAACCGCCAGCAGGAGCGCTTGTTCGTCGAGGGACTCATCAAGCAGGCGTCGCTGCCCGCCGTGCAGCAAGGCGCGCAGGCCCTCGCCGGGCGGGGTGACCTCCTGCCCGTGGCGCGCACCGTGAGCGTCCCGACCCTCATCGTCGTGGGACAGGAAGACACCGTGTACCCGGTCGTGCTTTCCGTGAAGCTTCAGCAGCAAATCAAGGGTTCGCGCCTCGTGGTCATTCCCAACGCGGCGCACGCCGTGAACTCCGAGCAGGCGGCGGCCTTCAACGCGGCCGTCCTGAACTGGGCGCGCTCGGTCAACTTGCGCTGAGCGCCGTGCCTCACGGAAAGTGAAGCGCCCTCTCGACCAAAGGGGAGAGGGCAGAGAGGGCGCTCGAGGTGCGGGTCTTACTTGATGTTCTTCTTGACGTCCGAGACGGCCTTGGCGAAGATCGCTTGGAAGTTCGGGCTGGCCTTGGCGGTGCTGTCCGTGAAGGCCGTCGTCCAAGGGCCCCACACGGCGCCCATCTCGCGCACGTTGGGCATGGGAACGCCGCGCGCGATGCTCGCACCGAAACCGCTCACGACCGCGTCGTCCTTGAGGCGCGCGAGGGCGAACTTCGAGACGGGAATGCGCCCTCCTGCCTTGTTGAACTGCACTTGCGCGTCGCCCCACACGAGCTTCCACGCGAGTTGCACGGCGCCCGCCTTGTCCTTGCTGTACGCGCTGAGCAGCACGCCTTGCACGCCCACGAAGGGCTGCCAGGGGTTCTTGGCGCTCGGGGGGGTCGGCATGGGCGCGATGCCGTAGTCGATGCCCGCCTTCTTGATGTCGCCCATGTCCCACGGGCCCGTGAGGTACATCGCGAGCTTGCCGTCCAGGAAGGCCTTCTTCATGACGTCAGGCTTGAGGCTCGCCGGAACGAGGCCGTACTTGAAGCGCAAGTCGTTGATGAGGCGCGCGGCTTGAACGGCGCCCGCGTTGCCGATTCCGAGGTCCTTGGTGTCGAGCGTGCCCGCCTTGTTCTTGAAGATGTACCCGCCGTACGCGCTCACGAGTCCATAGCCCATGTAAGCGTTGGCGACGTCGTACGCGAAGCCGTACGAACCGTTCTTCGTGAGGCGCTTGGCGGTGCTGACGAACGTGCTCCACAGCGTGGGAACGCTCGCGACGAGCTTTTTGTTGTACACGACCGCGACCGCCTCGGCGGACATCGGCAGGCCGTACAGTTTGCCTTGGTACGTCATCGCCTCCAAGGCGACTTCGGAAAGGTCGGCCTTGGCCAGGACGAACTGATCGACGGGCGCGATGACGCCGGCGGCGGCGAACTCGCCGATGCGGTCGTGCGGTTGGCTCACGATGAGGTCGGGGCCTTTGCCCTTCGGGCCTTCGGCGAGCAGACGCGTGCGCAGATCGTCGTTCTTCACGCTGACGATGTCCACCGTCTTGCCGGATTCCGACGCGTACTTCGATGCTTGGTACTTCAGCCACGCGAGCTCCGGACCTTCGTACTGCGTCCAAATGGTGAGCTTGGCGGCCGAGGCAGAGGAAACGAGCGCCCCGAGGGTCAGGGCGAGAAGAAGGGATGTGCGTTGCATACGTCCTCCGAGAAGATGACTTCGAGTGAGAATGTACGCCCGCCGTTCTTTCGCTTTTCTTACAATTCTTTTACACCCGGGCACTTCCGGATCACAGCGTCCGCCCTTGCCAACGTCCGCTGCGAAAGCGCCACACGTACGCCAGGGCCGCGACGATCATGTACAGCAACGCCGCCGCCCACGCGCCCGTCACGCCGAAGCGCGCGGCGAGGAACACCGATCCGAGGACCATCACGATCCAACTGCCCGTCATCGTCACGACGAGGCGGAAGCGAGTGTCGCCCGCCCCGCCCAACGCTCCGCCGAGCACGATCGCGACGCCGTCGAGAATTTGGTACGCCGCCATCACCGCCAGAATCGGCACGCCGAGGCGCAACACGCCCGCGTCCCCGTTGAACACGCCGAGCAGTTGCCTCGGGAAAAGCAGGAACAGCGCGCCGAGCACGCTCATGAAGGCCGCCGCGATGCCCGCGCCGCGCCAGCCGACCTTCGCCGCGACGTCCGTCCGGCGCGCTCCGAGGGCGCGCGACACGAGACTGCCCGTCGCCGCCGACAGAGCGAACGCGGGCAGAAAACCGAGGCTCGCGAGCTGATTGGCAATCTGGGACGCGGCGAGCTCCGTCGCCCCGAGGCGCGAGATGACGCCTTGAAAGGCGGTGAAGGCGCTCACCTCGCCGAGTTCCGTCACGCCGACGGGCAAGCTTACGCGAGCGAAACTCGCCATCTCCGCGCGCCTCGGACGCAAGAAGGGAAAGCCGCCGAACAGCCCGCCGTGCAGACGATGCAGCAGCGCGAACGCCAGAATCTGCTGCACGATCACCGCGACGAGGGCCGCCCACGCCGCGCCCCGCACTCCCCAGCCGAAGACGAACACGAACAGCGACGCCAGGACCGCGTTGAGGATCATCACGAGCCACGCGAGCACCATCGGCGTGCGCGTATTGCCCAGCCCCACCATGATCGACAAGCTCACCGTTCCGATCAGCACGAACGGCGTCTCGAAGATGCGGACGTGCGCGTACGCCCGCGCGATGCGCGCCACGACCGGGTCGGGCTGCAAAAGCGCGAAGGCCACGTCCACGATCCACGGTCCCGCGAACGCCAGCGGAACTCCGATCAGCGACAACGTCAAGAACACGCCCGCCCAGCGGCGCACCCCGGGGCGGTCTCCCGATCCGAGCGCCCGCGCCACGAACGTCGCCGCCGTGTTGAGGCTGCCCCGAAACAACAGCAGGATCGTCAGAAGCACGATGCCCGCGAAGCCCACCGCGCCCACTTCCGCGACGCCGATGCGACCCACGATCAAGGTGTCCGTGAAGCCGACGGCGGTGTACGCGAGATTCGAGAACATCAAGGGCCCGGCCAAGGTCAGCAGTTCGCGCGTGCGGCCCGAAGGCGCCGAATCGGAAGGAGAGACGTCGGCCACGGGGGAGAGGTTAGCACGGGCAAACGCCACGCTCCCGGCGAGGAAGAAGCCGGGAGCGTGGCGTCAACGATTCACAAACTCGCCAGATGCTGGTGCACGAACGACACCGTCACGGAACCCTCGCCCACGGCCGACGCCACACGCTTGACGGAATCGGCGCGAACGTCGCCGACGGCGAACACGCCGGGCACGTTCGTCTCGAGCGGAAACGGACGCCTCGGCAAGGGCCACGCTCCGAGGTGCTCGCTCGTGAGGGCGTCTCCGACGAGGAGGTAACCGCGCTTGTCACGCGCGAAGGCGTCGCCGAGCCACTCCGTGCGCGGCGCGGCGCCGATGAACGAGAAGAGATAGCTGGCGGGACGCCGGAACGTCTCGCCCGTCGCGGCGTTCTTGATCTCCAATCCTTCGAGGCGCTCCTCGCCTTCGCACGCGACGACCTCGTGCTTCGTCAGCACCTCGATGTTCGGCGCTTCGCGAATGCGCTCCACGAGGTACATGCTCATCTTCGACTCCAAGCTCTCGCCGCGCACGAGCATCACGACGCTCGCGGCGAACTGTGAGAAGTACAAGGCCGCCTGCCCCGCCGAGTTGCCCGCCCCGACGATGAACACGTCCTCCCCTCCGCATCCGATCGCTTCGACGCGCGACGCGCCGTAGTACACGCCGCGTCCCGTCAAGGTGTCCGCGCCGCGCGCCGGAATCTTTTGCCAACTCACGCCCGTCGCGATGACGACGCCGTGCGCGCCGATCTCCGAGCCGTCCTCCAACGTGAGGTACTTGTACGGCCCTTCGGCCCGCATGCTCGTGACGTCCCTCGGCGTGAGGATCTCCACGCCGAACCGCTGCGCTTGCGTGACGGCGCGCCGCGCGAGGTCGCCGCCCGAGAGGCCCGAGGGAAAGCCGAGGTAATTCTCGATGCGGCTGGACGTGCCTGCCTGACCGCCCGGCGCTTCGCGTTCGATCAAGACGGTCGACAAGCCCTCGGAAGCTCCGTACACCGCTGCGGCGAGTCCGGCGGGTCCTCCTCCGACGATCGCCAGATCGTAGAAGGGCCGCGACGCCGTGCCCTTGAGGCCGATGGCGTGCGCGACGTCCGAGACGCTCGGGCTCGCGAGGCGCTCGCCTTCGGGCAAGATCACGACCGGAAGGCCCTCGTCGTCTTGACGAAGCTCGGCGGCCTGCGCGTCGCCTTCGAGGTCGTAGAAGGTGTACGGGACGCCGTTTCGCGCCAAAAAGTCACGCAACTCGTGCGATTTCGGCGACCAGCGATCCCCGACGATCTTCACGCCGCCGAATCCCGGCTTGTAGTCGCCGCGCCAATCGGCGAGAAGGTCGTCCACGATCGGAAAGAGGTTCTCTTCGGGCGGATCCCACGGCTTCGTGAGGTAGTAATGCACGCGCGACTCGTTGATCGCGCGAATGGCCGCGTCCGTGTCCGCGTACGCCGTCAGGAGCGCGCGCTTCGCGCTCGGGAACAAGAGGCTCGCGCGGCCGAGGAAGGCCACGCCGTCCATGGTCGGCATGCGCTGATCCGACAGCAAGAGCGCCACGGGGTCGCCGCGTTCGCGCACCTCCTGCAAGGCCGCCAAGGCTTCCTCGGCCGATTCGGCGCGCAAGACGCGGTACTCGCCGCTGTAGCGTCGCCTGAGGTCCCGAGCGACGGCGCGCAGCACTTCCGCGTCGTCGTCCACGACAAGCAGCACGGGCTTCGGAGCCGACACGTTCGAAGAGGCAGTCATGCTCTCACTGTAGTCGTCGGGAGCGTCACGAGGAACTCCGTGCGGCCCGGACGCGAGAAGACGCGCACCGTTCCGCCGTGCTGACGCGTCACGACGCGGTTCACGAGGTCGAGTCCCAACCCCGTGCCCTCCCCGACGCCCTTCGTCGTGAAGAACGGCTCGAAAACGCGTTTTTGCACGTCCTCGGGTATGCCCGGCCCGTCGTCGATGATCGACACGGCCACGTCCTCGCCACGTCGACACGCCTTGAGGGTGATGCCGCCGCCCTCGTGCAAGGCGTCCACGGCATTCACGATGAGGTTCGTCCAGACTTGGTTCAGCGCGCCGACGTCGCCGAGGACGCTCGGAAGGTCCTCGTCGTAGTCGCGCTCCACCGTGATGTGCTTCGTGCGCAACTTGAACGCCAGCATCGTCACGGTCGAGTCCAAGCCCTTGCGGACATCCGTCTCGACGCGGTCCGCGCCTCGGTCCATGTGCGAGTAGGTCTTGACGCTCGCCACGAGATCCGAGATTCTCCCCGACGCGAGCTCCACGTCGCGCAGCAAGGCCGAACTCGCGAGGCGGAACTCCAAGTACGACACGGCCCCCGCGAGGTGCTCGCCGCACACGTCACGAAGCGCGTCGAGATCGGCGACGCGCACGCCCGCCTCCACGAGCGTTCCCGCTCGGTCCGCGCCGCCCGGCACGTCCTCGTCGTCGAGCCAATCAGCGAGCTCGTCTTCCAACTCCGAGCGCTTCAGCGTCGTCACGCGCTCCTCGGCGCGCTTGGCCGCCGCTTGCGAGACCGCCTCGATCGCCCGCACGTGATCCGGCGACGGTTGCGCGCTCAACCAGTCGATCAGCAACGCCGGAAAGTCGTCGAGGCGCCCGCGCAAATCCGACGCCGCGCGGCGCACCGCCGCCGCCGGGTTGTTCAATTCGTGCGCGAGACCCGCCGCGAGCTTGCCGAGCGCGCTCATGCGCTCGCGCTGCTCCTCGGCGAGCGCCGATTGGCGAATGCGCAGGGCCATCACCGACAAAAGCCGACCGTCGAGATCGGGCACCTGCTCGGCGAGCTCGTCGAAGCCCGCCTTGGGATAGAGGGCCACGCGGGTGTGTCCCACTGCGCGCGCCGTGGACGGAAACTCGGTCATGCGCGACCTCGGCAACATCCCGCCGACTTCGCCCGCGTTCACCACCCAGTGGCCGCGCACGACGCCGCCTTCCTCGCGCTCGTATTCCACCAAGCCCGACAAGATGAAGTGCATGTGCTCGGCGGGCTCCTTGGCGCGCACGAACACCTCGCCGTCCTGCATGTCGCGCACGTCGCAACGCTGCGCGAGCCATTCGAGGGCGGACGTCGGAAGATCGGCGAGCACGTCCACGTGCCTCAACTCGTCCACGGTCGGTGGTTGCATGTCAGCTCTCCTTGCGGCCCTTCACGTGCCACTCGTCTTCGCGCAAGCCCGCTCTCGCGTTCACCGCGCGCGCCATGACGAACAGCAAGTCCGAGAGACGGTTGAGATAGATTCGCGCCGCGTCGTTGACGGGCTCCTCGTGACTGAGGTGCACCACGTCACGCTCCGCGCGCCGCGCGACGGCCCGCGCGACTTGCAGCGTCGCCGCGACGATCGTGCCGCCCGGATGGATGAACCGCGTCAGCTTCGGCGCGCCTTCCTGGTAGCGGTCGATCATCTCCTCCAAGAAGGTCACGTCCGCGTCGTCGATCCGGCTGATGTTCTTCGCGTACGGACTTTCCTCGCGCGTCGCGAGGTCCGCGCCAAGGTCGAACAACGCGTTTTGCAAGTACGCGAGGTCCGCGTCGAGCGCCTCGTCACGCGTCGCCTGGGCGTGCAAGTGTGCCCGCGCCACGCCGAGAAGGCTGTTGACTTCGTCCACCGTACCGTACGCCTCCACCCTGGGATGAGCCTTGCTGACGCGGTCCGCGCCGTAAAGGCCCGTCTCTCCCCGGTCCCCGGTCTTCGTGTAAAGCTTCATGAAGTCCACGATAGTCGCCTCGACGAACGAACCTTGCCGTCCTGTCTTACAGTTCATGATTTACACTGCCTCGCGTGCGCGCCCTGCTCGAAGGACTCCTGCTCGGCTTCGGCCTCATCGTCGCGATCGGCCCGCAAAACGCCTTCGTGCTGCGCGCGGGCCTGCGCCGTCGTCACGCGTACGTCGCGGCGCTCGTGAGCTCACTCGGAGACGTCGCGCTCATCACCGTCGGGGTGCTGGGAATCGGTTCGCTCCTCGCCGCGAGTCCTCTGCTCGTGCGGCTCGCCACGATCGGCGGGGCGCTCTTCCTCGCGTGGTACGGCGTCGGCGCCCTGCGCTCGGCGCTCCAGCCCGGCCGAGTCGACCTCGATGGCAACGCCCCGACGTCGGCGCGCGACGTCGCCCTCGCCGCCGCCGGATTCAGCCTGCTCAACTTTCACGCCATCCTCGACACGGTCGTCCTGCTCGGCACCGTGTCCGCGCGCTTCGAGGGTCCTCCTCGCGCCGAGTTCGCCGTCGGAGCGATGCTGGCGTCCGTGACGTGGTTCTTCGCGCTCGCCTTCGTCGCCTCGCGCCTCGCGTTCCTCTTCGCGCGTCCCGCCGCTTGGCGAGTCCTCGACTTCTTCGTGGCGACCGTGATGTTCGCCCTCGCCGCTCGGCTGCTGCTCGCCGCGTGACGCATCGCTCGCCTGGAGAAGGCTAGGAACTCGTCGGCTACTAGACCGAAGGCGGGAGTAGCGCGCAGCAACACTTCTACTTCAAGCGGCTCGCTTCTCCTTGACGTCGGACGTTCGGACGGCCTCCCTGCAAAAGAGGTCGTCCGCCAAAGTCGGAGCGTGCATCATGAACGCGTGATCACGTACACTTCCGACTTGTCGACCGTCACCGCCGAGCATCTCACGGGTTTCTTCGTCGGCTGGCCGAACGCGCCGCGACCCGAGACTCTGTTGCGCCTCCTCCAGGGAAGCTACCGAGTCGTGCTGGCGCTCGAGGGCGAACGCGTTGTCGGCTTCGCCAACGCCGTCAGCGACGGCGTCCTCAGCGCCTACGTTCCCTTGTTGGAAGTCCTGCCGGAATACCAGGGGCGCGGGGTCGGCTCGCAGATCGTTCGCCGCTTGGCGCGTGACTTGTCGCACCTGTACATGGTGGACGTGTTGTGCGACGAGGACGTCGTGCCGTTCTACGAGCGTCTCGGCTTGCGGCGCGCGACGGGCGTGATGCTTCGCAACTACGAACGCCAATCGGGCGAGTAAAGTCGAAGCCCCGCCTCGCCAGGTACGCTGACGTCATGCGAATCCTGCTCACCGGTTCTCACGGCACGCTCGGTCCGAAAGTCGCGCGGGTGTTCACGCGTGACGGCGCGACCTGCGTCGGCTGGGACCGCGACCGCGTTTCCCCCGACGACGAGCGCGCCTCGCTGACCTTTTTGGACGAGGTGCGCCCCGACGCCATCGTGCACCTCGCGATGGGCAGCGAACGGTGGGCGGCCCTGCTCGCCGCGTGGGCGAACGAGCGCGGCATTCCCTTCGTGTTCACCAGCACGGCGATGGTCTTTCACCACGAGCCCGACGGTCCTCACCATCGCGACGACGAGCGCACGGCCCGGGACGACTACGGGCGCTACAAGATCCGCTGCGAGGACGCCGTCACGGCGAGCCATCCGGGCGCGACCATCGCGCGCATCGGCTGGCAGATCGACGAGGACGCGACCGGCAACAACATGCTCGCTCACCTCGACGCGTGGCAGCGAGAGCGCGGCAAAGTCGAGGCGAGCCGCGCGTGGCGTCCCGCGTGCTCGTTCATGACGGACACGGCGAGCGCCTTGTGGACCCTCGTGACGACGCCGCGGGCGGGCGCCGTTCACCTCGACAGCAACGCGCGCGGTGGCCACACGTTCGACGAGGTGGCGCGCGCCCTCGCCCGTCGCTTCGACCGCGCTTGGACGATCGAGGTGAACGAGGCGTACGCGCACGACCAGCGGCTCGTCGGGAACGAGCGCCTCATGCCCGACCTCGCCGATCGCCTCACGGCGTTGCGAGGCGCGTGACGCTTCAACCGTTCAAACTCGCCAGTTGACGCGCCAGCGTCTCGACGTCCCTCGCCGGCAAGTCGCACGCGAAGTTGCGGCACACGTACGCCACGCCGTCACCACTTCGTCCTTCCAGCACGGGCAGCCCTTCGCCCGTCTCGCTCGGCGCGAGGACCGCGAAGGGCAGGAAGTGACGCGCCACCTCGCGCTCCAAGACGCGGCGCGATCGCGAACTGCCCAGAATCGCGACTTCCACGGGCGGCGCTTGCAAGAACGCGTGTGCTTGCCACAAGCCGCCGAAGCCGCTCGGCGCCGACAGCATCTCGTTCGAGAAGGACGCGACGACTCGCCGAGCGATGCGCTCTCCCTCCTCGTCGCCGAAGTAGCGGCTCATCCACAGCCCCAACTGGGCGGCGGCGGCGTTGTCGCTGAGAATGGCCGAGTCGAAGGCGCTTTGCGTGCGCGTGATGAGGGCCTCGGCACCGGAGGCGGTACTCCAGAAGGCGCCCGACGCTTCGTCCCAGAAGTCGCGTCGCACGACGCTCCACAACTCGCGCGCCCACGTCAGCCACCGCAAGTCGCCGCTCGCTCCGTACAGGCTGACGAGCCCGAGGCCGTACAAAGCGTGATCTTCGAGCAGTCCCGTCACCTTCGCCGCGCCGTCCTTGTACGTGTGATACAGCGTTCCGTCCGGTGCGCGCAGGTGCTCGTACACGAACTCGGCGTTTCGCACGGCGACGGCCAGGTAATGCTCCTCGCCGAAAATCCGGGCGGCGTCAGCGAACGCCGCGAGGGCCAGGCCGTTCCACGACGTCAGGATCTTGTCGTCCGTGCCGGGGTGGACTCGGGTCTCGCGCGCCTCCATGAGGCGCAACTTCGCTTCTCGCAGGCGCTCGATCACCGCGCCCTCGTCCTCACCGACTTCGCGGGCAAGGTCGGCGGGCTTCAAGACGACGCTCAGAACGTTGCGCCGCCCGAACTCCGGGTGGTGCGGATCGGTGAAGTTGCCGCCCTCCGTGACGCCGTAGTAGCGCCGCGCGAGGTCGGCGTCCTCGCCGAGCACTTCGTCGAGTTCCTGCGGCGTCCACACGAAGAACTTGCCCTCGATGCCTTCCTGATCGGCGTCCTGCGCGCTGAAAAAGCCGCCTTCGCCCGAGAGCATCTCGCGCTCCAGGTACGCGAGCGTTTCGCGCACGGTCCTCGGAAACCACACGTTGTCGCTGAGTTGCGTCGCCTGGAGGTACACGCGCGTGAGTTGCGCGTTGTCGTACAGCATCTTCTCGAAGTGCGGCACCAGCCAGCGCTCGTCAACGCTGTAACGGTGAAAGCCGCCTCCCAGTTGATCGTAGAGGCCGCCCGTCGCCATCTTCTCGAGGGTCGTCATGGCCATGTCGCGCTCGCCGGGCTGCGTAAGCAGGTACGCGAGGGTCGTCGGAGCGGGGAACTTCGGAGCGCCGCCGAAGCCGCCGTGCGTGGCGTCGAACACCCGCCGCAAGCTGGCGAAGCCGCGCGCCTCGAAGTCGCGCGGCAGGTCGCGTTCGGGCCGTTCTTGCGCCATCTGGTCGCGCAAGAACCCCGTGAGGCTGTCCGCGTTCTGCGCGAGGTCGTCGCGCCGCTCTTGCCACGCGTTGGCGACGCTGACGAGCACACGCCGAAAGGACGGCATGCCGTAGCGATCGGCGGGCGGAAAGTACGTGCCCGCGTAGAACGGCTTGCCGTCGGGAAAGAGAAAGACCGTCATCGGCCAGCCGCCTTGCCCCGTCGCCGCCTGCACGGCCGCCATGTAAACGGCGTCGACGTCGGGGCGCTCCTCGCGGTCCACCTTGACGTTCACGAAGTGCTCGTTCATGAACGTCGCCGTCGCCGCGTCCTCGAAGCTTTCGTGCGCCATCACGTGACACCAGTGGCACGTGGAGTAGCCGACCGACAGCAAAATCGGCTTGTCTTCCACGCGCGCCTTTTCGAACGCCTCGTCGCTCCACGGAAACCAATCGACAGGATTGTCACGGTGTTGACGCAGGTACGGAGACGTCTCCAAGGCGAGTCGGTTCATGCGGCCAGGGTAGAGGAGACGCTTTGGCCGCAAGTGGGAGAAGCATTGTGGTGGGTGAACGAACGAGAGGCGCCGAGCCAATGTGGCTCGGCGCCTCTCGTTCGCGCTTACTTGCTCAACGCGGCAAACGCGTCGAGGCGACCGCCCGTCACCGTGATGCCGCTGAGGGACGGCGTGGGCACGGCGCTCGACAAGATGGCGTTCTTGATTTGCGCGGCGCTCGCGCCGGGGTGGGCGGCAGCGTACAAGGCAACGGCGCCCGTCACGTGCGGCGTTGCCATGGACGTGCCGTTGTACGACGCGTACTTGTCGTACGGCACGGTGCTGTTGATGCCCGAACCGGGCGCGCCGATGTCCACGGTCTTCGCGCCATAGTTCGAGAAGCTCGACCGACCGCCCGACGACGTGATCGCGGCGACCGCGATGATGTTGGAGTTGTCGTAGGTGCTGGGGTAGTGAGGCGTCGCGTCGTTGTTGTCGCCGACTCCGTCGCTGCCGCCGTTCCCGGCCGCCGCGACGAACAGGATGCCCGCCGTGTTCGAGCGCTCGATCGCGTCGCGAAGCGCTTGCGAGAAGCTGCCGCCGCCCCACGAGTTGTTCGTCGCGACGATGTTGAGCCCCTTGTTCTTGAGGCCGATGAAGTAATCGAGGGCCTTGATGGCGTTCGCCGACGTGCCCCCGTTGCGCCCGAGGAACTTGCCGGAGATGAGGCGGACGTTGTGGTTGACGCCGACGACGCCAACGTTGTTGCTGCGCGCGCCGATCGTGCCCGAGACGTGCGTGCCGTGCGCGTCGAGGCTGCCGCGGTTTCCGCCGTCGTACACCGTGTTGTCGTTGTTGGCGAAGTCCCAGCCGTACTTGTCGTCCACGAAGCCGTTGCCGTCGTCGTCTTTGCCGTTGGCCTCGATTTCGTTCGGATTTCCGACGTTTCCGGCGAGGTCGGGGTGATTGTATTGAATGCCTTCGTCGATGATGCCCACGTAGACGGTGCTGCTGCCGACACTGCCCGACGCCCACGCGGCGGCGGCGTTCGAGCCGAATTGATTGGCCGGAGTCGTCGACGGGCCGTACATTCCCCACAAGCTGCCGTTGGTGAAGTACGGATCGGTCGACGTCGCGTCGTGGTGGTAGATGAAGTTCGGCTCGGCGTAGCGCACGTCACCGCGGGCGCCGAGCGAAGCGACCGCGCTTTCCACGCTTTGCCCGCTCGACAGTTTGGCGAGCACGAGGGGCGCCCCGTCCGACGCGGCGACGACCTCGACGCTTTGCACGCCGAGGGTCGCGGCGAGCGCCGTCAAGGACTGGGCGCGCAAGCTCGAGTCGAGTTGCACGAGCACTTCGCCGGGAACGAACTCGGCGGCTTGTGCCGAGGGCGCCGAAGGCGTGTTCGAAGTCGATCCGCACGCGGCGAGCAAAGCGGTCAAGGTAATGAGGCCGAACAGACGTGCATTCTTCATGAGCCCTCCGTACGACGAAACGACGACGACCTCGTGAGAGGACGTGCCTGTCTCTGATATGAATGGCACGACTTTAACACGTTCCGGCGCCAGGGGATGAGAAGAACCGAACTTCGAATTCTTCGGCCGAGTTCTAAAGACATCATGAAACGCCCGTCAGGCTGCGAACGCCCTCCAACAACCGCTCGATCTCCTCGTGCGTCGTGTAATGCGCGATCGACGCGCGCATCGCGCCGTTCGGAAGCAATCCCAGCGCCTCCATCGGCAAGATCGCGTAGTAGTGTCCTGTCGCGACGGCCACGCCGCGCGCGGCGAGGGCACGCCCCGCTTCACGCGGCGCCAATCCCGACACGTTGAAGCACGCCGTACCCACGCGGCCCTCCACGCTTCGCCGTCCGTAGAGCGCCACGCCGTCCGTACTCGCCAAGCCCGTCACCAAGTGCTCCACGAGCGGCGCCTCCAACGCCTCGATGCGCGCGTACGCTCGCCGCAACGTTTCGCGCGAGAACGCGCCTCCGCCGAGATCGGCCAAGTACGCCAAGCTTCCCAGCCAGCCCGCCCACAGCTCGTGCTGCGCCGTTCCCGGCTCGAACTTCGTGACGTTGTCGTCCTCCACGAAGCTCAGCTTGTCGGCGGGCAGGCTCGGCAGGAGGTCGCGGCGTACGAACATCAAGCCGAGGTGCGGCCCGAACACCTTGTACGGGCTCATCACGAAGAAATCCACGTCGAGCGCCTCCACGTCGGGCAAGTGGTGCGGCGCGACGTGCACGCCGTCCACGAGCAGCCACGCGCCGACCGAGTGCGCCAAGGCCGCCGCTTCGCGAATCGGCGTCATCGACCCGATCGAGTTCGCCGCGCCCGTCATCGCCACGAACCGTGTCTCGCGCGTCAAGAGGGCTTGCAAGTCCGCCGGATCGAGGATGCCCTCGGGCCACTTCGCGCGCCACACCTTCACCGTCACTCCGAAACGCTCCAAGGCCCGCCACGGCGAGTGGTTCGCCTCGTGCTCCAACTCCGACACGATCACCTCGTCGCCCGGTCCCCACAATTTTGAAAAGGCCCGCGACAACTGCCACGTCAACGCCGTCGCGCTCGGCCCGAGCAGCACTTCGCCCGGCAGGCAGTTCAGGAAGGTCGCCGACGCTTCACGTGCCCGCGCCTTGAGCGCCGTCACCTCCTCGCTGAGGCCGAAGACGCCTCCGACGTTCGCGCCGCCGAGGGTCGACATGAACCGCGTGATCGCCTCGATGGTCTGCCGCGGCAGCATGGCGCCCGCCGCGTTGTCGAGGTAGGCGACGTCGGAGGAGAGGGCGGGAAAGGAGGCGCGAAGATCACGAAGCTGGGTCGTCATTGAGGAAGTCTACGAGCTCACGGTTCAATCACGGGTGACGACCAGATGACGTCGACTTTCCCAAGTCGCGCTTCTGCGCGGAATCAGGCGAAGCCGAAGAGGGATTTGAACAGTTCCACGAAAATCTCGACGATCCACATGAAGATGCGAAGCACGACGTACAGCATGAGCAGTTGGCCGAGCGCCTGGCCGAATTGGATGAGGGTCCACAGCATCGCGATCCCTACGGCCACCAAGAAGATGATTCCGGTGATTCGCAAGGCCTTCCCGACGACCGCGTTGTTCATGACCACATTGTGCAAGAACACGGACCTCGGTTGTTCTCGCCGCGTGAGATCCTCGCGGTGTTCGCGTCTTCCCCGACCGAACCTTCGTCACGCTCGCCTTGGATTCGCCGGGCCGAGTGGGTCGGCGAGGAGCGACGGCGCAGGGCACGCCCGGAAGGCTCATTCGTCGTCGGGTTCGCGCAAGCCGCGCGCTTCGATCCACCCGACCATGCGCAACGTTGCGAGGAACAATCCCGTGACGAGCGTCGCGAGGAGGAAGTGGTCGAGCCCGCACGTGATGCCGACGCCCGCCGTTCCGAGAATCGACGCGGCGGTCGTGAGACCTTTCGTCTTGCCGGACCGCCACGACGAGAAGATGGCGCCCGCCCCGAGAAAGCTGATGCCCGACACGACCGCGCTGAGCACCGCGAGCGGATCGAGGCGGATGTTCGTCGAGAGGTCCTTGAAGTTCTCGACGAGAAGTTCGGCGAGAATCACGAACAACGCGCTCGACGTGCCCACGAGGATGTGCGTGCGAAGCCCGGCGGCCTTGCGCGTGAGCTCGCGCTCCAAGCCGATGGCGCCCGACAGCACGAACGCGACGAGCATGCGCCCGAACAAGGTGAGGTCGTGCGCGAGGGTGTCGTTCGCCTCGACCACTTCAGTCTCTCCTCACGGCGCGGCCTTGCAGCGTTCGGAGCGTCAGAATCTGGCCTTTGTGGTTCGACTCGTGCAAGGCGAGGTGCGCGAGGACCCACTGAGGCGTCACGTCGTACCGAGGCAACGAGCGCGGCCGGACGAAGTCGTCGACGGTCATGTGCTCGAACGTGTCGAGCAGGAGCGCGCGAACCCATCCGAGGCGGTCGAGGTGGTGCTGCACGGTCTCGCCCACGACCGCCGAGAGGCGCCCGGCCTCGTCGCGCACGTCGACGGGAAACCAACGCGCCGCCTCGTCCGGGAAGTCCTCCTGGCGGACTTCGGTGAACAGCCAGTCGAGTTCGATCGCGGCGATGTGGTACAGGAGCGTACCGATGGCGTTGAGTCCAGCGGGCGCGACGTCGGGATCGAAGAGGCCCGTGACGCTCTCGTGCGTGCGCCGCCGCGCTTCCTCCAACGTCCAAAGGGCCGCGCCGATCTCGGGAACGGGGTGTCGATGGGACACGACGAGTTCACGCATAGAATCCAGTGTATGCCGCTTTCCCTCGCCGCACTGCGGACGTTCGCCCTTCGCCGCTCCCTGCCGGGCAAGGCGGGCTTGCAGGACGTCATCGACGCCCTCGGATACGTGCAGGCCGACCCGATTCGCGCTCCGGCGCGCGCTCAGGACCTCATCCTCTTCCAGCGGGTGCGCGGCTACCGTGCGGGCGACCTCGAGCGGCGTTACGCGGACCTCGACGTGGAAGAGGAGGTGCTGCAAAACTACGGCTTCGTTCCGAGGCGCGTGCAACGTCTCGTTCACCCTCGCGAAACGTCCGCGCTGCGCATCGAGCGTGAAGCGCCGCACCTGCTCGACGGCGTGCTGGCGTTCGTGCGCGAGCGAGGCGTCGCGCATCCCAGGGACGTCGAGGCGCACTTCGGGCGCGAGCGTGTCGGAAACTACTGGGGCGGCACGAGCAGCGCGACGACGCGCGTCCTGGAAGGCTTGCACTTCCGAGGCCACCTGCGCGTCGTGCGGCGTGAGGCAGGCGTGCGCGTGTACGGTCCCGCCCTTCACCTTCACGAGCTTCACGCCGATCCGCCTTCGAAGGCGGAGCAGGCGCGCGGCCTCGTGGACCTCGTGCTGCGGCAACTCGCCCCGATTCCCGAAGCCAGCTTCAAGGCGACGGTGTCGATGCTGGGCTACGGCGCTCGTCACCTCGCGCCCGAGTTGCGGCAAGCCGTGCGAAGCGCGCAGACCGAACGCGCGAAGGTGGACGGCGTGACGTACCTTTGGCCCGGCGGCGAGACGCCCGACGGGGACGCACCCGCCAAAGTTCACCTGCTCGCGCCGTTCGATCCGCTCGTGTGGGACCGCCGAAGGTTCGAGCACCTTCATGGCTGGGCGTACCGCTTCGAGGCGTACACCCCGGCGGCGAAGCGCAAGCTCGGCTACTACGCCCTGCCCCTCGTGTGGCGCGGCGAGGCGATCGGGTGGGCGAACCTCAAGGTGGAAGGCGGCGAGTTGAAGGCCGAGGTCGGCTTCGTGAACGCTCGGCCCGCTTCGAAGGCGTTCGAGCGGGAACTGGACGCGGAGCTGGATCGGTACCGCGCGTTCTTGGGGTCGAGGCGGGAACGAGACGAAGCGCCTCGGCGCTGACGGTACGTTCCATCCCGAACGGCTTCGCGGGTGACCGGCAAGTGCGACAATGGCAGCCGTGACCAAAGAGCTCGGCTCGTCGCACCTTCGCGATCTCGCTCGGCTGCGCCGCGTTCGGGACCGAATCGACCGGGAGTACGATCGTCCGCTGGACGTCGAAGCCCTCGCCCGCAGCGTGAACATGTCGGGCGGGCACCTCAGCCGTCAATTCAAACGTGCCTACGGCGAGTCGCCGTACGCTTACCTCATGACGCGGCGCATCGAGCGCGCGATGGCGCTGTTGCAACGCGGCGACCTCAGCGTCACCGAAGTCTGCTTCGCGGTGGGGTGCTCTTCGCTGGGCACGTTCAGCACCCGCTTCACGGAACTCGTCGGCGTTCCGCCCAGCGTGTACCGAGCGCGCGCGGACCGCGCGACGGCGGGCATGCCGCCGTGCTTGGCGAAGCAGGTGATCCGACCGATCAGGAATCGAGAAGCGCCGACTCCCGAAGACGCTTAGAGTGAATTCCGTGGACCTCACGATTCATCAGACGTTCCTGCCGCACGACGATCCGGCCGACTCCCTGGCGTTTTACCGTGACACCCTCGGCTTCGAGGTGAGGGGCGACGTCGAATACGGCGGATTGCACTGGATCACGGTCGGTCCCGCCGATCAGCCTCACACGTCCATCGTGTTGTACCCGCCCGCGGCGACACCCGGCGTGACCGACGACGAGCGCCGCGTCATCGCGGAGATGATGGCCAAAGGCACTTACGCGGCCCTCGTCTTGGCCACGGCCGACCTCGACGGCACGTTCGAGCGCTTGCAGAGCAGGAACGCCGAGATCGTTCAGGAACCGACCGAGCAGCCTTACGGCGTTCGCGACTGCGCCGTTCGCGATCCCGCCGGAAACTTGATTCGCGTTCAAGAGCGGCGCGGCGTCGCTCGGCCGTCGGCAACTTGACCTGCCGACCTCGATGCCCACGGGAGGAAGTCTCATGAGTGAACGAACACCTCAGGTATTCACGGACGAAGAGCGGGCGGCGATGAAGGAGCGCGCCGCCGAGCAGAAAGCCGAAGGCCGCCGCGGCGCCCGCTCGGCCAAGGCAGACGCGGAAAGCGACGTGCTCGCGAAGATCGCCGAGATGACGCCCTCCGACCGCGCCATGGCCGAGCGCCTGCACGCGCTGATCAAGGCGAGCGCGCCCACCTTGTCGCCGAAACTTTGGTACGGAATGCCCGCGTACGCCAAGGACGGCAAGGTCGTCTGCTTCTTTCAAAGCGCGCACAAATTCAAGACGCGGTACGCGACGCTGGGCTTCAGCGACGAGGCGAAGCTCGATGACGGAGCCTTGTGGCCTACCGCCTTCGCGCTGACCGAGTGGACGGTCGACGTCGAAGCGGCGGTCGCCTTGCTCGTGAGAAAAGCGGTGGGGTGAGGACGGCGCTGAAGCGTCGAAAGCGCGAAGAGGGGCGCCGGCATGAAGTCGGCGCCCCTCTTCGAATCTCGTCGAGTGGTTACACCGCGAGGCCTTCGGCGTGGCTGCTGACGCCGCGAATGAGCTGACCGGGCGGAAGGTCGATCACGGCCTGGTTCGACTCGAACTCGTCGTGCCAACCGATCTCGTCGAGCGCCTTCTTCCACGTGGCGATGCTCTCGTTCTTGTAGATCGAGTATGCCGCCATGCCGATCTCGGCGCCGCCACGCGCGACAATGCTCTCCACCCACGCCCACTTGGCGCTGACGTTTCGCAGTTCGGCCGTCGTGCGCAACTCCTTTTGGATGCGCTTGAGGCGCTTCTCGATCGTCTGCACCCCGGCGAACGGATCGGCGAAGTGCGGCGTGTGCCGCTTGGGCACGAACGGCGAGACGCCGAGGGCGATGCGGTTGATCTTCGCGAGCTCCTTCGTGAACTCGATCAGCTCGGTGATGTCGTCGTCGTTCTCGGGGCCGAGGCCGATCATCATGTACACCTTGAGGCCCGAGAAGCCGAGGTCGCGGCTGATGTGCGCCGTCTTCAGCAAGTCCTCGGTGGTGATGCCCTTCTTCAGCCAGCGGCGCAGGCGTTCCGACGGCGCGTCCGACGCCACCGTGAAGGTCCGCAGCCCGCCCGCCTTGAGGATCTCGGCGAGTTCCGTGTCCACCGTGTCCGCGCGAATCGACGACACGCCGAGCTTGACGCCACGCTCGGTGAGCTTGCGGCCCACGTACTTCGTGTGCGGAAAGTCGCTGAGGGCCGCGCCGACGAGGCCGACCTTCGTCGCCCAATCGGGGATCTTGTCGAGCAGCTCGTCACCTTGATTGTTGCGGTTCGGGCCGTACATCGTGCGCGCCAAGCAGAAGGTGCACGGACGCGGGCAGCCGCGCTGCGCCTCCACGAGAAACATGTTCGACAGCTCCGAGTGCGGCGTGACGATCTGGCTGTACGCGGGCAGCAGTTCCTTAGGCGCCGTCGCCCACTTCGGCTCGTGCACGTGACGCGCGGGCAGAAACACGCCGGGCACACCGTCGATGAGGTCGTAGAAGTCCTCGCGCGACGAGGCTTCGCGAAGCGCCTCGGCGATGACGGGCACGAGTTGCTCGCCGTCGCCGATCGCGATGATGTCCGCGAAGGGCGTCAGGGGGTACGGATTGGAGGACGTGAACGGCCCGCCGATCATCACGATGGGATCGCTGTCGTCACGTTCCTCGCGCAGGGGAGCGAGGCCCGCCACGTCGAGGGTGCGGATGATGTTCGTGAGGTCGAGCTCGAAGGACACGGAAATCGCGAAGAGCTCGCAGTCTCCGGCGTCACGGCCCGTTTCGACGGTCGGCAGGTGGCCTCGGAAGCTTTCGGGCTCCTCGGGCAGGAAGGCGCGTTCGCACGCGACGCCTTCCTCTTGATTGAACATGCGGTAGATGACTTGGAACCCGAGGCTCGCCATCCCGACCGAGTAGCGATTGGGAAAGGCGAGCGTGACCCGAATCGGCGCGTGCTTGAAGATCGTGCCGATTTCTTCGTCCAACAAGGGTTTGAGGGTGGAACGCCAGTAATTCAAATGATCTCCAAGAAACGCGGCGGGAGAGGCGGAAAGTTCGGTCGTGCGAGTCGTGCGCCCGCTTCGCTTCGCTCTTACAGCAAAACAAAGCGGGCGAGCCGCTTTGAATGGAGTTTACTTGATCTTGATGCTCGGATTTGGCGCTTAGGGCAGCATTCCCGCTCGCACGAGCGCGCGCTCAACGGCCCAGGTACGTGTCCACGCTTCGCGCCTCGAACGGCTGGGCACGATCGGAGAACAATCGGCTCCACGTGCCTTGATCCACGACGCCCGTGACCCTGAGGCCGTTCGCGGCTTGAAACGCCTTCACGGTCGCCGCCGTGACGGGACCGTACCATCCGTCGCCGCCCGTGCCGCGCGGAATACGCGCGACCTCGATGAGGCGCTCTTGCAGCAAGCGCACGTCCTCGCCGTTGAGGTGCGGCGACGCCAGGGCGAGCGAGCGGCGAAACGGCGGAACGTTCACGGTTTCGGACGCGCGGTTGGGCGCGGCGGGCGGACTGACCTTCGGCGTGATTCGAATGTCTTCGCGGCGTTGCAGGTCCGCTTCCGCCCGCGTCGGCACGGTGTCGAGCACCAAGAGCGTCGCCTTGGCGTCACCCGGCGCGGGCCCGGCGATCACGGCCACGACCGCGCCGCCTTGACGCACGTAGTTGTACGAGAAGATCGGATTGCGCTGAGAGCGCCACGCGGTCACGAGCGGCGTCGCTTCGGAGCGGTTGAGCAACATCTTCGTTCGTTCCGCCGAGTAGGGAACGCGCACGCACGCCTTGGCCGCCGTGAAATTGGTGTAACTTGCCGGACAAGGCGTGATGGTGCCGTCGACGGTACGGGCGACGGCGACGGCGGCCTTGTCCACGACGCGCGTGTCCGCCGGGCTTTGCGCGAACGCCGCCGAGGCGGCGAGTCCGACGCCGAGCACGAAGGTCTTGGAGTGCGAACCGAGTCGAGTCATCGTGGAATCATCCTCGGTCAGGCAAGCTGACTTCGCGTGACCGCCACGTGAAGGCGCCCCGATTTCTCCTCGCACCCTCGCTTGCCAACTTCGCGAGAACGGTCACAATGATGGCACGCCACTCTTCGATTTCAGGCCGATTCCGCCCTTTGGAGGTTCTTGTATGCGATCCCTTTCCCTCGCCTTGTTTTTGACGGCCACCCTCGCCTCGGCACAAAGCACCACGACGAACGTGCAACTCATCCTCGACGCGTCGGGCAGCATGTTCTCTCGGTTCGCCGACACGACGCGCATCGCCGCTGCCAAAGACGTCTTGACAAACTTCGTGTCGAGCCTGCCCGAAGGCGCCAATCTCAACGTCGGTCTGCGCATCTACGGCGCGAACACCTCGGCGGGCGATCCCTCCGCTTGCCAAGACAGCAAGCTCGTGTTGCCGATGCGGGGCCTCGACCGCGCCGCCCTCACGAGCACCGTCACGGCCACGCGTCCGCGCGGCGCGACGCCCATTGTGTACTCGCTGACGCAAGCCGCGGCGGATTTCCCGCAAGACGCGAGCCGCAAGCTCGTCGTCCTCGTGACGGACGGGTTGGAGTCGTGCGGCGGCAACCTTCAAGCGGCCCTCGAAGCGTTCAAGGCGCGCGGCATCGAAGTGGACATTCGCGTGATTGGCATCGACCTCGGCGCGAACGCCCAACGGGCCTTCTCGGGCCTCAAGTTCGAGAACGTCGACTCGAGCGCCGCGCTCGCCGCCGCGCTCGGACGGGCCACGCAAGACGTCGCCAAGCCGGTCGAGACGCGCTTGCCCGTCACCGTCGACCTCACGGAGAACGGGCGGCCCGTCACGAGCGGCGCGACCGTCTCGTTCGTGGGCAGCGTCGACGCGAGCAACAAGACGGACCTCGCCGCCGGCACGAACGGCTACACGGGCTCGCTGCTCGCCGGAACGTACACGGCGACCGTCACGAGCGCCGCGAACGGCGCGCAGTCCTTCTCGGGCCTCACGGTCGCGCCGGGCGCCGCCAACCGCTTCACCTTCGAGATCGGCAAGGTCGCGAACGTCAACGTGACGGTGACTCCGGCGAATCCCGTGGCGGGCAGCAAGGTGCAAGTCGCCTTCTCCGGCGCGCCTGCGGGCGACCGCAACTGGGTGACCGTGACGCGCAAAGGCGACCCCGACGCGGTGTACTCCGATTGGACGTACGCGAAAGGAGCGAGCGGCAACGTCGAACTCACCTTGCCCGACGTGGAAGGTGAGCTCGAAGCGCGTTACGTTCTCAAGAACCCCGACGGCACCGAGCGCGTGATCGGCCGAAGCGTGCCTTTCACGGCGCGGCGCGTCACCACGAGCGTGGACGGACCGAGCGAAGCGCTCGCGGGCGGCACGGTCAGCGTGCGCTGGACCGGACCGAACAACGAGCGCGATTACGTCACCATCGTGAAGAAGGGCGCGCCCGAAGGCAGCTACCTCTCGTATCAGTACACCCGTTCGGCCAACCCCGTCACGCTCAACCTTCCGACGGAGCCGGGCGAGTACGAACTGCGCTACTCCAGCGACGACTCCAACAAGACCATGGCGTCCAAGGCCATCACGCTCAAGGCCGCCGAGTACGCTCTCGACGCGCCGAGCGAAGCGCTCGCGGGCGGCACGGTGAGCGTGCGCTGGACGGGTCCGAACAACGCGCGCGACTACGTCACCATCGTGAAGAAGGGCGCGCCCGCCGGAAGCTACCTCAGCTACGGCTACACGCGCAACGCCAATCCCGTCCAGCTCAAGCTGCCCGTCGAACCCGGCGAGTACGAACTGCGTTACTCCACCGAGGCGTCCAGTCCCAACCCGATCCTCGCGAGCCGTCCCATCACGCTCAAAGGCTCGTCGTACGCCTTGGAGGCTCCGAGCGAAGCGGTGGCGGGCGGCACGGTCGATGTGCGCTGGACGGGCCCCAACAACGAGCGTGACTACATCACCATCGTGAAGAAGGGCGCACCCGTGGGAAGCTACCTCGACTACGGTTACACGCGCAACGCCAACCCCGTTCGCCTCAAGCTGCCCGTCGAACCCGGCGAGTACGAGCTTCGCTACTCCACGGAGGCCGCCAGCCCCAATCCGACCCTCGCAAGCCGCTCCATCACGCTCAAAGGCGCGACGTACAACCTCAGCGGTCCCAGGGAAGCCAAAGTCGGCGAGACGATCAGCGTTCGTTGGACCGGTCCCGGCAACGCTGGCGACTACATCACCATCGTGAAGAAGGGCGCGCCCGTCGGGTCGTACCTCGACTACGCCTACACCCGTGAAGGCGCCACGGTGCAAATCACGGTTCCCAACGAGCCGGGCGAGTACGAACTTCGCTACTCCACCGAAGCCGCCAGCCCCAACCCGACGTTGTTCTCCGCTCCCATCACGGTCAAGCGCTAACTTTTGCGGTACACGCTCGCGAGGAAGTACGCGAGTCCGCCCAGCACCGCCGCCAGCAGCAAGAACCACGCGAGCCTCGCCAACACCACGGCGAGGCTCGTCAAGAGTACCCCGAGAAATTGCAGCACCTGCCCCGCGAGCCACACCGCGAACAAGCCGAAGGCGGCGATCAGCAAGACGGCGAGGGCGGAACTCACGAGGCGGGTCATGGCCGTTAATGTACCGTAAAGACGCGCCGGGCGCGGTTCGTCAAGCGAGGGCGCCGTCCGGGTGCGTCACGCGAGCCCGTGCTGCAACGCGTAGCGCGTGGCCGCCGCGCGGTTGCGCACCCCGAGCTTCGAGAAGACCGCCGCCACTTGGTCGTTCACGGTGTACACGCCGCTGCCCAACTTCGCCGCGATTTGCTTGTTCGACAAGCCTTCCGCCAAAAGCCGCAGCACGTCCCGTTCGCGCGGCGTCAAGGTATGAGCGCTCGCTTCGCTCGGAGCCGAGTCGGCGGAAGCGAGGAGCATGTCGGGGCGCAAGTTCGCCGCCGTCAGCGTGGTCAGCAAGGCGTCCAGGGAAGCATTCTGACCGGCTTGCACGGCGTCGGCGAGACGCGGCGCGTTCGAGGAGTCGGGTAAGGACGCCAGCCACGGCATGAACATCTCGCGCTCGACGTTCGGCCGAATGCCGAGGGCCGTGCGAATGGCGTCCGTCGCGCCCCACAAAAACGCGGCGTCGCGCTCACGTCCTTCGAGCATCGCGATCGCCGCCGCACCGTACAAGCCTCCCATCGTCAAGACGGGTTCGTCCACGCGCCGAGCGAGATCGAGCACGTCGTGCAATTTCGCGCGGGCCGCCGCCACGTCGCCCTCCGCCAAGTCGAGGGGCGCGAGGCACAGCACGGCCCAGCCCCACAGCGAGTGGTGCGCCGTTCGCGACCACTCGGCGGACTCTTGCAACGCGGCGCGCGCCTCGGCCGTCGCGCCCATGAAACCGGCGAGCAGCCCCAGTCCGTTGAGGCACACCGCCACCAAAAACGCGTCTCGCTGAGGTCGCGCCCACTCCAGGCAACGCTCGAGGTCGGCGCGTGCGCCGAGCGGATCGGTCGCGAACCGAGCGTAACCGCGCGCTTGCAATCCGTACGCGAGGCCGCGCGCTTCCCCGATCGCTTCGAACGTCTCGACGCACTTTCTCGCCAACTGCTCGCTGCGAAGCGCGTCGCCTTGCCGAAACGCCGTGAAGGCGAGGGCGTGCTGCCACCATCCGACCGCTTGACTGCCCGCCGGGGCGGCGTTCAAAGCCTCGCGCACGTACGGCGCGGCAGATTCGTCGAAGCGCGCCGTCAAGACGAACGGCAAGTGCTCGGCGAAGTCGGCGAGGGCAGCTTCGTCTCGCGTTCGCGTCGAGAACGCGAGCGCCGCCAAGATGTTCGGCAACTCTCGCGCCACGCCGTGCGCCACGCCGCCGCTGTGATCGCCGCGCAAGGTCGCGTCGATCGCCCGCGTCCGAGCTTGGTAGAAAGCTCGGTGCGCGGCGCGAACACGGTGCGCGTCCGCTGAGGCGTCCAATCGCTCCAGCGCGAAGGCGCGCAGGGACTCCAGCAGCAAGAAGCGGCTTTCGAGCGGGTCGTGCACGCTTTGCACGAGGCTTTTGTCCACCAGGGACGTGAGGGCGGACAAGACGTTTACGTCGCCTCCCCCCACCGCTTCCGCCGCCTCCAAGGTGAAGTCACCGACGAACACGCCCAGACGAGCGAACAGCCGCTGTTCGTCCTCGGCGAGAAGCGCGTGACTCCACTCGATCGCCGCTCGGAGCGTCCGCTGCCGTGACGGAAGATCGCTCGGCCCCTCGGTCAGCAGCGTCAAGCGCTGGTCCATGCGGGCGAGCAACGCGGGAACGCTCCACATTCGGATGCGCGCCGCCGCCAACTCGATCGCCAAGGGCAGACCGTCGAGGCGGCGACACAACTCTTCGACGGCGGGCCGCACCGCGTCTGTGAGCGTGAAGTCGGGCCGTACGGCGCGCGCGCGTTCGAAGAACAATCGAACCGCCTCGCCGACCGGGTCCTCGGCGCTCGGCAAGCCGAGCGGAGACACCGGAAACTCGTGTTCGCCGTACAGCTTGAGCCGCTCGCGGCTCGTCGCGAGCACCGTGAGACCCGGCGCTACGGCCGTCAAACGAGAGACGTCGGGGGCGGCGGCGAGAACGTGTTCGAAATTGTCGAGCACCAACAACAGTTGACGCGGCGCGAGAACGTCTCCGAGCGCTTCGACGAGATCACGGCCCGCCTCGTGCAGGTTCACCGCCTCGGCGATCGCGGGCAGCACTTGGGCGGGGCGCTCCAACGCCGCGAGCGGTACGAACACGACTCCGTCGGGAAAGCGGTCTTGCAGGCGACCCGCCAATTCGAGGGCGAGCCGCGTCTTTCCGACACCGCCCGGTCCCGTGAGGGTCAGGAGCGTGACGTCGGGCCAATTCAGGATTTGGTGGACTTGCTCAAGTTCACGCTCTCGACCGACGAGGGACGTGGCTTGCGCTGGCAGGGGAGAAATCGCTCGGGGCATGGTCGTGCCCATGCTACGCCGAGCAGGGCTCCCCCTCATTTGAAGGTCGCTCGTTTCCCCTGAATTGAGGATGGCGCGGCGGACGGCCCGAACTACGCTGACGTCGAGGCTATTCATGACAGACACGACCCCACCCGTTCGATCCGCCCTCTCGCCGCGCACGTTTCGTGTGCGCGCCGACCGCTTCCGAGTCCTGGTCTCGGGCGGCGACACCGACGAACGCTTGTCCGTGCTCGACGTTCGAGCGCGCCGAGGCTTCGAGTTGCCCGTCCACGTGCACGACGCGGAAGACGAAATTCTCACCGTGCTCGAAGGGCAAGTCTGCGTGCACCTCGCCGGGGACGACGTCCTGCTCGGTCCGTTCGACACCCTGCTCCTGCGCCGGGGCGTGCCGCATGCCCTGCGCCTGCTCACGGAGACGGCGCGGCTGACCGCGACGTACACGCCCGCCGGCTTCGAGCGGTACTTGCAAGCGATCGCCGAAGCGGGCCCGACCGTCGACGAGTCCGTCGAATCTGGAATCGTCGAGCCGCCGAACGTGCCCGCCCTCGTCCGCTTGGGCGAGACCTTCGGCCTTCGGTACTTCCCCGAACCTTTCCCCGCCCGCGATGCACAGGAGCGTTGACATGCCGACTTTCACCTTGCTCGACTCGCCCTCTTCGCGCGGCGGAGCCGCTGCGACCACGTTGCAGTTGCTCGGCGCTCCGACCGTCTTGAACGCCGCGAAGCGACGCGTCGCGCTGGAACGCAAAACCGCCGCTTTGCTCGCCATTCTGGCGCTGGAAGGTCCGACGCCTCGCGCGCGCCTGCTGCACCTCCTG
The DNA here is from genome assembly GCF_003217515.1 of Deinococcus yavapaiensis KR-236. NCBI lineage: Bacteria > Thermotogati > Deinococcota > Deinococci > Deinococcales > Deinococcaceae > Deinococcus > Deinococcus yavapaiensis. The sequence continues at coordinate 290,472 of NZ_QJSX01000004.1, read as the reverse complement.
TGGCCCGAAAGCCGCGAGGAGACCGCCCGCAACAACCTCGTGCAACTTCTGCGCAAACTGCACGCCCTGGCAGGAACCTCGTTGATCGAGGGGCGCGTTTGCTTGGCGCTTTGCGCGGACGTCACGGCAGACGTGCTCGGCCTCGACGCGTCTCCGAGCGGCTCGGACGCCTCGCTGCTGCACGGCGACCCGCGGCTCTTGGCCGCGTGCGAATTCGACGATTGCCCGGACTTGGAGGAGTGGGTGATCTTCGCGCGTGAACGCTTGTTCGAGCGCACCTTGCTGAGGCTGCGCGACCACGCCGACCGCTTCGAACGCACGGGCCAATCGAGCGAGGCGCTGCGGGTCGTGCAGCGTCTGCTGTACCTCGACCCGCTTTCCGAGGACGCGCACGTTCGTTTGATGCGTCTGCACGCCTCGACGGGCAATCGGCACCGCGCCTGGACGTGCTTCGAGCAGTTGAGGACGCGTCTTCGCCGCGAACTCGGCGTCGAGCCTCTCGGCGAGACCCAAGGGCTGGCGCGCGCACTCCTCGGAGGAGAACGATTCACCGCCGACGCTCGCCCCGCCGCCTTCTCGCTGCGCTCCAGCGCTTGACACGACGTTCTTTCCCGCGCCTTTGCGCGCGAGTCAAGGAGACCATCATGACCGTTACGAACTTTGCCCCCGAGTCCACCGAGCAGTCCCCGCTTCGCATCAGCAATCCGGTGTCGCGCGACACCGTGACGTTCGTGCGCCGAACCGACGGAACGTGCGACACCCTCCTCGACTTGGAAGTCGCGCCGGGAGGCGGTCTGGGCTTGCACTTCCACGACGCGTACAGCGAGTCGTTCACGTGCGTTTCGGGCGTGTTCGGCGTTCAGGTCGGCGCGCGCGTCGTGCGCCTTCGTCCTGGCGAGTCCGCGACGGCCGACATCGGTTCGGCGCACCGCTGGTTCAACGACGGCGACGAAACGGCCGTCGCGCGAGTCACGGTCGCTCCTGGAAATCCCGGCTTGGAAGCGGGCTTGATCGTGCTGTACGGCCTCGCGCGCGACGGATTGCTGAGCCCCGACGGCACGCCGAAGTCGCTCGTGCATCTCGCGGTTCTGACCGACCTCACGAACTCCCGGGTACCCGGTTTGCTCGGGGTGCTCAACCCCGTGCTTCGCGCCGTCGCGAATTGGGCGAAACGGCGCGGAGTGGACCGCGAATTGCTCGCTCGCTACGGCGCCTGACGCGCCGCCGAACGAACAACGTCGAGGAGGGCGGGTCCGAGACCCGCCCTCCTCGAAACGGCGAGGGCTCAGCGCTGAGCGATCTCGACGTAATGCTGATCCTTGGCGCCGGTGTACACGGCGTCCGGGCGCAGCAGGCGGTTGTTGTCGGTGTACTCGATCACCGAGGCGACCCAACCGCTGATGCGCGCGAGGCCGAAAATCGGCGTGAAGTACGACTTCTTGATGCCGAGGTCCGAGTACACGACGCCGCTGTAGAAGTCGACGTTGGGGTAAATGCCCTTGCCGCCGAGGCGCTCCACGATTTCCTTCTCGATCGTCTCGAGGATCTGGTAGTAGTGGCTCTTGCCCTGCTTTTCCGAGACGAACGCCGCGTACTCGCGCAGCACGCGCGAGCGCGGGTCGAAGTACTTGTACACGCGGTGCCCGACGCCCATGATCTTTTCTTTGTTGTCGAGCTTGTGCGTGATGTACGACACGGCGTTCTCGACGGTGCCGATCTCGTCGAGCATGTCCATCACCGCTTCGTTCGCGCCTCCGTGCAGCGGGCCCTTGAGGGCGCCGATGGCGGACGTGATGGAGGAGTACATGTCGCTCAGCGTGGACGCCGTGGCGATGGCGGTGAACGTGGAGGCGTTCATGCCGTGGTCGGCGTGCAGGATGAGGGCGATGTCGAACAGTCGCGCTTCCTCGGGCGTGGGCTCGTGGCCCTTGAGCATGTAAAGGAAGTTCCCGGCGTGCGTGAGATCCGCGCGGGGCGCGACCACGTCCTGACCGTCTTGCGCGCGCGCGATCGCGGCGATGATCGTGGAGAACTGCGCGATCATCCGCACGCCGATTGCGTAACGGCCTTCGGCGCTCGTGTCTTCCGCTTGGCTGTCGAGCAGCCCGAGGTGCGACACGGCCGTGCGAAGCGCTTGCATGGGGTGCGCGCCCTTCGGGTAAGAGGCGATGGCGCGCAAAAGCTCGGCGGGCACTTCACGGTTGGCGCGAAGCTCGGCGTCGAACTTCGCGAGTTCCTCGCTCGTCGGGAGCTTGCCGTGCAACAGCGCGAAGCTCAGTTCTTCGAACGTGCTCTTCTCGGCCCACTCCTGAATGGGAATGCCGAGGTGCGTGAGGATGCCCTCGGTGCCGTTGATGAACGTGAGCTTGCTTTCTGTGAACAGGACTCCTTCGAGTCCTTTGGCGATCGTGGCGGTCATAACTCCTCCGGTTCGTCAAGGCGGACGCGGCTCACGCGACGCACAGTTCGCGGCTCGTGCGCGCCCCTTGTTGGATTGTTTCGGCTCAGCTTAGCACCGTTGCGAGTTTTGTGGAGGCGTGGCGTGACGTCCATGAACGCTCAGTCTGTCCCTTCATGAGTGACGAGGCGGCGTTCGAGGAAAGGTCGGCGCTTCGGCGACGCTCGCCGCGCACCACGCGGCTCTGCCTCTACTCGAAGAAGGCGAACTTCGCCAATTGCAAGAGCTTCCCCAAGCCCGTGCCCCGCACCAACGAGAAGCTCGTCGGGTGCTGTTCGGCGGCGCGCCCGACTCGGTCGAACAACTCGTCGAACACGTCGTCGGGCATGTTCATGGCGGGCGTGATGCGCATGGTCCGCGCGGCATTCAAGCTGAAATTGAGCTGCACACCCGCTCGGTAGAACGCCAGAAGCGCCAGGAAGCCGCTGACTTCGCTCACGAAATCCGCTTGCCCGGGAAGAAACTTGGGATCGATGACCGGACGGAAGTTCATGGCGAACAACGTCCCCGCTCCTCGGACATCCTCCAGCAAATTCGGAAAACGTTGCTGCACGGCCTTGAGACGCGTGAGGCCGCGCTCTCCCAGGGCGCGCGAGCGCGCGGGCGCGTCCATGTCGATCAGCATCTCCAGCGACTTCAAACCGACCGCCATGGCGATCGAGTTTCCCCCGAAGGTGTTGCTGTGCCGCTTGAGTTTGTTCACGTCGCCGAGCAACTCGCGGTAGATGGAGTTGCGTACGATCGTGGCGCCCACGGGCACCAAGCCTCCGCCGAGCGGTTTGGCGAGGGTGATGATGTCGGGTTCGAGGCCTGCGGCGAGGCTTTGGAACCAGTGCCCGGACCGACCGAGGCCCGTTTGGATCTCGTCGACGACGAGCAGCACGCCTTTCGGACGGCATAAGTCGTGCACGGCCCGCAAGAAATCGGGCGGGGGAAGCCGAACGCCCGCTTCACCGAGAATCGGTTCGAGCACCACCGCCACGATCTTGTCGGGCCCGAGCCGCTTCACGGTTCGAGCGAGGGCTTCGATGTCGCCGAACGGCAAAGTCACGACGCTCGACGACAGCAAGTTCCGAAACGGGCCTTGCAAGGTCGGGTTCGGCGTGAGCGAGAGGCTCATGAACGTTTTGCCGTGGTAGGCACGCTGGAAGTTGATGAGGTACTTGGCTTTGGGCCGCGCGGCGACGGCGAACTTGATGGCGGCCTCGACCGCTTCCGTGCCGGAGTTCGAGAAGAAGACGCGAGAATCGGCATGGCTCGGCGCTTGATGGGAAAGCAAGCGCACCAAGTTCGCTTCCAACGCCGCTCGCCACGTCGTGACCGATTGTTGAGCGATCGCGATTTGACCGCCGACGGCGAGCATGTCGCGCAGGAAACCCACGAGTTCGGGCGGATTGTCGCCGAAGGGCAAGGCGGCGTAACCGCTCGCGTTGATGACGTGGCGACCATGAGGATCTTCGAGCTCCCAAGGCGTGATGGGCCGCAAGGGACCGCTCATTCCCAGGATGTCGAGGCCGCGCATGAGTTTTCCATTGCCGTGCGTGACTTCCAAGCGGACGGCCTCGTCGGCCGTCATGCGATCTTGGAGCACGTCGTCAGCGCGAATAAAGCCTTTAGGTATCGTCATAAGAATAGGCGGACGTGCCGCGAGGTGTCATTGTACTCTCGCCGCCCCGCCTTCATATCCGTCGGCATTACCACTTCGCGTTCACGCCGATCGACACGCCGCGCGCGCCCACGGTGCCGGTGACGTCGAAACTGCCGAGGCGCGCCGTCACGCCGCCGTACGCGCCTTCGTCGAAGCCCGCCAGCACGCGAAACGGCCGTCCTTCTCCTTCTTGGATCGGCAAGGCGTACGTGCCCTCGACCGCGAAGCCCCGGCGATCGTTCCACTCGACGTCGAGACGCGCGTAGTCGAAGGGCAGCACGCTCGCGCCGAGCGTCGCCGAGCGCGCTCCGAACGAGAAGCGGCCCCACGCTTCTCCGAAGCCGCCGAGCGGCACGGCCGCCCCGACGAGCGGGCCCTCGCTCGACAACCCCACCGCGAACGCCGCTCCGAGCGCGCGCACGCCGAGCGTCACTTCGTCGAAGCGCGAAACGCCGCGTGCCGTGCGCGCCCCGAGGACGAACGCGCCGTCTCGCGCGACGAACGATTGAACGCGCGCCTCCCGACTCGCCGAGAAGGACCACGCGCCGTCTCCGAGCAGCTCGAAGCGCGCGGCGTTGCCGAAGCGAGGCGCGCCGCCCGCCTCGCCGCTCGGCTCCAAGGTCGAGAGCAAGCCGAGCGCGAGGACGGGCGCGCGGGTATCGACGCCCGAATTCGCGCGCCACGCGAGGCCGAGATTCGCGTCGAGCGGCGTGCCGAGCGGTCGCCTCGCGGCGAGCGGGTCGGTCGCCGCGTCGTTCACGCCGAAGCTCGTCGTGAAAGCGCACGAGTAGAACCGCGCGGCGACTTCTCGAACGCGCGCGTCGTGCAGACCGAACGGGTACGCCACGCACGCCGCGTCGAAGCCGCGACGTGCGAGCTCGTCGCGGCTTCCGCCCAGCTCGCGTTCCAACGAATCGGGCGTGAGGTCGGGCAGGGCGGCGTGGCTGCGTGTGTGCGACCCGATTTCCCACCCGGCCGCTTGCAACTCGCGCAGTTGCGTCCACGACACGTAGCCGGGGTGCCCGACCTTGTCCGTGATCACGAAGAAGGTCGCTTTCACGCCGAGTTCGCGCAACACCGGAAAGGCGACGTCGTACACGTCCACGTACCCGTCGTCGAACGTGATCGCCGCCGTGTCGCCCGACGCGCGCGCCACCTCGCTCGCGGTGACGAAGCGCCGTCCCGCGCCGCGAAGCGACTGCACTTCGCGGCGCAGCGTCGGACCGTCGAGCGCGAGCGTGAGGCCGCCTGAAACGCCCACGCGGTGAAACGTGACGGTGAGGTTGCTCGCGGCGGCGGGCGAAGCGACCGCGAGGGCGGCGAGCAAAGGAAGAAGGGCGCGCATCGCGAAAGCCTAGCGTCCGGCGCGACGCGGCGCGATGAAGATCCTCGCGCTCGGCGGTCGCGCGTGTCAAACTACCCGTCGTGAAACTTCTGCGCTTTCGCCACGGTGAGACGGTCGCCTGGGGCGACCTCGACGGTGACACCATTCATCTGCGCGCCTCCATGACGGGCGCGCGAACGGGAGAGACGACCTCGCGTTCCGACGTGTCCCTCCTCGCGCCCGCCGAGCCGACGAAGATCGTGTGCGTCGGTCGCAATTACCTCGATCACATCAAGGAACTCGGCAACGATCGAGGCGACTTGCCGACCGAGCCCGGCATCTTCCTCAAGGGCCCCAACACCCTCGCCGTCCACGAGGAGCGCGTCGCGTATCCCGACTGGACCGAGAACTTCCACTTCGAAGGCGAACTCGCGCTCGTGATCGGACGCGAAGCGAAGAACGTGGGCCGCGACGCGGCCTTGGAGCATGTTCTCGGGTACACCTGCGGCCTCGACCTCACGGCGCGCGACAAGCAGAGCGCCGATTTGCAGTGGTTTCGCGCGAAGGGCGCGGACAAGTTCTGCCCTCTCGGTCCTTGGTTGGAGACGAATCTCGACCCGTCGGACGTGCGCGTCACGACACGGGTGAACGGTGAGACGCGCCAAGACGGTCGCACGTCGCAGATGATCTTCGACGTGCCGACGATCCTCGCGTACGTGACCCGCTTCGTGACCCTCGAAGTCGGCGACGTCGTCCTCACTGGGACGCCGTCGGGCGTCGGGCCGCTTCAGCGGGGAGACCGCGTCGAAGTCGAAGTGGGCGGCGTCGGCGTGCTTCTCACTTTCATCGCTTGAGACATTCACCACGTGAAGCGACAATGAAGACGTGCGCTTCCGTGCCTTCGTCGTTCTCGGCTCCGTTTCCCTGCTCGCCTCCGGCGCGACGTTCGCGTCGCCCGCCTCGGACTTCCTGTCGGAAGTCACACGCCTTCTGCGCTTCTACGGCGGGCCTTCCAAGGTCGATCCCGTCACGCTGAGCGAGCAAGCACGCGCGGAACTCGACGCGAAGTGCGCCGAAGCGGCCGCTTGCTCCATCGACACCGGTCGGGCGGTCGCTCAGGACCTCGTCGCGAAGTTCGCCGACAAACACACGAATTTGCGTCCTCCCAGCGCCGCGAAGCGCGCCCGCGCCGAGATGAACGGCACGGACGTCGCGCGAATCGGCGTGCGCCTCGTGCCGATCGGCGGAGGCGCCTCCATGATCGGTTACGTGCGCCCCGACTCGCCCGCCGATCGAGCGAAGCTCGACGTCGGCGCGGTCGTCACGGCCATCAACGGGCTCGACGCGACGAGCACGAACCTCGCCGTCGCCGAGGACGCGGGCGCCGTCACGTTGGCGCTCGGGGAAGGTCGCACCGTCACGCTGAAGCCCGACCTGCTGCCCGCCCGAGACTTTCCGACGCTTCGCGTCGTGAAGGGCGTCAACGTCGTCAACATTCCGACCTTTCTGAGCGAGGGCACCGCCTCGGCGTTCTTCAAGACGCTGCGCGGCCTCGACGCGCGTACTCCGCTCGTCGTGGACGTGCGCGCCAACGGCGGCGGGAACCTCGACGAGTGCTTGCTCGCCGCGTCCGCCTTCGGCGAGGTGACGCACGACTTGCAAAGCGACCGCCGCGTCACCCGTTACCGCGCCAAGGACGGGAGCCTCGCCGTGAACGGACACCTCGTGGAGCGCTTGGGGGACGTGAGCGCTCCGAATCCGGCGCGCGTCGCCGTGCTGGTGTCCGAGCGGACCGCGTCGTGCGGCGAGATCTTCGCGCTTTCCATGCAAAAGCTCGGTGCGACGATCGTCGGCGCTCGGACGGCGGGCGTCATGAACTCCGCCGTGGGCTTGTACGACCTCAGCGACGGCTCGATGCTGTCCGTCACGACGAGCAAGGCCGTCGGAACGAGCGGGCAGCTCATGGACGCTTTCGTGACGCCCGACCGTGACGTGAAGCTCGACCGCGACGCCTTGTTGCAAGGGCGCGATATCACGCTGGAGGCGGGCGTCACGACCGTGCGCGAGTTCGCCGATCGCTGAACGTTCGCGGCGAAGGCGAGCGTGATAGGCTTCGCGACGTGACCCTCGCCGTTCTCGCCATCGGTCTGTTCGCAGGGGTGCTCGGCGCCATCCTCGGTTTGGGGGGTGGCGTCGTCGTCGTTCCCGCCTTGGAGTTCGTCTTGCCTCTGTTCGGACGTGACATCACCATCCAGCAAGCGGTCGCCGCCTCTCAAATCGGCGTGCTCGCCGTCGGTCTCAGCGGCGCCGCCGCGTACTTGCAGCGAGGCCTCGTGCGCGCGCGCATCGGGTACCTGCTCTCGCCGTACACGATCGTCGGGGGCGTGCTCGGCTCGGTGCTCGGGCTGGTCTTGCCCGAGCGCATCGTCGCGCTCGTGTTCGCCGCCTTGCTGCTGTACTCGGCGTACAACCTCGTCAAGGGCATTCGCCGCGTCGACGAGGAACGCGAAAGCCAGTCGCGTCTCGTGCTGCCCGCCATGACCTTCGCCGGAATCATGTCCGGCCTGCTCGGCATCGGGGGCGGAACGGTGCAGGTGCCCGTCATGAACTTGCTCGCGGGCATCCCGATTCGCGAAGCCATCGCGACGAGCACCTTCATCATGGGCTTGACGGCGGTCGGCAACGCCATCGTGTATCAAGCGGGCGGACTGCTCGACGTGCGCCTCGCCGGAACGGTCGCGCTCGGCGTCTTGGTGGGCGCCCGCCTCGGGGCGAGTTTGCAGCAGCGCATTTCCGCCAACCGGCTCAAGCTCTTCTTCTCGGCCCTGCTGGTGTTCACGGCGCTGCAACTTCTGTGGGAGCATCTGCGATGAGCGCACCTCAGCACAAGACCAACTCGGTGGCGAAGCCCGTCTTGCCGCCGAGGCTCTACCCGACGGCCTTCTGGATCGTCGTGACGCTCCTCGCGCTGGGGCTGTTCGTGCCCGCCCTCGAGCAGATTGGCGTGCTGGCGTTGCTGCTCACGCCCGTCGTGGCCGCCGTCACGGTCGTGCTCGTGCATTGGCGCGACGACCGTCGCCTCGCCGTGGCCGCGCTGCTCGCCCTCGTGGGCTTGGCGCTGGTGTACCTCGTGCGCGGCTACTTGCCCGCCCTCGCCAAGCTTCTGGGAGGCTAGAAGTCAGGCAACTTCGAGACGCGGAACCTCGTATTGTGAGGAAAGCCCCTGTTCGCGTTGGGGCCGTCGTCCACGGAGGACACCATGGAAGTCATGATTCTGTTCGGCCTCGTTTTGCTCGGCTTCATCGTCTTGTTGGTCATCATCCGCAGCTTCCTCATCATCGTGCCGCCCAACAAGGTGCTCGTGCTCGCGGGTCGGCGAAGCCGCGACGCCAGCGGAAACTCGGTCGGGTACCGCATCATTCGCGGCGGGCGCGCCACGTACTTCCCGGCCATCGAACGCGCGGGTTGGATCGACCTCACGACGATCCCGCTCGACCTCAAGATCCAAAACGCCTACTCGAAAGGCGGCATTCCCCTCACGATTCACGCCGTCGCCAACGTCAAGATCAACGCGCACGAACCTTATCTCTCGAACGCCATCGAGCGCTTCTTGGACGTGAAGCGCGACGAGGTGACGATCATCGTGCGTGACACGCTCGAAGGCAACTTGCGCGGCATCGTCGCGACCCTCACGCCCGAGGAGATCAACCAAGACCGCCTGCGCTTCGCCGAGGCCCTCATCGAGGAAGCCGAGCACGACATGGGCAAGCTCGGCATGCAACTCGACACCCTCAAGATCCAAAACGTCTCGGATTCCAGCGGCTACCTCGATTCGATCGGACGCCGCAAGACCGCCGAGGTGCTCAAGGAGGCGCGCGTCGCCGAAGCCGAGCGCGGCGCCGAGGCGACCGAAGCCGAGGCGCGCAGCCAGCAACGCGCCCAAGTCGCGCAGGCCGTCGCGCAGCAAGCGATCATCGAAGAGCAGAACAAGTTGCGCGTGCGTCAAGCGGAACTCAGCGCCGTCGCCGTGTCGAAGGAGAACGAGGCGCAAGTCGCGGGTCAACGCGCCAAGGTCCTCGCCGAGCAGGCTCTGGAAACCGAACGCATCATCCTCAACCAAAAGCGCTTCGAAGCGGACGTCGTGGCTCCGGCGCGCGCTCAGCGGGAAGCGAAGCTGCTCGAGGCGCAAGCGGCGGCCGCGCCGATCATCGAGGAAGGCCGCGCGAAGGCCGAAGCGGTGCGCCTCATGGCCGAGGCGTTTCGCAACGCGGGCGCCGAGGGCGAGCGCGCCTACGTCCTCAACATGCTGCCCGGCATCGTGGAGGAGTTCGCCAAGAGCGTGCGCGAAGTGCAGATCGACAAGCTCAGCGTCATCGACTCGGGCAGCGGCAGCGGTTACCGCAGCGCCCTCACGAACCTTCCGGCGGGCATCGTGAGCCTCATGGAGCAAGTGGAAAACGCCACGGGCGTGAACCTTCTCGGCGCCCTGAAGTCGAGCTCGCACGACGACTCGAAGACGATCCTGACGCCCGTGGCCAACGACTGATCCTCCTCGTCACGGCCCCGCCCCCTCTCACCTCGCGGGAGAGGGGGTTACCATGTCAAGGGTGAGCGTCAACAAGCCGAACATCCTCGTGATCATGGTCGATCAGATGGCGCACGACGTCATTGGCGCGCTGGGACACCCGACCGTTCTCACGCCGAACCTCGACGCGCTCGTGCGGCGCGGCGTCGCCTTCGACCACGCCTACTGCAACTCGCCGATCTGCGTGTCGTCGCGCGTGTCGTTCATGACCGGCCGTCTCGTGCGACACACGAACGCCTTCGACAACGGTTCGGAATTCCCGGCGAGTCTCCCGACGTTCGCGCACCGCTTGAACCTCGCGGGGTACACGACGATCTTGTCGGGCAAGATGCACTTCGTCGGGCCGGATCAACTTCACGGCTTTCGCGAGCGCCTCACGCCCGACATCTCGCCGACGGGCTTCGAGTTGACGCCCGACTGGACGCGCGGCCCTTACCCCAATCCCGGAACGAGCGTTCAGCGCCTGCGCTACCCGCCCGTGCGCCCGTGGAGCTTGCAGCTCGCATACGACGAGGAGGTGCTGCACCACACGCTCGCGCGCCTCAGGCGCCTCGCCTTGGAGGACGCACCGTTCTTCCTGTGCGCGTCGTTCAGCCATCCGCACGATCCGTTCCTGACGCCCGAGCCGTACTGGGCGGCGTACGAGGACCGCCCCGTCGCGCCGCCGAACGTGGAGGCGCACGACGAAGACCTGCATCCTTTCAACCGCTGGATTCAGATTCACCACGAGGCGGACCGCTTTCCACTGACGCCCGAGGAGACCTTGCGAGCGAGGCGCGCGTACTACGCCGCCGTCAGTTACGTGGACAGCATCGTCGGACGCCTGCTGGCCGAACTCGACCGCGTGGGACTCGGCGACACCCTCGTCGTGTTCACGAGCGACCACGGTGAGATGCTCGGCGAACACGGCATGTGGTTCAAGCGCACCTTCTACGACGGCGCCGCGAAAGTTCCGCTGATCGTGTCGCGGCCCTCGACGTTCGCGCCCGCGCGCCGCTCCGAAGTCGTGTCGCTGGTGGACCTCACGGCCACGTTGCTCGACCTCGCCGAAGTCGAAGCGCCCAGTGACGCCGACGGCGGAAGTTTGAAGCCGCTTCTTTCGGGAAGCGGCGGGCCGTGGAAGGACTTCGCGGTGTCCGAGTATTTTTCCGAGGGCACCGTCGAGCCCATGCTGATGCTGCGCGCGGGCCGCTTCAAATTCGTGTACGTGCACGAGCAGGCCCCGCTGTTGTTCGACCTTCAAGCGGACCCGTACGAGCAACGCGACCTCGCGTCCGACTCGGCGTACGCCATCGTGCGCGAGGAATTGCAGGCGGCCTTGCTGGCAGGCCTCGACGTGTCCGAACTGCGAGAGCGAATCGTGCGCGGACAGCACGAACGCCTTCTGATCGCGGCGGCGACGCGCGACGCGTCCGCTTGGAAATACCGCCCGTCGCCCGACGCCGTTCTCTACGAGCGCCCGAAGTCCTGACGCCTTCTCAAGCGCTCACCGCCCTCGACGGCGAGCGCGCGTCTCGCCAAGGGCGAGGATCGAGGCGCGCCCGGTCCGAGATCCAGCGCCTCCACGCCTCGCGGCCCGGCCCGAGGTCCTCGCCCGCGAGCGCCGTCAGCTCTCTTCGGGCGTGGCGGGCGAGCGGACGACGCGGGTCGTCCAGGTACTCGATCAAGGTTCGCGCGCCGTCGGCGTCCCCGCAACGGGCGGCGGCGCGGTTGATCAGGAGCTCCATGTGCGCGAGCCGCTCCAGAAAGAAGTCGGGCTGCACGGCGGTCGTCGTGACGTGACCGCGCAGGAACGGATGGGCGCGCAACCGTGCGAGGACGGACAGGCAGCGTGGATCGCCGAGCCGCTCGCACACGTCGCACACCGCGTCGACGTAGTGAAACAGGCCGCTCGTGTGATCGCGCAGTCGCTCGTCGGTCGGGTCGAGGCGGTCCACGATTCGGTGCAGGACGCCGATCGAGCGTTCGTCTCGCGTGAGCGCGAGGGCGTGCAAGAGATAGGCGAGGTCGGGCATGGCGGCGTGGTCCGGCGACGCCTGGGTGAACGGCATCGGAACGCGGTGAGGCAGCGTGCCGTTCGAAGCAGAGGCGAGCCGAGCGTCGATCGCTTCGAGCAGCACGGGTGTCGCGGCGCGGTCGCCGTACCACGCAAGGGCGCGCGCCGCCCACACGCGCCCTCGAAAGCTCGGCGACAAGTGCGCGCGAAGCAGCGGGAGAATGCCGGGTCCGGCCGTGCACGCTTGCACGAAAGGAATGGGGCCTCGCCACACCTCGTGGAACTCCTTGAACGAAAGCTCGTACGGTTGCACCGCGTCGTCGAAGGACGCGACGATCGACGGCCACGTCGAAGCGTCCGCGACGTCGTGCTCGTTCACCGAGCGTTCCAGCACGGAGGGCGCGAGGGCGCCGAGGTCCACGAGGACACGTTGAAGCTCCTCCACCCTCAGGTGGCGGGGTTCGACCTTCTTCGTCACGCACAGGGCCGCCGCGACGCCGCACGCGAAGCCGAGGTTTTCCAAGTCGGCTTGCATGCGAATGGCGGGAAGCGCGTCGTGCTCGGCGGAGATCGCCTTGCCCGTGACGAGCAGGCCGTCCGGTCCGAGCGGAACGAGCGCGCGGTAGGGAATTTCCACTTCGAGGTTCGGCGGAATCAACCCCAAGCGCAGCCAATCGGACGTCGCATGCCCTTTGACGTCGTGATTGGAGAAGTGGACGTTCACGACGTCGCGCCAGCGGCGCCGCGTGAGCTGGTCGGTAAGTGTCAGGCGCGCCTCGCCCAGGACGTGCCGCGTTTCGCGTGGCGCGACGTACGGCCCGTGGTCGTGCCCGACGACGCGGCGCCGTCCGCTGAGGATGGCGCGCGTGTAATCGTCGGGATCACCCACGTCGACGTTGCTGGTGAAGTTGTTCTTCGTCAAGCCCGGTCTCGGATGCGGCGCGAGCGAGTACCACATCGTGACGCCTTCGCGGAGCGAGCCGTACGTCGCCTCGGCTCCGGCGGCAACCGCGACGTCCGCGTCCCCCGTCGCGTCGACGGTGATGTCGGCGGTCACGTCCAGCAGGCCGTCGCGTGTCGAGAGCCGCGCGCCGCGCACGCGGCCGTCCGGCCCGAGGATCGGCCACAGGTGCAGCGCGCCCAACACGACGTCCACGCCTTCTCGGCGAGCGTGATCGGTCAGGGCGAACATCTTGGCTTCCACGTTCCACTTCGCGCCGCTCGGCCAGTTCATCCAGGCCTGCTGCTCTTGCGTCCAAGCGCTCACTTCGGCATTGAAGCCGCCGCGCCGCCCGAACCAGTAACTGTCGACGCCGCCGAGGGTGCCCGCTCCACCCAACCCCATGTTCATGTCCGCCAACAGGACGCTTGCGCCGCGCCTCGCCGCGCCGATCGCGGCGGCCGTTCCGCTCGTGCCTCCGCCGATCACGAGGACGTCCACGCGTGCCGATCGGACGAGCGGGCGGTGGCGGACCTCGCCGGGAACTTCCGGTGGCGTTTCGTCCCACGCGCGCTCGCCGACGCTCCAGCCGAGTTCGGCGAGCGCGGCGAGTTGCTCGGCGTCCTCGCCGGGTAGCCTCGGGGCCGTTGCGGTCACCCAAAAGCCGTCGGGATGACGAAACGCCGGCTCGTGCAAGTGCCGAGCGGGCGGCGCCGTGAGCTCCAGGGACGTGCCCGTGACACGCGCTTGCACGAAGGCCGGGTGGTGGGCGCACAGCCAACGTGCGAGCGCGAACGATGCGCTCCGAGCGTGAAGCTCGAAGTCGTTCGACGAGGTGCCTTCGAACGGTGGCTCGACGACGTGCTCGATCAAAACGTGTCCGCTCCGGGCCGCACCGAGGTGAACGCGCACGTCGGGGGAAAGCGCTTCCGGAACGGCGAGGACGCCGGGCGTCACGGCGTTCAAGTCGGCGCCCGTGAACTCTACCGTTCGGCGCGCCGAGGCGAGCGGGCTTCGAAGGTCCGGAACGCTCCACGCGGCGAGGTCGGCGCGCGGCGTGGCGTCCACGAGACGGCGGGCGCGAACGGCGAGCAGACCCTGCTTCGAGGCGAACGCGATTTCGAACGGTCCGCTTCCTCGCCGCTCGACGGGACGCAGCCCGTACAAGAGGCGAACGCCCGCGTCGAGCAGGCGGTCTTCCAAGGCGATTTTGAAGGCGTCGGGCACGAGGGCCGCTTCGCCCCCGAACGTGACGGCCACGTCGCTGAGCCCGCCGAGCAGCACGTCGAGCCGCTTCAAGGCTCGCGAGTCCAACCACGGGCGCAAGGTGGGGAAGAGCTCGCGGCCCAGCATCGTGTGCTCCTCGGTCAGGACGACGCTCGCGCCTCTTCGCGCGGCGCTCATGGCGGCGGCGATGCCCGCGAGCCCGCCGCCGACCACCAGCAAGTCGGCGGGGACGGCGGTGAGAAGGATGGCTCGGGCAGACTCGGGTGGTTTCGCGTTCATCGGACCTCGGGGAAAGTTCGCCTCGGTGGGCGGGACGATCGAAAGCACAAACAGGGCGCGGACGGCCCGTCAACCGTAGGCTCGTCAGCCCGCCGTGTCAAGCCGCCCACGCGTGCCGCGGCACGACATCCATGACGGGCATGGCCGCGCTCTCCAAGTGCGACGAGGCGACTTCGCCCCGACGTTCGTCGGGAAGAGGTCGCCGTCGGACGACACGCCGGGCTCGGGATGATAGCGACTTCCACGGTCGCTCCTCGGCGCGCTACACTTTCCGCGTGTCCGGCTCGACCGTGATCGGCCGTTTCGCCCCCTCGCCGACGGGCGCCATGCACCTCGGCAACGCTCGCACGGCCTTGTTCGCCTGGCTGCATTCTCGTTCGCTTGGCGGGCGGCACCTTCTGCGCTTCGAGGACCTCGACACGGGCCGCGTGCGCTCCTGGGCGTACGACGGCATTCGGCGAGACTTGACGTGGCTGGGCCTCGATTGGGACGAGGAGTTCACGCAAAGCGAGCGGCGCGACCTCTACGAGGACGCGCTTCGCCGTCTCGAGACGTATCGCTGCGACTGCACCCGCAAGCAGATCGCCGAGGCGGTGAGCGCGCCGCACGGAGCGGAACTCGTGTACCCCGGCACGTGCCGCGCCAAGGACGTGTTAAGCGGTGCCGTGCGCTGGCGGGCGCCGAACGAAACGGCTTGCGCGCACGACCTTCGCCTCGGAACGCTGTGTCAAGACCTGGCGCGGGAGGTCGGAGACTTCGTGCTCTTGCGCTCGGACGGGGCTTTCGCCTATCATCTCGCGGTCGTCGTGGACGACGCGCTGACGGGCGTCACGGACGTCGTGCGCGGCGAGGACTTGTGGCTCAGCACGCCGCGTCACGTTGCCCTGCAAGGCGCCCTGAACCTCCCCACGCCTCGGTACCTGCACGTTCCCTTGCTGAAAGACGCCTTCGGCGAGCGACTCGCCAAGCGCGGCGGCGCGCCGTCGGTGACGGCGCTTCGCGAGGCAGGGGAGCAGCCTTCCCGCCTGCTCTCGTTCCTCGCCGCGTCGATGGGTTGGCGCGTTCCGGACGACGTTCTTCCCTCCGACCTCCTGGAATGTTGGCGACGCTACTTAGACAATTTGTCTAAAAATCAAGCTTCGCCTAACACCCGTTCGCACTACCCTGGAAGCACAGATGTCCATTCCTGAATACCCTCAACCCGACGCGCGCGGTCGGTTCGCCGACTTCGGCGGTCGCTACGTCCCCGAGACGCTCATTCCGGCCCTCGACGAGCTCAAAGCCGCGTACGAGGAGGCCAAGCAAGACCCCGCCTTCCTCGCCGACTTCGAACGCTACCTGCGAGAATTCGTCGGTCGCCCTTCCAACCTCTACCTCGCCGAGAACCTCACCCGTCACCTCGGCGGAGCCAAGATCTACTTCAAGCGCGAAGACCTCAACCACACGGGCGCGCACAAGATCAACAACACCATCGGCCAAGCGCTTCTCGCCAAGCGCATGGGCAAAAAGCGCATCATCGCCGAGACGGGCGCGGGGCAGCACGGCGTCGCGACCGCGACTGCCTGCGCCTTGTTCGGGTTGCAGTGCGTCGTGTACATGGGCGCCGAGGACATCCGTCGCCAAGCGCTCAACGTCTTTCGCATGAAGCTTCTCGGAGCCGAGGTGCGCGAAGTCACGAGCGGAACGTCGACGCTCAAGGACGCGACGAACGAGGCCATCCGCGACTGGGTGACGAACGTTCGTGACACCTTCTACATCCTCGGCTCGGTCGTGGGACCGCATCCTTATCCCGCCATGGTCCGCGACTTCCAAAGCGTCATCGGCGAGGAGACGAAGCGCCAACTGCTCGAAAAGGAAGGCCGCGAGGTGCCCGACGTGCTCGTCGCGTGCGTCGGCGGCGGCAGCAACGCCATCGGGCTGTTCGCGCCGTACGCGTATCTGCCCGAAGGCGAGCGTCCCAGGATCGTCGGCGTGGAAGCGGCCGGGGAAGGCGTCGAGTCGGGCCGGCACGCGGCGTCCGTCTCGGGCGGCAAGATCGGGGTGCTGCACGGCGCGAAGATGTACTTGCTGTTCGACGACGACGGCCAGATCGTCCCGGCGCACTCGGTCAGCGCGGGCCTCGACTATCCCGGCATCGGCCCCGAGCACTCGTACTACGCCAAGCACGGCCTCGCCGAGTACGTGCCCGTCACGGACACGCAGGCCCTCAAGGCCTTCACCGAGTTCACCCGCCTCGAAGGCATCATTCCCGCCTTGGAGACCGCGCACGCGATCGCGCACGTTATGGACCTCGCCCCGACCTTGCCTCAAGACCAGATCATCGTCGTGAACCTCTCCGGACGCGGCGACAAGGACGCCTCGGAAGCCGCGCGCCTTCTCGCACGCGAACTCGAACTCGAAGGAGCGACGGCATGACCATCATGACGAAAAGCCGCATCCACGATGCCTTTCACCGCGCCGAGTCCGAGGGCCGCGCCGCCTTCATCGGCTACCTGCCCGCCGACTACCCGACGGCCGAGGAGTTCCAGCTTCACGCGGCCGAGCTTCTGCGCTTCGCCGACCTGCTCGAGGTGGGCTTGCCGTACAGCGATCCGCTCGGTGACGGCCCGACGATCCAAAAGGCGTCGGAACTCGCGCTGCGCAACGGCGCGACGATTCGCCGCACGTTCGACGCCGTTCGCAAGTTGCGCGAGCGTACCGACAAGCCGCTCGTCCTCATGACGTACTACAACCCCATCCTCGCGTGGGGCGAGGAGCGCTTCGTGAAGGACGCCGTCGCGGCGGGCCTCGACGGCTTGATTCTGCCCGACTTGCCGCCCGACGAGGCCGAGAGCTTGCGCGACCTCGCGGCGCGCTTCGATCTCAAGCTGACCTTCCTGATCGCCCCGACGAGCACGCCCGAGCGTATTCGCCTCGTGTCGGAAGCGACGACCAGCTTCTTGTACGCCGTGTCCGTGACGGGCGTCACGGGCGCGCGCACCGGAAGCGCCCTTCACGAGGTGCCCCGCCTGCTCGCCCTCGCCCGCGAGCACACCTCGCATCCCATCGCCGTCGGCTTCGGCGTCGGCGACCGAGGCAGCGCGAACGCCGTCGCAAAAGTCGCCGACGGCGTCGTCGTGGGAAGCGCGCTCGTCACGGCCGCCCTCACCCCTGATGGCGTGGGTCCGCTCGCGCAGGAGATTCTGGCGGGCTGCGCGCGCTGAAATCGAAGAGAGGCGAGCGAGGGGAGGGCCGCTAAACGGCCCTCCCCTCGCTCGCGCGCTTCAGCGAATCAGCAAGGACTTCACGACCGTGTCGAGCCGCGTGAGGCGCGCGTCGTTCGTCAAGCCGTCGAGTTGCCGCTTCATGCGCGACAAGTACGCTTCCCACGTCGTCTTCGCTCGCTGCGCGTCGCCCGAGGCGAGTGCGTCCATCACCGACTTGTTCGCCGGGGCGAACGCATCCTTCGGCAACTCGGCGAGCGACGCCGGGTACACGAACGAAACGTAGTGCCGTCCGTCGTTCGTGAGGCCCTGGAAGGTGTAGTACACGTCGTCACGCGACAGGGGCGCCGCGTCTTGACGGTACGCGACAAGGTAGCGCACGCCGCGTCCGCCGTCGAAATCCACGTACCTCACGCTCGCCGCCAGAACTTGCGCGGCGAACGCGAGCGGCAGGAACGGCCACTCGCCGCGAACGGCGTTCGGTGCGGCGCGTTGGCGCAGCAATCCTTTCAGCGCGTCGATCTGGCCGCGCACGCGGTCGCGAGAATCCGGGTACTGCGCGAGCAACGCCGCCACGGGGTACACGTTCAGCTCGCGCCAATCTTGCTGCGGGCCGAACGTCACGCGGACGCGGCGCGGCGGATAGAACTCCGGCCCTTCCTCCACGGGCCGAGCCGGAAGTTCTCGAACGGTCGCCGTCACTACAAGCGGTCGAGCGTCCACGGTTACCCGGGGGAGGGACGGTTGCGCGGCGACGAGCGCGGTCAGGAGCAACAGCGAGCTCATGCTTCGAGCGTACACCTCCCGCCGAGCTTAGAGGCCGAGCGCCGCGTCGAGCGCGACTTGCACCATCGCGCCGAACGACGTTTGGCGCTCTTGCGCGGTCGTTTCCTCGCGCGTGACGAGGTGATCGCTGACCGTCAGGACCGTGAGGGCGCGAACGCCGTACTTCGCGGCGAGGGTGTACAGGCCCGCCGCCTCCATTTCCACGGCGAGCACCCCGAACCGCGCCCACTGCTGAAACTGCTGAGGATCGTCGTGGTAGAAGGTGTCGCTCGACAAGATGTTGCCGACGTGCGTCGTGAAGCCGCGCTCTCGCGCGACTTGATAGGCGCGCAGCAAGAGTTCGAAGTCGGCGATCGGCGCGAAGGTCTTGCCGGGAAAGCGCACGTTGTTGATGGCCGAGTCCGTGCAGGCGGCTTGGGCGAGCACGAGGTCGCGCACGCGCACGTTTTCTTGGTACGCGCCGCACGTACCGACACGCACGAGGGTCTTCACGCCGTACTGCGTGATGAGCTCGGAGGCGTAGATGGAAATGCTCGGAATGCCCATCCCGCTGCCTTGCACCGAGACGCGTCTGCCTTTGTACGTGCCGGTGTACCCCAGCATTCCGCGCACCTCGTTGTACAACTCGGCGTCCTCCAGAAACGTCTCGGCGATGTACTTGGCGCGCAGCGGATCGCCCGGCATGAGGACGGTTTCGGCAATTTGGCCCGGCTGGGCGGAGAGGTGAACACTCATAGACAAACATCCTAAACGAAAGGCCCCCTGACGGGGGCTTCGCGGAGCGGTGGCAGTCAATCTGCCGAGACGTGCGTTCCTTCCGGATGCACGCCCGCCATCATGAGGCCGAGTTGCTCTTCGGTGGCGCTCTTGGCGACGACTTCGCCGACGATCTTGCCTTCGAACATCACGATGATGCGGTCGGCGAGATTCATGACTTCACCGAGGTCGGCGGATACCAGCAAAACGGCGAGGCCCTTGTCTCGGGCGTTCACGATCTGCTTGTGGATGAATTCGATCGCGCCGATGTCCACGCCGCGCGTCGGCTGCGACGCGATCAGCACCTTCGGGTTGCGGCTCATCTCGCGCGCCACGATGATCTTTTGGGCGTTGCCGCCCGAGTATTGCCCGGCGGGCAACGAGGCCGAGCGAGGACGGACGTCGTATTCGCCCGCGAGTTGCACCGCGCGCTGCTCGATGCGGTCGAGGTCGAGCAGGCCGAGCGGGCCGGCGAAGGGCTTTTCGTCGTGCGACCCGAGGATGAGGTTCTCGGCGGTTGTCATGTCGAGGACGAGACCACGCTCGTTGCGGTCCTCGGGAATGTGCGCGACGCCCGCTTCCGTGACGGTCTTGGCCGTCATGTGCGGCAATTGCTGGCCGAGAATGCGAATGGAGCCGCCGTGGAACTTGTGCAGGCCCGTGATGGCTTCCACGAGCTGGCTTTGCCCGTTGCCTTCGACCCCGGCGATCCCGACGATTTCGCCCGCGCGCACGTCGAACGACACGTTGTCCACCACGTTCTTGTTCGCCTCGTTCTTCACCACGAGGTCGCGCACTTCGAGGGCGGCGCCGCCAGGTTGCGCGGGGGCCTTGTCGACGCTCAAGACGACGTCGCGGCCTACCATCATGCGCGCGAGGATCGGCGGCGTGGCGCCTTGAGTGGGAATCGTGCCGATCATCTTGCCGTCGCGGATGACGCTGATCTCGTCGGAGATCTCCAAGACTTCGTGCAGCTTGTGCGAAATGAAGATGACGGCGTTGCCGCTCTTGGCGTACTGGTTTTTGAGGAACGCGAAGAGTTCGAGCGTCTCGTTCGGCGTGAGAACCGCTGTCGGTTCGTCGAGAATGAGGATGCGCGCGCCTCGGTACAGCGTCTTGAGGATCTCGACGCGCTGTTGCAGGCCCAGGGGCAGGTCCTCGATCTTGGCGTCGGGGTCGATGTCGAAGTTGAACTGCTTGATGAGCTCGGCGACGCGTGCCTTCGCCGCGCGGTAGTTGATGCTGGTGCCCGACGTGGGCTCGGAGCCGAGGATGACGTTCTCGGTGACGGTCAAGGGATCGACGAGCATGAAGTGCTGGAAGACCATGCCGATGCCGAGCTTGATGGCGTCGCGCGGATCGTGCAGTTGAACGAGCTGGCTGTCCACGAGGATCTCGCCCTTCGTGGGTGGCTGCACGCCGTACAAGATCTTCATCAAGGTGGACTTGCCCGCGCCATTCTCGCCGACGAGGGCGTGCACGCTGCCCCAGCGCACTTTCAGGGAAATATTGTCGTTGGCCAGCACGAGCGGAAACTGCTTCGTGATCCCCCGCAATTCGATCGCGAGGTCGCTGCCGTGGGTGGAGCCGGTCATGGCCGTAGTGTAGCAGGGGTGCTTCGCCGCGCTCGTTCTGCTCCGCAGCGCCCGAGAGTTTGGCACAATAATCTTTATGGACATCGTGAGAGCACTTCATGATGCGCTCGGCGGACCGGAGTCCTTCTGGCTCGCTTTGACGCAGTTCGGCTCGGATTACGCCTTCATCGTCTTGATGGGGGTCTACATCTTCTTCGTGAATCCGCGCGGCGCACGCGACTTCGGCGTGTGGTTTTCGCTGTCGCTGTTCACGAACGGCCTGCTCAAGACGGTGCTCGACGAGCCGCGCCCCTTTCAGGTGGACGCGAGCATCGCTTCGGACGCCGCGAAGGACACGGCGGGCGGGCCGGGGTTTCCGAGCGGACACGCGCAAATCAGCGCGACGATTTGGGGATCGATGGCGCTCGCCGCTCGCAACCGCGTCTTCTGGGGCGTGGCGGCGGTGCTCGTGCTTTTGATCGCCTTGTCGCGCGTCGTGCTGGGCGTGCACTTCCTGTCGGACATCGTGGGCGGCGTGCTGATCGGCGCGATCTTCGTGGCCTTGCTCGCGCGCGTCGGCGTGCCGAAGGCGGAGGGCGCGTGGCGTTTCGTCGTGCCGATCGTGGCGTTGGTTGCCGCGACCGTGTTCTCGTCGGTGGCGTACATGTCGATGAGCATGGGCTTGCTTTCCGGCTTTTGGCTGACGCGCAGCACCTTCGAAGGCCACAGGAACCTCGGCATGCGCCTTGTCGGAACGATCGTGGGCATCGCGCTCGTCTTCGCGGTGTACTTCGCGTTTCGCGTCATTCCCGAGAGCATTCGGCACCTCGGTCTCGTGGAGGCCGTGCGGTACATGGCGCTCGTCTTGATCGCGACGGAAGGCGTGCCGAGGTTGCTGCGCCTCAAGCGGGCCGAGCCGCGCGCGGTCTTGAACTGAGCGCTTGAAAACAGAAAACACCCCGCCGAGCGGCGGGGTGTTTTCGTTGATGGGCGAGGATCAGCGGTCGGTCGGGACCTTGATGCGGCCCGCGATGATCGCTTGACGCACTTCCTCGAGGCGCTTTTCCTGCGCGTTGGAGATCAAGGCGCGGTTGTACTGGTCGAGGGCGAAGCCCACGCCGTTTTGCGCGAGGCCGAAGCGGCGCACGCCACCCTTGAACTTGTTCTGCGACACGTCGCGGATGAGCGCGTACACGGCGTTGTCCACGCGCTTGAGCATGGAGGTCAGGCCGTGGTTCAGCGTCGCCGGGTTGTTGTCGTAGTCACCGAGGCGGTTTTGGTTGGAGTCGACGCCGATGAAGAACAACGGACGCGTGTTGCCAGCGCAGGCCTTCGTGTACGAAGCGCTCTTGCGGACGTTCGCGAAGGTGTTGTTGCGGAACGTCACGCCCTTGGGCAAGTCCGTGGCCTTGATGCACTGCGTTTGCTTCACGTAGTCGATCAAGCCGTTGCCCGACGCGCCGGACGCGTGGAAGATGACGTCGGCGCCGCGCGACTTCATGCTCGACGCGATTTCCTTGGCGCGCGCGGGGTTGTTCCACGCTTCGGGCGTCGTGCCGACGTACTGCGCGATGACGCGGATGTTCTTGTTGGCCGCCTTGGCGCCCGCCGCGAAGCCCGCTTCGAACTTGTGGATCAGCGGGATGTCCATGCCGCCGATGAAGCCGACGACGTTCGTGGAGGTGTTGAGGCCCGCGAGGTAGCCGACGAGGTAACTGCCTTGCTCTTCTTGGAACAGCAGGCTGGCGACGTTCGTCGCGGAGCTTTCGGAGTCGACGAGGCCGAACGCGAGGTTCGGGTTTTCCTTGGCGACCGCCGTGATGCTCGACTCGTTGGCGAAGCCGACGCCGACCGTGAGGTCGAAGCCGTTTTGCGCGAAGGAACGAACGCCTTGGATGGTTTGGCTGGGGTCGGTGGGCTGGAAGTCGTTCACTTGGACCTTGAGGTCCTTCACAGCGCGCTGGGAGCCTTCCCACGCGGACTGGTTGAACGAACGATCGAACTTACCGCCGGAATCGAACGCGATTCCGACGCGAACAGGCGTTTGCGCGCTCGCGACAGCGCCGAGGGCCAGAAGCCCGAGTGCCAGAACTTTTTTCATTGCACGTCCTCCTGGAGATGTCGTGGAAAATCGTCGCGCCGAGCGCGTTCACGAACCTTTCCTTCGACCCCGAAGAAGTATACAGGGAAAAAATAAGCGCTGTCGCGTTGCGGCCTGATGCGTTTCTCACACGAACGTGCCTGCTTCACGAAATCGAGCGGCTTCGGCGTGACTTCGCTCGAACTTCGTTCGACTTCGGTTCGAAGTTCGGTCTTGTCGGATTGAAGTCGATGGGCTTAGACTCCGGACATCGAGCAAGAAACGCCTGAAGGATCGACTTTCCTTCGGCTTCATCTCCGGGAGGTGCCGTGACCCCACGAATCCGCACGCACATCGGGCTGTTGGGCTTGACCGAGGCGGCCCTGCTGTCCGCCGTGAGCTGGGAAGGACAAGTTTCCCGCCGCTTTCTCGTCGAGCGCACGGGCTTTTCCAAAAGCAAGGTCGTCGCCGCCATCGCGAATCTGCTGGAGGCGGGCCTCGTGCGCGAAAGCGGCCCGAGCGAATCCACGGGCGGGCGCCGCTCCGAACAGCTGACGCTTCACCCGGACCTCGGCGTGCTTCTCGCCGTGGACCTCGGCGCGACCAGCCTCGACGTCGCCGTGCTGAGCCTCGACATGACGCCCCTCGCCAGCCACCACGAGGCGGCCGACGTGCGGCACGGACCCGGACCCGTCATGACCCGCGTCAAAGCGATCATGAAGACCTTGCTCGCGCGGCTCGCCTTGTTGCCCGACGACGTGCTCGCCGTCGGAATGGGCGTGCCCGGCCCCGTCGCCTTCGACTCCGGCCTGCTCGTCAATCCCCCCATCATGCCGGGCTGGGAAGGCTTCTCGATTCGGGACGACCTCGCCGCGATTCTCGGGGCGCCCGTCTTCGTCGACAACGACGTCAACGTCCTCGCGCTCGGCGAGCTGTGGGCGGGACGGCGCTTCGCCGAGAACTTCCTCGTCGTGAAGGTCGGCACGGGCATCGGTTGCGGCATCGTCTGCGGCGGCCGCATCTACCGCGGCGCGGACGGCGCCGCCGGAGACGTCGGTCACATCTGCGTCGATCCGCTCGGGCCCGTGTGCCACTGCGGCAACGTCGGTTGCGTCGAGGCGATGGCGGCGGGTCCCGCCATCGCCAAAGAAGCGCGCGCCGCCGCCGAAAGCGGCGAAAGTGCCGTTCTCGCCGAACTGCTCAAGAGCGTCGGTTCGCTCACGCCCGTGGAGGTCGCGCGCGCGAGCCGGGAAGGCGACATGGTCGCCACGGCGATCATTCAACGCTCGGGCGTCTTGCTGGGCCGCATGCTCGCTTCGCTCGTGAACTTCTTCAACCCGTCGCACATCGTCCTCACGGGCGGCATCTCGCTCATGGGTCCGTTGTGGCTCGCGTCCATCCGTCAAAGCGTGTACGGACGCTCGCTCGCGCTGTCCACGCGGCACATCGAACTGCGCTTGTCGCGAATCCCCGATCGAGGCGGCCTGGTCGGGGCGGGGGTCTTGGCCCTCAACTCCACCCTCGAGGCCGCCAAGGCGAGGTCGCTATGACGAGCCCGGCTCGAACGCACGCCACGCACGTCGAGTTCTCGCACATCACGAAGCGCTTCGGCGACGTGGACGTGCTGCGCGACGTCAACTTCGACGTGGCGCGCGGCGAAGTCCACGCCTTGATCGGCGAGAACGGCGCGGGCAAGTCCACCCTCATGAAGATTCTCGGCGGTTACCACTCGCCGACGACCGGAGACGTCGTCGTGGACGGCGAGCGCGTCCGCTTCACGAGCAGCCGTGACGCCGAGGCCAAGGGCATCGTCCTCATCCACCAGGAATTCAACTTCGCCGAGGATCTCACGGTCGCCCAAAACGTCTTCTTGGGTCACGAAGTCGGCGGGCTCCTCGTGAACGACGCCGAGATGAACCGCCGCGCCGTGGACGCCATGAACCGCGTCGGCCTCGCGGTCGATCCGAGGACGCGCGTGCGAGAGCTGAGCGTGCCGCAAAAACAACTTCTGGAAATCGCCAAGGCCCTTTCGCGTTCGGCGACGTTGCTCGTGATGGACGAGCCGACGGCGGCCCTCACGCCCGGAGAGACGGAGGTGCTGTTCGGCGTCATGAGCGAACTGCGCGCCTCCGGCGTGACGATGCTCTACATCTCGCACAAGCTCGACGAGGTGAAGCGCGTCTCCGACAGCGTGACGGTCTTGCGAGACGGGCGGCTCGTGGCGACGCGGCCCGCCAGCACCTTGTCCACGCACGAGATGGCCAACCTCATGGTGGGGCGCGAACTCGCCGACATGTTTCCCCGGCACAACGCGCCTTCGGACGAGGAGGCGCTCCAAGTCGAGCACCTCGGTGTGCCCGGCTGGGCGGACGACGTGGGCTTCACGGTACGCCGCGGCGAAGTCCTGGGCTTCGCGGGCCTCATCGGTAGCGGACGCACCGAGGCGTTCGAGGGCCTCTTGGGCTTGCGCCGCTCCACGGTGGGAAGCATTCGCAAGCACGGCCGCCCCATACGCGTGCGCTCGGCGATCGACGCCGCTCGGCAAGGCATCGTGTACCTCAGCGAGGACCGCAAGGGCAAAGGGTTGCACGTCGACTTCGGCTTGCGCCCCAACCTCACGCTCATGACCTTGGAGCGTTACGCCCGACCTTTGCTGGACCGACGCGCCGAGGACGCCGCTCTCACGCGCGCCGTGAAAGAGTACGACGTGCGCGCGAGCCGACTCGACGTCAAGGCCGCGTCCTTGTCGGGCGGCAATCAGCAAAAGCTCGCCCTCGCCAAGATTTTGGAGCGAGACCCGGACGTCGTGATCCTCGACGAGCCGACACGCGGCGTGGACGTCGGCGCGAAGCGAGACATCTACCACCTCGTTCACAAGCTCGCCCAAGCGGGCAAGGCCGTCATCGTGATCTCCAGCGAACTGCCCGAACTGCTCGGGTTGTGCCACCGCCTGCTCGTGATGCGCGGCGGGCGCATCGTCGGCGAGCTCAGCGGCAACGACCTCGACGAGCAAACCGTCATTCAGTACGCCACGGGCCTGCGGGCCGATTCAAGGAGCGATCATGTCCACTCCCACCTCTGAAGCCGTTCGGCCCGCCAAGAGGCCCAACATCTTGGCGCGCATCGGCGCGCTCGGGCCGCTGCTCGGCCTGATCCTGCTCGCGATCCTCGCGACGTCGCTCAACTCGGACTTCGCCAGCATCTCGAACGTCTCCAACGTTCTGACGCGGGCCGCCTTCACGGGCATCATCGCCGTCGGCATGACCTTCGTGATCGTCTCGGGCGGCATCGACCTCTCCGTGGGCTCGCTCGCCGCGCTCACCGCCGGGTCGATGATCCTCATCATGAATTCCCTCATTCCCACGCTCGGGTCGGGCACGTCCACCATCCTCGTCGGAATGCTGATCGCGCTCGCCATCGGGGCGCTCGCGGGACTCGCGCACGGCACCCTCATCGCGCGCGGGCGCATCGAGCCCTTCATCGTCACCCTCGGCACGCTAGGGTTGTTCCGCTCGGTCCTCACCTACCTCTCCAACGGCGGCGCCATCAGCTTGAACGACACTCTTTCCGAGAAGTACAGCCCGGTTTACTACGGCTCGGTCCTCGGCGTGCCCATCCCGATTCTCGTGTTCGCGCTCGTCGCCTTGCTCGGCGGCTTGCTTCTCAACCGCACGAGGTACGGCCGCTACGTCCAAGCCATCGGTTCCAACGAGCAGGTCGCGCGCTACGCCGCCATCGACGTCACGCGCATCAAGATCCTCACGTACGTCCTGCTCGGCGTGTGCGTCGCCATCGCCACGATTCTGTACGTGCCGCGCCTCGGATCGGCCTCGCCCTCCACGGGTTTGCTGTGGGAACTCGAAGCGATCGCGGCCGTCATTATCGGCGGAACGGCGCTCAAGGGCGGCTCGGGACGCATCTGGGGCACGGTCGTCGGGGCGATTTTGCTCGTCACGATCGAAAACGTCCTCAACCTCACCAACCTCTTCAGCGTGTACCTCAACGCGGCCGTGCAAGGCGTCGTCATCATCATCGTCGCCTTCTTGCAACGCGGTCGGCGAACTTGACTCCTTCCTCGAGTTGGCACAGACGGCGCGGTGTTCGGACGTTCGACTCACTCCACATTCAGGAGGCAACATGAGCAAGCAATTCTCCATCGGCATGGCGGCCCTCGCGGCCATCACCCTCGGCATGACGGCCGCCGGACAATCGACGCCGCTCGTCATCGGCGTGTCCATTCCGTCCGCGACGCACGGCTGGACGGGCGGGGTCGTGTACCACGCCAACGAAGCCGCCAAGGATCTCGCCAAGAAGTACCCGAACGCCCGCTTCATCATCAAGACCGCGAACAGCCCCAGCGAGCAAGCGAACCAAATCCAGGACCTCTACACCGTCAACAAGATCAACACCCTCGTCATCCTGCCCTTCGAGAGCGCGCCCCTCACGCGGCCCGTCGCGAACCTCAAGAAGCAAGGCGTCTATACGGTCGTCGTGGACCGCGGCCTCACCGACACCTCCGCGCAAGACGCCTACGTCGCGGGCGACAATCCCGGCTTCGGCAAGGTCGCCGCGCAGTTCATGGGCAAGCAGATGGGCGGCAAGGGCAACGTCGTGATTTTGCGCGGTCTGCCGACCGTCATCGACAATCAGCGTGTCGACTCGTTCGAAGCGGCCATGAAAACGCAGTACCCGAACGTCAAGATCCTCGACAAGAAGTTCGGCAACTGGAACCGCGACGACGCCTTCAAGGTCATGCAGGACTACCTGACGCGCTACCCGAAGATCGACGCGGTGTGGGCGTCCGACGACGACATGGCCGTCGGCGTTCTCAAGGCCATCCAGCAAGCCAAGCGCACCGACATCAAATTCGTCCTCGGCGGCGCGGGCATGAAGGACATGATCAAGCGCGTCATGGACGGCGACAAGATGATTCCCGCCGACGTCACGTATCCGCCCGCCATGATCGCCGACGCGATGCGTCTGGCGACCGCCGCGCGCTCCAAGGGCCAGAAGATGCCCGCCAGCACCATCATTCCGTCCGTCCTCGTCACGAAGGCGAACGCCAAGCAGTTCTACTACCCGAACTCGCCGTTCTGAAGATCTCCACCCCCCGCCCCCCTCTCCCGCTTCGGGAGAGGGGAGAAGGAGCGCAATGCCTCGACCGATCACTCTCTTTACCGGCCAGTGGGCCGACCTTCCCCTCGCCGAGCTCGCCCCGCTCGCGAAGAAGATGGGGTACGACGGGCTGGAACTCGCGTGCTGGGGCGATCACTTCGACGTGACGCGCGCCTTGGAAGACGACGACTACGTCAAGCAGCGCCGTGAGCTGCTCGCCGACCACGAACTGCAACTCTTCGCGATCTCCACGCACCTCGTCGGGCAGGCGGTGTGCGATCTCATCGACGAGCGCCACCGTGACATCGTGCCGTCGCACGTCTGGGGCGACGGCGAGCCCGAAGGCGTGCGTCAACGCGCCGCGCAGGAAGTCTCGAACACGGGACGCGCCGCCGCCAAGCTCGGCGTGAAAGTCGTCAACGGCTTCACGGGCTCCAGCGTGTGGCACGCCTTGTATCAATTTCCGCCTACGTCGCAAGAGTATTGGCAGCGCGGCTTCGACGACTTCGCGCGGCGTTGGCTGCCGATTCTCGACGTGTTCGACGAGCAGGGCGTGAATTTCGGTTTGGAAGTTCACCCGACCGAGATCGCCTTCGACATCGCCTCGAGTCAGCGCGCGCTTCAAGCCGTGAAATTCCACCCGCGCTTCGGCTTCAACTACGACCCGAGCCACCTTGGCTATCAAGGCGTGGACTACGTGAAGTTCATCCGCGTGTTCTCGGACCGCATCTTCCACGCGCACATGAAAGACGCGTGGTGGGGTCACGGCGACGGCACCGTCGGCGTGTTCGGCGGTCACACGTCGTTCGGAGACGCGCGGCGCTTTTGGGACTTCCGCTCGGTGGGACGCGGCGACGTGAACTTCGAGGAAGTCATCGTGGCCCTCAACGACATCGGCTACCAAGGGCCGCTCAGCGTGGAATGGGAAGACTCGCGCATGGACCGATTCCACGGCGCGGCGGAAAGCGCCGCGTTCGTGAGGCGCCTCGACTTCGCGCCCGCGCAAGGAGCGTTCGACGCGGCCTTCTCGCGCAGCGAACAGCCGAAGGCGGAATCATGACCCGCAAGCTTCGCATGGGCATGGTGGGCGGCGGGCAAGGCGCGTTCATCGGCGGAGTGCACCGCAAGGCGGCCGCCCTCGACGGACAAATCGATTTCGTCGCGGGCGCGTTGTCGAGCACGCCCGAGAAGGCCGTCGCGTCGGGCCGGGAACTCGGCCTTTCGGGCGACCGTACCTACGGCTCTTGGCAAGACATGTTGGCGGGCGAACTCGCGCGCCCCAAGGACGAGCGCATCGACTTCGTGTCGATCGTGACGCCGAACCACGTTCACTACGAAGTCGCCAAGGCGTTCGCCGAGGCGGGCATTCACGTCGTGTGCGACAAGCCCCTCGTGCACACGCTCGAGCAGGCGCGCGACCTCGTGGGCGTCGTCGAGCGGACGGGCGTCGTGTTCGCCGTGACGTACAACTACACCGGCTACCCGATGGTGCGCGAAGCGCGCGACCTCGTGCGGGCGGGCAAGATCGGCGAGATTCGCAAGGTCGTCGTGGAGTACAACCAAGGCTGGTTGGCGCGTCACGTCGAGAACAAGCAGGCGGATTGGCGCACCGATCCGGCGCGCAGCGGCGTCGCGGGCGCCATCGGTGACATCGGCTCTCACGCCGAGAATCTCGTGGCGACGATCACGAATCTCGAACTCGATGCCATTTGCGCGGACGTCACGGCCTTCGTGCCGGGACGGCGTCTCGACGACGACGCGAACATGCTGCTGCGCTTCAAAGGCGGCGCGAAGGGCATCTTGTGGTGCTCTCAAATCGAGGTCGGCGGCGAGAACGATCTGCGCATCCGCGTGTACGGCACCGAGGGCACCTTGACGTGGCATCAGGAGGACCCGAACTACCTCGTCTTGGATTCCCTCGACGCCCCGCGGCAAGTCCTGACGCGCGGCAACGCCTACCTCGGTTCGGCCGCGAAAGCCGCGACGCGCCTTCCGACCGGGCACCCCGAGGCCTTCATCGAGGCGTTCGCGAACTTGTACGTCGGCGCCGCCGAGGCGATTCGCGCGGGCGACGAGGGACGCGCGCCCGATTCTCTCATCGCCGACTTTCCGACCGTCCACGACGGCGCGCGCGGCGTGGCGTTCATCGAGACGGCCGTGCGAAGCGGGCAAAGCTCGGAAAAGTGGACGCCCTTTTCGGCCCTTGCCCCGGAGGTGACCCCGTGAGCTCATTTCAAGCCACGCCCGCCGACAAGTTCACGTTCGGCTTGTGGACGGTCGGCAACGTCGGGCGCGACCCGTTCGGCGAGCCGACACGTACGGCGATCGACCCTGCCGCCATCTTGTCGAAGCTCGCCGAACTCGGCGCGTGGGGCGTGAACTTCCACGACAACGACCTCGTGCCGATCGACGCGAGCGCGTCGGAACGCGACGCCATCGTCGAGGGCTTTCGTCGCGCGCTCCAAGAAACGGGTTTGTGCGTCCCGATGGCGACCACCAACCTCTTCACGGACCCCGCCTTCAAAGACGGCGCGTTCACGTCCGCCGACGCGCGCGTGCGCGCCTACGCCTTGCAAAAGACCATGCGCGCCATGGACCTCGGCGCGGAGTTCGGCGCGAAGACGTACGTCTTTTGGGGTGGCCGCGAAGGCACGGAAGTCGACGCGGGCGGCAAGCTTCTCGACGCGATGTCGTGGTTTCGCGACAGCTTGAACTTCCTCGCCGAGTACAGCGAGGACCAAGGCTACGGGTACAAGTTCGCGCTGGAACCCAAGCCGAACGAACCGCGCGGCGACATCTTCTTGCCCACGGTCGGCAGCGCCCTGGGATTCATCGCGACGCTCGACAAACCCCAGATGTTCGGCGTGAATCCCGAGTTCGCGCACGAGACGATGGCGGGCTTGTCGTTTCCGCACGCGATCGCGCAGGCCATCGACGCGGGCAAGCTGTTCCACGTGGACCTCAACGACCAGAAGATGGGACGCTTCGATCAGGACTTGCGGTTCGGCGCGGAGAACCTCAAAAGTGCCTTCTTCACGGTGTACTTGCTGGAGACGAGCGGCTACGACGGCCCTCGGCACTTCGACGCGCACGCGCTGCGCACCGAGGACGAGGCGGGCGTGTGGGCCTTCGCGCGCGGCTGTATGCGCACCTACCTCGTCTTGAAGGAGAAGGTGCGGCAATTTCGCGAGGACGCCGAAATTCAAGCGGCGATCGAAGCGTACCGTGTTCGTGACGCCGAACTCGAAGGCCTCTCGAAGGGCTACTCTCGCGACAAGGCCGAAGCTTTGAAGAGCCGCGCCTTCGACCGTGGAGAACTCGGGCGGCGCGGGCCGGGCTTGGAGCACCTCGATCAACTCGTCACGGATCTCCTGCTGGGCGTGCGCGAACCCGCTCGTTCCTCGTCGGCGAGCGAGGCGGAGGCGACCCTGTGACCGAAGGCGTCACGCTGGGCGTGGACGTCGGCACGAGCGGCGTGAAGGTCGTCGCCTTGACGAGGCGCGGCGAGGTGATCGCCGAGGCGACGAGAAGCTATCCGCTGCACACGCCGCGCCCGGGGTGGACGCAGCAAGACCCGTCGGACTGGGTGCGCGGAGCGACCGAGGCCCTGCGTGACGTCGCGTCGAACTTGGACGGCCGCGTCCCGCTCGCCCTGGGTCTCTCCGGGCAGATGCACGGCCTCGTTCCGCTCGACGGCGGCGGCGACGTCATCCGCCCCGCGATGCTATGGAACGACGCGCGAACGGGCGCGCAAGTCGAGGCGATCGAGGCGCGCGTTTCGAGGGCCGAGCTCGTGGCCCGCACCGGCAACCGCGCCGTGGCGGGCTTCCAGCTTCCGAAGATTCTGTGGCTTCGCGACGAGGAGCCTCAAGCGTTCGCTCGCTTGCGCTGCGCCCTGCTGCCGAAAGACTACCTCGGCTTCGTGCTGACCGGGCAAAAGCGTACGGAACCGAGCGACGCCTCCGGGGTGGGCGCCTTGCACCTCGCGAGCAAGTCGTGGGACCGAGACGTCCTCTCGGCGCTCGACCTCGACGCCTCGCTCTTTCCGGACGTGATCGCGTCGCATGAAGTTGTCGGGACGCTGTCGGACGCGGTGGCGCAAGCTTGCGGGTTGCCTCGCGGCTTGCTCGTCGTAGCGGGCGGCGGTGACAACGCGGCGGCGGGCGTCGGGTTGGGACTCACGTCCTCGCGGCGAGACGTCGGCAGCGTCAGCCTCGGCACGAGCGGCGTGATCTTCGCGCCGCTCTCCGACGCGACGCCCGACCCCGAGGGGCGCGTGCACCTGTTCGCACACGCGGACGGCGGCTACCACCTGCTCGGCGTGACCCTCAGCGCGGCGGGCGCCTTGCAGTGGCTCAAGGACAAGATCGCGCCCGAAGCGAGCTTGGAGACCTTGCTGGAAGAAGCGCGCGGCGTAGGCTCTTCACAGGGCGTGACGTTCCTGCCGTACTTGGCGGGCGAGCGAAGCCCGTGGATGGATCCGGCGTTGCGAGGCTCGTGGAGCGGGCTGAGCCTCGCGCACGAGCGCGGTCACCTCACTCGGGCGGTGCTGGAAGGCGTCGCGTTCAGCCTCGCGGACGCCTTCGACGTCATGCGGCCTTTGTCGCACGTCGAGACCCTGCTCGCCACGGGCGGCGGCGCGCGAAGCGACTTGTGGCTCGGCCTCGTCTCCGGAGCGCTCGACAAAGCGGTGCGGCGACCGTCGCACGAGCCGGGCGCGGCGCACGGCGCGGCGATTCTCGCGATGCCCGCCGCCGGGCTGTACGCCAGCTTGGAGGAGGCGATGGACGCTTTGCGGCCCCGAGGCGACGCGGTCGCGGCGTTGCCCGCCGCCGCCGAGTTCGCTCTCTACCGAACGCGAAGGGACCTTGAGCGTCTCCACGTACCGACCTGAAGGGAAGCGCCTGGTAATGTGAGCGCATGACGGCCACGCGCTACCACGAACTCATCTCATTGATCGAGCACCACAACAAGCGCTACTACGAACTCGACGATCCAGAAGTCAGCGACGCGGAGTACGACGCGCTCATGCGCGAACTTCGCGAATTCGAAGCCGCCCATCCCGACCTCGTCGTGCCGAACTCGCCGACGCAACGGGTGGGCGGCGCGCCCAACACGACCTTCGCCCCGATTCGCCATCCGACGCCCATGACGAGCCTCGACAACGCCTTCAGCGACGAGGATCTCGCCGACTTCGAGGTGAAACTCGCGCGCGCCCTCGGCGGTGGCGGCGAGTTCACGTACACGTGCGAACTGAAGCTCGACGGTCTGAGCATCAACTTGTACTACGTGGACGGCGAGTTGCGGTGGGGCGCGACGCGCGGCAACGGCGCCGTGGGTGAGGACGTGACGGCCAACGTCCTCACGATTTCGGGCATCCCGAGAAGGCTCGAGGGCGTGACGGGCGAGTTGGAGGTGCGCGGCGAAGTGTTCTTGACGCGCGCCGAGTTCGCGCGCCTCAACACCGAGCAGGACGAGGCGGGCTTGCCGCCCTTCAAAAATCCCCGGAACGCCGCCGCCGGAACGCTGCGTCAAAAGGACCCGCGCGTCACGGCGAGCCGCAAGCTCGAAGCGTACTTCTACTCGGTCGGCAAGCGCGGCAACCTCAAGGCGCGGACGCAATGGGACTTGCTGCACGAACTTCAGGCTCTCGGCTTCCCGGTGAGTCCCTACTCGCGGCACGTGACGGGGGTGGCGGGCGCGGGCGTGTACCACCACGACATGACGGCCGCGCGCTCGACCTTTCCGATGGACGCCGACGGAACCGTCGTGAAACTCGACGATTTTCAGTTGCAAGTCGAGGCGGGCTTCACGTCACGCGCTCCGAGGTGGGCGATCGCGTACAAGTTCCCGGCCGAGGAAGCCTTCACGAAAGTCGAGGCGATCACCATCAGTGTCGGGCGGACGGGCCGCCTCAATCCGCTGGCGCACCTCGAGCCGCGCCTTATAGAAGGAACGGTCGTGCAGCGCGCGACGCTGCATAACGAGGACTACATCCGGGACAAGGACATCCGCGTCGGCGACACGGTCGTCGTGCACAAGTCGGGCGGAATCATTCCCGAGATCATCCGCGTGGTGCCCGAACTGCGCCCCGAGGAAGCCCAGGCTTTCCAGTTCCCGGCGCACTGCCCCGAGTGCGGGCACGAGGTCGTGCGCGAGGAAGGCGGCGCGGCGGTCGTGTGTCCCAATCCGCTGTGTCCCGCGCAGGCCGTGGAACGGCTCAAGCACTTCGTGTCGCGCGGCGCGATGGACGTGCGCGGCCTGGGCGAGAAGATCGTGGAGGCGCTCTTCGCGCAAGGCATCGCGCGAAACGCCGCCGACTTGTACGACCTCACCGTCGAGAAGCTGCTGCAAGTCGAGCGAATGGGGGAGAAGAACGCCACGAAGATCCTCGCGCAACTTCAGGAAAGCAAGAAAAAGCCCTTGTCCCGCCTTATCGTCGCCCTCGGCATCCCGCTGATCGGCGAGCGCAACGGTGGTGTCTTGGAGGCGAACTTCGCGAATTTGCGCGCGATCATGGACGCGTCGGAAGAGCAAATCGCGAACATTCCCGGCATCGGCGAAACGGTCGCGCACGTCCTCGTGACGGCCCTGCACGACCCGTCGATGGTCGAGCTTGTCGGGCGCTTGGAGGCGGCGGGCCTCAACACGACGTCCACCGTCGTGAAGGCGGGCACGGAACTCGAAGGACTGACCTTCGTGATCACCGGGACCCTTTCGCGCCCGAGACCAGAACTTCAAGAACTGCTGGAGCGGCACGGCGCGCGCGTGACGGGCAACGTCACGAAGAAGACCTCGTTCGTGATCGCGGGCGAGGAGGCGGGCGGCAAGCTCGCCAAGGCCCAGGAGATCGGCGTGAAGGTCCTCGACGAGGCGAGCCTCTCGGAAATTCTGAGCGCGCGCGGGGTCACGTTACAATGAGCTCCACTTGGAGGAGTTATGGAACTCGACATCAATAAAAACGTGTTGTACGACATCGCCTGCACGACGCTCGAACGCATCGAGGGCTTGGAAGTGACGAACTTGCCGATGAACGTCGGTGAGGTGCTCAACCGCTCGCCGCGCGGGCGACTGCGGTCGTTGAAGGTGAACCGCGACGAGTCGGGCGTCACCATCGACGTCAGCGTCAACGTGGAATACGGCAAGAACATCGTGTCGCTGTCGCGCGGTGCGCAACAAGCGGTGACCGAGAACATCGAACTCATGACGGGACTCAAGGTGAAGGCCGTGAACGTCACGGTTCAAGGCTTGACGTTGCCGAAGGGAGCGCAGGGTTGATGCGACGACGCGACACCGGGCCCGCGTCGGGACGGCGCGCGGCGCGCGAATTCGCCTTTCAGGTGATCTTCGAGTCGGCGCAGGGCGGCTTGCCGCTCGCAGAGGCGTTGACGCGCGCCGAGGGCGCGATGCGCACGGGCGGCGATCTTCACGCGGCGCTCGACGCGGACACGCTGACGTTCGCGCGTGAACTCGTCGAGACCTTCGAGGCGCGGCGGCACGACGTCGACGAGGTGCTGCACCGCACCATCCACGGTTGGAGTTTCGGGCAACTCGCGCAGACGGACCTCAACATCTTGCGTCTCGCGACGTCGGAATTGCTCGACGTGGAACAACCGCCCGTGCCGATCATCGAGTCGGCGGTTCGCATCGCCCGCAAGTTCGGCGGGGACGAGTCGGGCCGGTTCGTGAACGGCGTGCTGGCCAGCGTGCTGCGTACCCTCGGTCGGGACGCGGGCGAGAAGCCGAGGGACGCTTGATGGCGCGCGCCCTGCGCGGCGACGAGGCGTCGGCGGCCTTGCTCTCCGACGCGCGCGCGCGCATCGCGGCGTTGGGCTTCGTGCCGCACTTGCACGTCATTCGCCTCGGCGAGGACCCCGCGTCCGTGAGCTACGTGCGCCTCAAGGACAAGCGCGCCAAGGAGCTGGGTTTGAAATCCACCGTGCACGCGCTCGCCGAGGAGACGACGCAAGCCGACCTCTTGTCGCTCATCGAAGCGCTCAACTCCGACTCGGACGCGAGCGGAATCCTCGTGCAGCTTCCCCTGCCGAGGCACGTGGACGAGACGCGCGTGCTGGAGGCGATCGATCCGCTCAAGGACGTGGACGGCTTTCACCCCGTGAACGTCGGGCGACTGTGGTCGGGCGGGGACGCCCTGCCGCCGTGCACGCCGCAAGGCGTGATAGCGATGCTGAGGCACTACGACGTGGACGTCGCCGGAAAGAGCGTCGTCATCGTGGGCCGCTCGAACATCGTCGGCAAACCGCTCGCGGCCTTGCTGCTCCGCGCCAACGCCACGGTCACGGTCGCGCACTCGCGCACGCCGAACCTCGCTGACGTCACGAGGGGCGCGGACGTGCTGCTCGTCGCCGTGGGCCGCAAGCACCTCGTGACGCCCGACATGGTGAAGCCCGGCGCGGTCGTCGTGGACGTCGGCAACACTTGGGAGCGCCTGCCGGACGGCAAGAGCCGCGTGTTCGGCGACGTCCGTCCGGACGTGGGCGAGGTCGCGGCGGCCCTCACGCCCGTTCCGGGCGGCGTGGGACCCATGACGGTCGCGCAGCTTCTCGCCAACACCGTGTCGGCCGCCGAACTGCAAAGGAAGGCGGAGGTGACGCCCTGAACGGCTTCGAGGAACTGTTGTCGAACCGCTGGCTGTGGACGGCGCTCCTCGCGAACGTCACGGCGCAGATCCTCAAGGTGCTTTTGATTTTGCTCGTGGAGCGCCGCTGGGCCCCCGACAAGTTCCTGGAGACGGGCGGGATGCCGTCGAGTCACACGGCGATGGTCGTCTCGCTCTCCACCGGCATCGGCCTCACCCAAGGGTTGTCGAGTCCGCTGTTTGGAGTGGCCGTCGTGTTCAGCCTCATCATCATGTACGACGCGACGGGCGTGCGGCACTCCAGCGGACAGCAGGCGCGCTTGCTCAACGACCTCTTGGAGGAGCTTCGGGAAGTCGTGCGCGAAGGCTTCTCTCCCCGACCGCTGCGCGTCCTGCTCGGCCACACGTACCTGGAAGTCGCCGTCGGCGCCATCCTGGGCGTATTGTGCGCGCTGATCGCGTTCGTTTGGCTGCCCTGAATCAGCGGCCGACGCCGGTGAGCGCGCCTTCGAGGATGACGTGCAGGCGTTGGCGCGTGAAGGGCCGCTTGCCTTCCAGCAAGCCCGCGTCGTCCGCGTGCAGGTGCCAGTGCTTGCTGCCGCCCATGAGGCGCAAGCTCACGCCCTTGAGATCCGTGTGACGAGGGCTGACGGCCGCGACGAACAGCGGCCCCGTCGACGTGTTGAGCGACGCGCTCATGATGGTCGTGGGCAGGTCGTAGGCGCGCTCCATGCGGTAGATGTAATCGGGGAAGTCGGCGACCTTCTCGAAGATCAGACCGCGCTCTTGCGCGAAGTCCTGCATCCAGGCGAGAAGCGTCATCCAGTGGCGGTACAGCGCGGCGTCGTGCGCCTTGGAGTCGTGGGCCATTTGCTGAAAGTGTAACAAATCACGAGCGGTCGTGAAGGTTCGTTCACGCGCTTCTGGCCGTCCGCTCGCTCGAACGGCGCATTCTAGGGCCACTCAGTCGCGACGCGACGAAAGGAGCCCAATGGCCGATCAATACGACAAGCCGCGCTCGGAATCGCACCGCAGTGGGTTCTCGGGGCGCAACAACGAAGTCGAAAAACAGATGGATTCGGAAGTTCACCAGCTTCGCAAGCAGGACGAACAAAACGGAGGGACGATTCCCGAGGAATCCGGAAACGACTTCACTTTCCCCGATGAAGACCAGAATTTGGGACGCAAAACCGGGAACGACCTGCCCGGCGAAAAAGCTTCTAACCGCGACTGACGACGGCGCAGGCGACGTGTGAACGGTTCCCTCGGCTTTGATTGCCACCTCCCCTGATCGGGGAGGCTTCTTTTTGTGGCCTCGTTCGCCGTTCGCTGATTGGGGACCTACCCAAACGCTCGCCCGTTTGCTTATACTGAGTCCAATATTCCAACGCGGAGGAAAACCATGACCGTATTGCAAGACAAGGCGAGCGAGTCCAAGAACGTGTTCAAGGGTGGGATGTTCCTCATCGCCAGCCAGTCTCCCCAAGACATCTACACGCCCGAAGACATGGACGACACCCTGCGCCAAATCGGCGAGGTCACCGAGGCGTTCATTCAAGGCGAAGTGATGCCCGTCATCAAGGACCTCGAGGCCAAGCACGAAGGCCTCAACGCCAAACTCCTCAAGCAAGCGGGCGAACTCGGCCTCACCGCCGTCGAAGTGCCCGAGGAATACGGCGGGCTCGACCTTCCGAAAACCGCGAGCCTCGTGATCGCCGAGAAGTTCAGCCAGACGGGCGGCTTCGCCGTGACGTACGGCGCGCACCAATCCATCGGAAGTCTCCCCACCGTGTACTTCGGCAACGACGCGCAAAAGGCGAAGTACCTGCCCAAGCTCGCCTCCGCCGAGATGATCGCCGCGTACTGCCTCACCGAGCCGAGCAGTGGCTCGGACGCGCAAGCCGCCAAGACGACCGCCGTCTTGTCCGAGGACGGCACGTACTACACCCTCAACGGCTCGAAGATGTGGATTTCCAACGGCGGCATCGCCGACCTCTACACCGTCTTCGCGCAAGTCAAGACCGAGCAGGGCAACAAGCTCAGCGCCTTTTTGGTCGAACGCGCCTTCGAGGGGGTCTCCACGGGCGCCGAAGAGCACAAGATGGGCATTCGCTCGTCCTCCACGGTCGTGCTGCGCCTCGACAACGTGAAAGTCCCCGCCGAGAACTTGCTCGGCGGCGTCGGTGCGGGCGCCAAGATCGCCTTCAACATCCTCAATGTCGGGCGCTACAAGCTCGGCGCGGGCGGCGTCGGCGGCGCGAAGGACGCTTTGGCCATCTCCACGCGGTACGCGCTCGAACGCGAGCAGTTCGGTCAGCCCATCGCCAACTTCGGCGCGGTGCAAGAAAAGCTCGCCAACATCGCCCTGCGCACCTACGCCGTCGAGAGCGCCCTGTACCGCATCGTCGGCCTCATCGACGCGGCCATCGACGGCGGCACGGACAAGCTCAAGGCGATCGAGGAGTACGCCGTCGAAGCGTCCATGATCAAGGTGCTCGGCTCCGAACTTCTCGACTACGCGGTCGACGAGGGCCTGCAGATCCACGGCGGCGTCGGATACTCCGAGGAGTACGCCATCGAGCGCGCCTACCGTGACAGCCGCATCAACCGCATCTTCGAAGGCACGAACGAGATCAACCGCCTTCTCATTCCCGGCATGCTGCTCAAGCGCGCCATGAAGGGCGAATTGCCGCTCATGCAAGCCGCCCAAAAGCTCCAGTCGGAATTGATGGAGTTCTCCTTCGACGAGGACGAGGACGAGACGCCGCTCGCCGCCGAGACGAAGGTGACGGCGAATCTCAAGAAGGTCGCCCTGCTCGTCTCCGGGGCCGCCGCCATGAAATACGGGCCGCAACTCGAAAGCCGTCAGGAAATCCTGATGCGCGTCGCCGACATCGCCATGCTCGCCTTCGCCGCCGAGTCCGCCGTCTTGCGCACGCGCAAGCTCGGCAACCCCGAACTGCAAGTCGAGATGACGCAGGTCTACACGTACGAAGCCGCCGAGAAGGTCGCCACGCTCGCCCGCGAAGCCCTCGGCATGATCGCCGACGGCGACGATCTGCGCGTGATGCTGAGCGCCGTCAAGCGCTTCACGAAACACGAGATGCTCAACACCATCCGCCTGCGCCGTCACATCACGAAGGCCGTGCTGGAAGCGCAAGCCTACCCGGCGCCGAGAGCGTAATCTCCTCACCGCGTGGCCCCTCTCCTATCAAGGGAGAGGGGCTTTTCGTGATTCATCATCGACGGCGTCTTACGAGCGGCGTCGATGACGTCGATTCTGCGCGGTACGAGTGACATGGACCGCGTATCTCTCGAACGTTCATCGGTTTGGAAGCGGCCCGACGTACTTCGCGCGCGGTCGAATGAGGGCTTGGCTTCTCGCCGCCTCGATGGCGTGCGCGAGCCAACCGACCGTCCGACCGAGGGCGAACAAGGCGACTCCGTCGAGTGCGCCTCGCTTCAAGACGTGAGCGGCGAGGCTCAAGGCGAAGTCCACGTTGGGATGCAGGCCGAGTTCGGTGTGCGCGATCTCGGCGACCTCGCGGCCGACGCGGACGATCGGCTCGTCTCGAAAATCGTCTTCGATGACGTCCACAAGCGCCTTCGCTCGTGGGTCGCCGTTCGGGTAGAGGGTGTGGCCGAAGCCGGGAGGCGAGCCGTGACGCCGCGTGGCGCGTCGTAGCGCGTCACGCGGGCGCCCTTCGCCCGCGTCGGCGAGCAGGTCGAAGGCGAGTTCGGTCGCCAGTCCGTGCCGCACGCCCTGCAAGGCGCACAAGCCGGCGAGGGCGGCGTGGTGCACGCTCGCCCCGCTCGACGCGACGCATCGCGCGGTGAAGCTCGAGACGTTGAGCTCGTGATCCGCCGTGAGAACGAGGGCTCGGCGTACGAGATCCGCGCTTCGATCATCGCCGCGTCCCAGCGCGCGCGCGAGGCGACGGTGAAGCGGCAAGTCCGGCGCGGGCGGAACGCGCTCGAAGCGCTCGACGGTGGCGTACAACAGCGCGAGCACGCGGGCCGCGCTTTTCGGCAGGTCGTCGGCGCGTGTGAAGCCGGCTTGCAGGTCGTGCGCTCCGGCGTGCGTGAGGGCGTGCCCGAACGCTTCGAGGAGGTGCGCGCCCGAAGGCAGGGGCACCAGGGCGAGCTGGGCGTGCAGCGGCAGCGGCGGCGCGCGAAGCTCGCCCGACCACAAGAGGCCCGCGACCTCCTCGACGCTCGCGAACCGCGCGAGCTCGGTCGCGTCCATTCCTCGGTAGAACAGGCGGTCGTCGGCGATGAGGGTCAACTCGGATTCCAGGACGGGCGAGCCCCAGTCGAGCGCGGTGCGCGCGACGCGTTGAGGTTCGCGCCGATCCTCCTTGCGACGGACGAGGGTCGCGATGTCGTCGGCGGCGTAGGTTCGGGCGCGGGTCGTACCGCCCGCCGCTCGCGAGCGTACGAGGCCGCGACTGACGTAGGCGTACAGCGTCGCTTTGTTCACGCCGAGGCGCTCGGTGGCTTCGGCGGCGGAGATCCAGGAGGTCATGCCTTCAGCTTAATATTGATTCGCGAATCAAGATTGACGCAAACCGTCAAGTGACGGACGATGCCGCTATGACGAACCTCGTGAAGGACGTGCCCTCACCGGACCTCTTCCCGGACGCCTTTCCCGCTCAGTCCTTTCCTCGCTTCGTTTGGAAGGAGCGTCCCGAAAGCCTTCCGACGAGCGTGTGGACGACCGAGACGACGCACCGAGACGGCCAGCAAGGCGGTCTGCCCTTGACGGTCGATCAGGGCGTTCGGATCTACGAGCTCATGTGCGCCTTCACGGGCGCGAGCGGCGCCGTTCGCCAAGCCGAGTTCTTCGTGTACCGAGAATCGGACCGCGCGATGCTCTCGGCGGCCTTGGAACGCTTCGCGAGCGGCGCTCCCGTCGAGCCGACGACGTGGATTCGCGCGACGCGCTCGGACGCCGACCTCGTATCACGTCTCGGAGTGAGTGAAACGGGCATGCTCGCCTCGGCGAGCGATTACCACACGTTCTACAAGTTCAAGCCGGGCGGGCGGGCGAAGGCCGCCGAGACGTACCTCGACGCCGTGCGGGCCGTGCTCGACGCGGGCTTGAGACCGAGGCTGCATCTGGAGGACGCGACGCGCGCTCCCCGAGAGTTCCTGCTGCCCTTCGTGGCGTCCGTCCTTCAACTCGCTGAAGCCTACGGCGAGCGCCAGCGACCGAAATTTCGCGTGTGCGACACCATGGGCCTGGGGTTGCCGTACGACTTCGTCGCGTGGCCGAGAAGCGTTCCCGGCATGTTCGGCGAGCTTCGCGCACTTGGCCTGGACGCGGCGGACCTCGAGTTCCATCCGCACAACGACACGCACCTCGTCGTCGCGAACTGTCTCGCTGCCGTTCTCGCCGGGTGCGGCGCCGTCAACGGCACGCTGCTCGGCAAGGGGGAGCGCACCGGAAACGCACCGCTCGAAGGCGTGCTGCTGCATCTGGTCGGCATGGGCTGGTTCGAGGAAAACGCCCCCGACTTCACGGCGTTGAACGACCTCGCCGCCTTGTACGACGAGCTCGGGCAAGGCGTGCCGCCGAAGTACCCGCTCTTCGGGCGCGACGCGCATCGTACGCGCGCCGGCATTCACGCGGACGGACTCAACAAGTTCTGGCCGATGTACGCGCCGTTCGACGTGCCCAGGCTGCTCGGGCGGCCCTTGGAGCTCAGCCTCACGAAAGACTCGGGCCTCGCGGGCTTGATCTTCCTCGTCAAGACGCACACGGGACGGGACGTGACGAAAGACGACGCCGATCTGCGTGCCCTCCACGTCAGCCTCACGGCGGAGTTCGACGCGGGTCGCCAGACCGCCGTGGAGTGGGAGGAGATTCGGGAGCGTGTGCACGGGTGGGAGCGAGTGGTACGGTGAAGCATGACCGCCCCCGATCCTCAGTATTTGCTCATCGAAGATCTCGAAGGATACACGCCGCACGTCGCCCGCCTCGTCGGCATGATGAACTACACGCGCCTCACGACGTTGTGGGAAATCAAAGGTCTCACGGTCGAGCAACTCGATCACCGCATCGACGACAAGGCCAACTCCATCGGGGCGCTACTCGTGCACATGGCCGCCATCGAATCGTGGTTTCAAATCCTCACCTTCGAGGGCCGTGAGCTCTTCAAGCCCGAGGAGTACGACCGTTGGAGCGCGGCCATGGAACTCGGCGACCGAGCAAGGACCGAGATTCACGGGCACGACGACGCGTACTACCTGGACTTGCTGCGGTCCGTCAGAGACAAGACGTTGCGCGGATTTCGCGAGCGCGACGACGCGTGGCTGCACGAAAGCCGCCCGTTTTGGTGGGCGCGCGGCAACCACTACTTCATGTGGTTCCACGTGTTCGAGGACGAACTCAACCACCGCGGCCAGATCCGCCTGATCAAGTCGCGCCTGCCGCAAGCCCTCGCCGTTCGAGGCTCCGCCTGAATGGAGCTCGTCTCGGACATCCGGGAAGCGTGCGCGAAGCTGCCCGCCACGATCGAAACCTTTCCGTTCGACACGCAAAACCTGGTGTTCAAGGTCGGCGGGGAAGACCCGGATTCGGGCGCACCCGTCTTCCGCATGTATGCGATGGTGAACGTCACCGAGGATCCGTTGCGGCTTCTGGTGAAGTGCGAGCTCGCGCGAACGGCTCGCCTGCGTGACGAGTTCCCGGACATCGTCCCCGCCGCGTACTTCGGCGGCCACTGGATTTTCCTGCCTCTCGACGGGTCGCTGCCGACCCCGCTGCCCTTGGAGCTTTTGCACGCGTCGTACGACCTCGTCGTGAAGCGAAATCTTCCGAGGCGCGTGCGAGAACGCCTCGCGACCCGTTAGACTGCGGCGTGCCTTCTCCCGACGCCTCCTTTTCGTTCGACGCCGTCCTCTTCGACCTCGACGGCGTCCTCATCGATTCCGAAGGCTTGTCGGGACAGGTGCTGCTGAGTCTGCTCGGCGAGCACG
Source organism: Deinococcus yavapaiensis KR-236 (assembly GCF_003217515.1). Classification (NCBI taxonomy): domain Bacteria; kingdom Thermotogati; phylum Deinococcota; class Deinococci; order Deinococcales; family Deinococcaceae; genus Deinococcus; species Deinococcus yavapaiensis. Next base: position 246,921 of record NZ_QJSX01000004.1, on the reverse strand, counting down.
CCTTGCCGTTCACGCACGAGGAGTTTTCGCGCCGCGCGGTCGGCGCGTCCTTTCCCGTGCTGTTCGAGGGGCTGGAGCGCGACTTCGGTTGGGTGCGCCCGAACGGAATCGACGCGCGGATCGACGCGGGCCTCGCGGCGGCCTTGACGTCCGTACCCGCCATCGAAGGCGCGGCGGACACGCTGCGCGCCCTCGCTCGGCGAGGCGTGCCGTTCGCCGTCGCGAGCAACTCGCGGCGAGACCGCCTCGACCTCAAGCTTCGGGCGTCCGGACTCGATGTGCTGCTCGACGGGCGCTCGTTCGACTCGTCGATGGTAGGCGGCCGCGGTAAGCCCAACCCCGACTTGTACGCCTTCGCGGCGGCGTCGCTGGGAGTGGACGTCACGCGATGCCTCGTGATCGAGGACAGCGTTCCCGGAGCCACGGCGGGCGTTTCGGCGGGCGCCACCGTGTGGGGCCTTCTCGCGGGCGGGCACGTGCACCCGAACTCCGCGCTCGAGTTGGAGCGCGCGGGCGTGCAGCGCACTTTGCGCAGCCACGAGGAACTGCGCACGTCGTTGAACCTCGAGTGAAGTCCATTACGCCATCGTGCTCAAGACAAGTCGCGCTCGATTCGGTAAGGTCGTGACACCTCCTTTTCGGGGTGATGTCACCATGCCAACAGTCGCCTGACGAACTTCAACTCGAACCGCGCGAACGCTCGCTCGTGCCCGCGTGACGGCCCTCACGGCGCCGTCCTGCATGGTGTGCGGCGCGCCCTCGTCAGTCCTGTCGGACCGCCTCACCCTGGAGTCTTCATGTCTGTTGCCCACGCCGCTCGGCGCGCTTTCCTGCTGCAGGAATTCGCCGTTTCGCTCGCCTTCGCCCTCGCGTTCACCGCGCAAGGGGTCTACCTCGTCGAGAGCTTGAAGCTGACGCCGCTTCAACTTGTGCTGATCGGCACGGTCCTCGAAGCCTCGTGCTTCCTCCTCGAAATCCCCACGGGCGTCGTCGCCGACGTGTACAGCCGTCGACGCTCCGTCCTGCTGGGCTTCACCTTCCTCGGATTGTCGTTTCTCGTCGTCGTGCTGGGCGGCGACTTTCTCGCCGTGCTGCTCGCGCAGGTCGTCGCCGCGCTCGGTTACACCTTCCTGAGCGGCGCGCAAAGCGCGTGGATCACCGACGAGGTCGGCGAAGCGAACGTCGGCGCCTTGTTCTTGAAGGGCGCGCAAGTCGGGCGAGTCGGATCGCTGCTCGGCCTTGGGCTCGCCGCGTGGCTCGGGCAGGCGAGCCTCGCCTTGCCGCTCCTCGGGGGGGCGGGCGTGCTGCTCGCGCTCGCGGGCGTTCTCGCCTTCATGATGCCCGAGTCGAACTTCTCGCCGCGCCGCGGCGAAGGCTCGGCGTGGCGAGCGATGGCCAGCACCTTCCGAGAAGGAGCGCGGACCGTGCGCGTCCGTCCCGTCTTGCTCGCCCTGATCGGCGCGGCCGTTTTGTACGGAGCGTCCACCGAAGCGCTGGACCGCTTGTGGCAACTCCATCTTCTCGAAAGCTTTGATCTGCCCGACTTGCTGGGACTTCGGCCCATCGCGTGGTTCAGCTTGCTCGGCGCGGTCGGGACCTTCGTGAATCTCGTCGTCACGCGAGCGTTGCAGCGCCGCTTGGAGACGAGCGACGTGCCGCGTATCGCTCGACAACTCACGTGGATCGGCGCGCTCGGCGCGGCGGCGGTGCTCGCCTTCGCGCTCGCCGGACACTTCTGGTGGGCCGTCGCGGTCTTCCTGGCGGTCGGTGTGCTTCGGGGTTTGTACGAGCCCTTGTATCGAGCATGGCTCAATCAAGGATTGGACTCTCGGGTGCGGGCGACTGTTCTCTCGATCGCCGCGCAAGCCGACGCGCTCGGTCAAGTCGCGGGCGGCCCCGGTGTGGGCGCCTTGGGCAACGCGTGCGGCGTGCCCAGCGCGATCGGCGTGTCGGCCTTGCTGCGCCTGCCCGTCTTGCTCGTGCTCGCGTGGGGCGCGCGCCGCGCCATGAAGACCGCTCCGGCCACCGATTGACGTTCGGCGCCGACGCGCCGCGAGCGACCTCCGCGTGCGGTCACTTCGTTCATGCCCTTCACGTCTGCCCGCACGAGGCCCTCGTCATACTTTCGGTATGAACTGGTCGCAAGTGTTCGGGCCGGACGTGCCGCTTTCGGAGACGGTCGTGCGCGGAACGGTGATGTACCTCGTGCTGTTCGCGCTGCTGCGCTTCTTGCAGCAAAGGCAGGCGAGCAGCTTGTCCGTGACGGACCTGCTCGTGGTGGTCCTCATCGCCGACGCGTCGGGCGGCGCGATGGGCGGCGCCGCCAACTCGGTGTGGAACGGCGCCGCGCTCGTCGGCACGATCGTCTTTTGGAGCTGGTGTCTCAACTGGCTCGCGTTTCGCTACAAATTCTTCGACCGCCTCATCCACCCGCCCGCCTTGCCGCTCGTGAAGGACGGAAGAATCGACCGCCGCAACATGCGCCGCGAGCTCATCACGATGGAAGAGCTCATGACGCAGGTGCGGCGTCAAGGATTGGAGCGCATCGAGGACGTGGCCGCCGCCTACATGGAAGGCGACGGCAACATCAGCGTCATTCCGAAAAGCGGCCTTCGTGGCTGACGACCCTCGCACGCCCTTGAAAGCAGCCGACCAAAGGGACGCGACGCCTCGTAGCGCTCGCGCATCACTTCCGACATCACCTGAGTTCAAACCTCCGACGCTCGGTCACTCCTGCCAGGCGATGCGCCGATTGGCGTACCACTTTCACCTCAATCTGTTGACGACGTACACTGAACTTCTTCGGAGGACGCCATGACCGTAGTCGAGCCTCAACCCCAAGTGCTGTCCGCCTCGCCTCCCTCCGCCGTTCGCGTGCGCGATCTGCGCAAGTCGTACGACGTCACCGAGAAGGAAGGCGGCTTTCTCGGGTCGTTGAAGTCCTTCGTGAATCCCAAGACCCGCAAGGTGGAAGCCGTGCGCGGCGTGAGCTTCGATCTTCAAGGCGGCGAAATGGTCGGCTTCCTCGGGCCGAACGGGGCAGGGAAGACCACGACCCTCAAAATGCTCGCGGGCCTCCTGCACCCGTCGGGCGGTGAGTTGAGCGTTCTCGGGCACCGACCGCAAAAACGTGAGACGGCCTTTTTGAAGAACATCACCCTCGTGATGGGCCAAAAGCAACAGCTCATCTGGGACTTGCCCGCCCTCGACACCTTCCTCGTGAACCAAGCGATCTACGAAGTCCCCGACGACGCGTTCAAGCGGACGATGGCCGAATTCTCGGAAGTGCTCGACCTCGAGCCGATCCTCAAGAAGCAGGTGCGCAAGCTCAGCCTCGGCGAGCGCATGAAGTGCGAGCTCGCCGCCGCCTTGCTGCACCGCCCCAAAGTGCTATTTCTCGACGAGCCCACCATCGGCCTCGACGTCAACATGCAGGTGCGCATCCGCGAGTTCATCCGTGCGTACAACGAACGATACGGCGCCACCGTCATCTTGACGTCGCACTACATGGCCGACGTCACGGCCCTCGCCAAGCGCATCCTCGTGATCGACGCGGGTCGCCTCGTCTTCGATGGCGACCTCGCCGAACTCGCCGAGAAGAGCAGCCCGCACAAGACCGTGAAGCTGCAGCTCGGCTCGCCGACTACCCGCGACTTGCTGAGCCGTTACGGCGAAGTCGTCGCGCTCGAGGGCCTCTCGGCGGAAGTCAACGTGCCGCGCGCCGAGGTTTCGATGCTCGCCGCGCGCCTCCTCACCGAACTCGACGTCGCCGACCTCACCGTGGAAGACCCGCCCATCGAAAGCGTCATCGGCCAATTGTTCGGAGCCGAGCGTGGAAACGAACACTTGTGAGCTTCGCGCGCAAACTTCGCGCCGTCTTCGCGACGCAAATCGCCAACATGCTCGTCTACCGCGCCGAGGTGATCATCTGGATGCTGACGGGCACCCTCAGCTTCATCATGATGGCGATCTGGATTTCACAGGCGCGTTCGTCTCCGACGGGCACCATCGGTGGTTTGACGGGCGGCGACTTCGCCTCGTACTTTCTCGGCACGTGGATCGTCGGTCAGTTGCTCGTCGTGTGGGTGGTGTGGGAACTCGACATGCAGGTGCGACTCGGGCAACTCTCGCCGAAGCTTTTGCGGCCCTTCGATCCGATGTGGGAGCACGTCGGGGCCCACATCGCCGAGAAGGTCGTGCGCCTGCCGTTCATGGCGGTCATCGTCGCCGCCATCGTGCTGCTGGTGCCGGGCGCGCACGTCACGGCCGACCCTCTGATGTGGCTGGCCTTCGCGGGCGTCATCACGGTGGCGTTCATGACGCGCTTCCTGCTGGAGTACTGCCTGGGAATGCTCGCCTTCTGGATGGAGTCGGCCACGAGTTTGCAAAACCTCTCCTTCCTCGCGTACGCCGCTTTGGGCGGCATCTTCGCGCCGCTCTCGCTGTACCCGGACGCGATTCGCGCCTTCGCGCTCGTCACGCCTTACCCGTACATGGTGAACCTACCCGCCCGCATGATCTCCGGAACGGCTTCTTGGAGCGATGTCGCGTCAGGCGTCGTCGTGCTGCTCGGTTGGTTGGCCGCGCTCACCACGCTTCGCCTCGTCATGTGGCGGCGGGGCGTCAAGCGGTACGGGGCGGTGGGCGCGTGAAGCGTTACCTGCGGCTCGTCGGCATTTTCGCGGGCGCTTCCTTGAGCGCGCAGATGGAATACCGCGCGAACTTCATCGCGGGGCTGCTCGAAAGCCTCGGTCAAGTTGGCATCGGTCTGCTGACCCTCGTGATCTTCTTTCGCAACGCCTCCACGCTCGGCGGCTGGACGGCGCCCCAAGCGGCCGTCGTGCTGGGGCTGTTCATGCTCACGAACTCGTTCATCGCCGTCGCGCTCGCCCCGAACCTCAACCGTATCGCCGAGAGCGTGCGTCTCGGCACGATGGACTTCACCCTTCTGAAGCCCATCGACGCGCAGTTCCAAGTGAGCACGCGCAACCTCAACGCCTTTCGCATCGGCGACGCGCTCATCGGTGTCGGCATCGTCGTGTGGGGGCTCGTGCAACTGCAAGGCGTGACGGTCGGCGGCGTGCTCCTCGGCCTCGCGCTGTACCTCAGCGCCCTCGTGACGGTGTATTCCATCTGGTTCATGCTCGCGACGACCGCGTTTTGGTGGGTGAAAGTCCAGAACATCACCGAGCTCTTCAACGGCTTCTTCGCCGCCGCCCGTTACCCCGTCGTGGCCTTTCCGGGCGGTATCCGCTTCCTGCTGACCTTCGTCGTGCCGATCGCGTTCATCACGACCGTTCCTGCTTGGGCGGTGCTCGGCGAGCTTCCGCCCGGTTTCGCCATCGCGTCCCCGCTGCTCGCCGTCACGTTGATGGTCGTCAGTCGCCTGTTTTGGCGCTACGCGCTGCGCAATTACACCTCAGCGTCGAGCTGAGCGGCAAGAAGACGCCCCGCTTCCTTCGGGGAGGCGGGGCCGAAACACGACGTTGTCAGTTCGTGGTGTCTCGCGCCGTTTGCCAGCTGAGGGCGCCGCGAAAGGAGCGCAAGCCCTCGGCGAGGACCCAGCGCAGCTTGGCACGTTCCGCGACGGAGAGGGCGCCGCCGGGCGTGACGCTCGTCCAAAACAGCTTGTCGTAGAGGCAGCCGGGACCTTCGAATTCGGCGACGACGCGGCTGTCGCGCGATTTCAGCGAGCGGGCGACGGCCGCGAAAAGCTCCCAGGCGTGCAAGAGGACGTCGTGCGAGATGTCGACGCGGTCGCGCGACAGCCACAAGGCGAGCACGTCGAGTTGCACCGGGCTCGCTGCGGCGGGCGTGAGGTGCAGCGCGTGATCGAGCGCGTATCGATCGGCGTCCTCGGGATGCTCGAAGACGGGAAGGGTCTCTTGAAGGGTCAACATGCCGCCGTCTTCACGCCTCAAAACGTGACCGATTCGGTGATCGAGGCTGAAGGCGAGGCGATGCACGTCCATGAATTCATGGTATCGAATCGGCCGCCGAGGCGGGACAAATGGGAAGGACGTCCCTTGACGTTTCCTTCATGGCCCGTCAAAGTAGAGTTGGTTCGTCGGGATTCTTCGACGCCCTCCTCATCATGCCGAACCTCGACATTCTGCCCGCGTCCGCGCCGCTATCCGACACCGAGCTTTCCTTCGCCTACGGCCTCGCCGGCTCGGCCGTTCTCGCGTGCAAGTTCAATCGTCCGACGCTGCGCGTCAAGGAAGTGCGCGTGCGCCCCCAGCCTTCGCTGCACTTCGTCGCGCGCGCGCAACCCGGGACGCTGCGCGTTCACCGCGCCCTGCTCGAAGAGACCGTGATGACGCAGCTCGCGGGCGTCGCCGCGCGGCAGATCAAGTTCGGGGAAGCGCAAGACGACGGCGCGCTCGACGGCGCGCGGCGCCTGCTGAAGGACGCGGCCGCCCATGAGGACGAGTCGGACGCCGTCGAGGCTTACCTCACGATTCTCCTCGCTCGGGCGCGCGGCGAGTTGCGGCGCGCGTGGGCGGAAGTGGAAATCGTGACGCTCGGCCTTCGAGAGGCGGGCGTCCTCGACGGCGACGCCGTCGAGCATCGCGTTCGTTGCGCTTCGGGCATTCGCTCGGCGACCCTCAATTGAACCTCGTGTCAGCGCGAAAAAACCGAGCGAGTCACTTGGGTTGAACGACCCGCCACAAAGGACGCGCCTCCACATTCGGAGGCGCGTTCGTCGTCCACCCTGAACGCACACGAGGCGGTCGAGCGCCGCCGAAGGAGGACGGGCATGATGCAGGACATGAACCGAGACGGACAACTCAGCGTGGTCGGTCAGTGCGACGTCACTCGATGCCGCTACAACGAGGACCACCAGTGCCACGCGGGGCAGATCCAAGTGTCGATGTCGAGCGAAGGCGCCGCTTGCATGACGTACACGCCGCGCGACGACCGTGGCGCCATGTCGGAGCAACTGCGCGACAACCCGGCTTGAGCCTCGCTTCCAATCCTCGAGACCGATCTGAACTCGGTCTCGCTTTTGTGTTCCTTCGTGAGAAACACCGACGTCTGCGGGGTTGCGCCAAGACGTCTTCATGAGTCAAAATGGCGGTCAACGAACGCTCGTTAGTGGAGCGATGGGAGGACGCATGACGACCGCATTGGAGCGCAACCTCGACGAACTCGGCATTCACGGTGCCGTGGCGCACTTCAACCTCAACGCCCCGAAGCTGTACGAAGCGGCCCTGCGCCTGGGGGAAGGCACGCTCGCGCTGGAAGGCCCCCTCGTCGTTCACACCGCGCCGCACACCGGACGGTCGCCGAAAGACCGCTTCATCGTTCTCGACGACGCCACGAAGGACGCCGTGTGGTGGGGCGGCTTCAACACCGCCATCGCTCCCGACGTCTTCGACCGCTTGTACGAGCGTGTCACGGCTTCCCTGAGGGGCGCCGAACTGTTCGTGCAAGACCTCTACGCGGGCACCGACGAACGCTACCGCCTGCCCGTACGCTTCGTGCAGGAAATGGCGTACCACAGCCTGTTCGTGCGCAACATGTTCGTGCGTCCCGATGACGCCGAGCTGCGCTCCTTCCGCCCGCAATGGACGGTTCTCAACGTGCCGTCCTTTCGAGCCGATCCCCAGCGTGACGGCGTCGGAAGCGGCACCTTCATCCTCGTGAACTTCACGCGCAAAATCGTCTTGATCGGCGGCACGAAGTACGCGGGCGAAAACAAGAAGGCCATCTTCGGCGTCTTGAATTTCCTGCTTCCCGCGCAAGGCGTCATGCCGATGCACTGCTCGGCGAACATGGGCAAGGACGGTGACGTCGCGCTGTTCTTCGGCTTGTCGGGCACCGGCAAGACGACCCTCAGCGCCGACCCCGAGCGCCTTTTGATCGGCGACGACGAGCACGGCTGGAGCGACGAAGGCGTCTTCAACTTCGAGGGTGGCTGCTACGCCAAGGTCATCGGCCTCAACGCCGAAGCCGAACCTGCCATCTACGCGACGACCCGCCGTTTCGGCACCGTCCTCGAAAACGTCGTTCTGAAGCCCGACGGCACGCCGGACTTGAACGACGGCAGCCTGACGGAGAACACCCGCAGCGCCTACCCGATCGAGTTCATAGACAACATCGTGCCCGAAGGACGCGGCGGACACCCGAAGAACGTCGTGTTCCTCACGGCCGACGCCTACGGGGTGTTGCCTCCCATCGCGCGCCTCACCCGCGAGCAGATGATGTACCAGTTCATCTCGGGCTTCACGGCCAAGATTCCCGGCACCGAGCAAGGCGTCGTGGAGCCGCAACCAACCTTCTCGACGTGCTTCGGCGCGCCGTTCATGCCTCGGCACCCCGGCGAGTACGCCGCGCTCCTCGCCAAGCGCGTCGAGGAATCGGGCGCGAAGGTGTGGCTCGTGAACACCGGCTGGACGGGCGGCAAGTACGGCGCGGGACGCCGTATGAGCATCGCCCACACGCGCGCCTTGCTGCGCGCCGCCCTCTCGGGCGCCCTCGACGACGTGGCCTTCGAAAAGGAGCCCTTCTTCGACCTCGAAATTCCCACGAGTGTGCCCGGCGTTCCCAGCGAGGTGCTGCGTCCACGCGACACCTGGGCCGATCAAGGCGAGTACGACCGCACGGCCACGAAGCTCGCCGGAATGTTCCGCAACAACTTCAAACGCTTCGCCGACGGCGTCGCGCCCGAAGTGACGGCCTGCATGCCGAACCACGGCTGAACCGCCGCCAGCAGCAAGCCCCGAGCGTCCTGCTCGGGGCTGCTGCTATTTCGCGGTGTCGGGAAGCTCGTCGGCGAACAAGGGCATGTCGAACGCCTCCACGCGCTTGTAGATGGACTCGAGCGCCGACGGGTCGATGCCCGGCGCGGCGAGCGCGAGGCACGTGAGGTAGTGACGGCAGACGTCGTTCACCTTGACACCCAACCGCGACTTTTCCGCGTCCGACAAGAGGCTCTCGAAGGCGTTCGGATCACCGAGCGCGGGGTGGCCGCCGCCGCGAAGCGCCGCTCGCAGGAAGTCCGCCACTTCCGCCGGGTTGTGCCAAAAGCCGAAGGCCGTCTCGTTCGTGAGCCGGTCGATTTCCCGCAAGCCCGCCAGCGGAATCTCCTTGCGCACGAGGGCGCCCGCCAGGGATTGCCGCTCGATACGCTTGCGGGCGTACAAACTCAAAGGCAGCAGCGGTCCGCGCGGAGCCACTCGGCCTCCCACCGCCGAGCGAAGGCGGTAGGCCATCACGTAATCTTGGTATTCACGGAGCAAGGAGGAGACGGGCGGGGCCACCCGCTCATTCTAGAGAGGCCCCGTGAAGGCGAGTGTGGCGATTCACGGCGCACTACACTGAGCGAGGTGCACCTCCTGCCGCCTCGCCCGAACGAAGCCTTGTACCGCCGCGTGTACCGCAGTATGCGCGAAGCGATCCTCGCGGGTGAACTCGCGCCGAGGTCGCGCGTTCCATCGAGCCGCACGCTCGCGCGCGAGTGGGGCGTGGCGCGCAACACCGTTCTCGAAGCCGTGGAGATGCTCGTCGCCGAAGGGTACCTCGTGACGCGTGAAGCGTCGGGAACGTTCGTGGCCGAGCTTTTGGAGCGCGAGCGCCGCGCGCCTCCCGAAGGTCGCTCGCCGCCCCTGGCGCTGTCCTCGTGGGCCCGTCGAGCGATTCACGATCGCCCGTCGGCGGACGCGGGAAAGTTCGACATCGACTTTCGCCTCGGCCGAGTCCCGACGCAGCTCTTTCCGAGCGAGGCGTGGGCCGAGGCGCTCGCTCACCGTGCGCCCGAACTGCGCTTCGGCGGCTACGGCGACGAGCTCGGACCGCTTGTCACGCGTGAAGCTCTCGCCGCCTACCTCGCGCGCGAACGCGGCGTGCACGCCACGCCCGACCAACTCATGCTCACGAGCGGCTCTCAAGGCAGCCTCGACGCGCTCGCCCGCGTGATGCTCGAACCTGGCCGCGTCGTGGCGATGGAAGACCCCGGTTACGTCGCCGCCCGGCGCGTCTTCGAAGCGAGCGGCGCCACGGTCGTTCCTGTTCCCGTGGACGAAGGCGGCTTGATCGTCGAGGCGTTGCCGAGGCAGGCGACGCTTTTGTACGTGACGCCCGCCCACCAATTTCCGACGGGCGCCGCCATGAGCGCCGAGCGGCGGTTGCGCACGCTGGAGTGGGCGCGGTCGGCGGGCGCGTGGATCGTCGAGGACGACTACAACTCGGAATTCCGTTTCGGCGCCCGTCCTCTCACGGCCCTGCAAGGACTCGCGCCGCACGCCGTCATCTTCGTCGGGACGTTCAGCAAGAGCCTCGCGCCCGCCCTGCGCAGCGGTTACCTCGTGGCGCCCCAAGCGGTCGTCGCGACGCTCGCTCGCGCCCGCGCCCTGACCGACCGCCAACCTCCCACCTTGGACGCGCTCGCCCTCGCCGACTTTTTGGAGAGCGGCGCCTTCGCGCGGCACCTGCGCGTCGTGCGCGACGTCGCCGAGGCGCGCGCGAACGTCCTGCTGAGGGCGCTCCAGACGTACCTGCCGTCATGGCGCCCCACGGCAACCGGGGCGGGCTTGCACTTGCACGTCGCTCTGCCGCTCGGCAGCGACGAGGCGGACGTTCGTTGGCGCGCGGCGAGCGTCGGCGTCGGGGTGAGCGTGACGTCCGAGTACGGCGAACTGCCCAGGCCGCCCGGCGTGCTGATCGCTTTCGCCCATCTGCCCGAGCACCGCATTCGTGAGGGCGTCGAGCGGCTCGCTGCGAGTCAGGCGGGAAATTCGCGCGCCAGCCACGCCGCCGAGCCGCCCTCGCGCTCCAGCACCTGACCGCCGAGGGTCACGAAGCGCTCCACGGCCCGACGAGCCTCGTCGGCGTTCACGCCGAACGCGGCGGGCTCCGCCGAAATGCGTCGCAGCAAGTCCGCGACGAGCACGCGCTCGTGCGCCTCGCCGTTGACGCGCACGGTGGCGTGCCACTTCGTCACGAGCCAGTCCAAGGCGTATGCGGCGGGCTCCAGGGTGCAACCGCCGGGATTCGGCGGAATGGGAGGAGACGGAAACTCGATCATTTTTCCACCTTCAGCAACACGCTCTTGAGGTACAAGCTTTCGGGCACCGCCAACATCCACGGATGATCGGCGGGCTGGTACGTCACGGCCACGACTTCCGCTCCCACGTTCGCTTCGCCCGCCGCGACGCGCGCCGCGTCGAGCAGATCGTCCACGCGCAGGTAGTGCGCGCACGTCGAGATCAGCAGATGCCCGCCGTTCGAAAGCATGCGAAGCAGGCTCGCCGCGCCCGTCGTGAACACCCGCTTGGCGTTCGGAACGTCGTCCTTGCGCTTGGCGAGCGTCGGCGGATCGAACACGGCGACGCTCGCCGTTCGCTTTTCCTTCTCGAGCGCCCCGAGAACGTCGAGCGCGTCTCCGAGCCGCACGCCGACGAGGCGCTCCACGGCGTTGTCGCGCGCGCAGCCCTCCAAGACGCCGAGCGCCACGTGGTCCTTGTCGACGGCCAGCGTCTTCGCGCCCGCCTTCGCCGCGTGCAAGCTGAAGGTGCCGGTGTAGCTGTACACGTCGAGAAAGGTATCACCGGGATTCACGAGCGAGCGCAGCAAGCGGCGGTTGTCGCGCTGATCGAGGTAGAAGCCCGTCTTTTGGGACGTCGTCGGGTCGAAGGCGAGGGTGAGGTCGTCCTCGAAGAACTCCACGCGGCTGGGCAACTCGCCCCACAAGGCGCCCGTTCGAAGCTCCAACCCCTCGCGTCGGCGCTCCACGGTGTCCGAGCGCTCGAACGCGCTCGAAGCGCCCGTGACGCTCGCCAAGGCGTTCAGCACGAGGTCGCGGTGCCGCTCGACGCCCGCGTTTCTGAATTGCACGGACAGCACGTCGCCGAATCGGTCGGCGATCACGCCTGGCAAGCCGTCCGCCTCGCCGTGCACGACGCGCAGAGCGTTGGTGCCCGTCACGCGCTCCTCGCGTCGCCGCAGCGCTTCACGAACGCGCCGCTCGTAGAAGCGCGCGTCGATCTCCTCGCGCTCCAACGTCAGCATTCTCAGGGGGGTGCCACCTTCGGCGTTGAAGTAGCCGCGACCGAGAAAGGTGCCGCTCTCGGCGTGCACGTCCACGATCGAGCCGGGCGCGATGCCCGCGTCGGCTTCTAAGATGTCTCCGGAATGCCCGAACGGATAGCGACCCAGAACACGCCGCTCGCGGCCCGCTTTGAGGCGCACTTTCGGCGCGGTGGACGGGCGTTTGGTCGTCTCTTTCATGCGGGGAGTATACGGGCTGCCCGCTTCGTGCTTGGAGACGCGCGTCGCCAAGCACCTCGCAGACCGCAGACTTTAAGAATTTTTTCAGGCGTTCATCGCCCGTCACGAAGGCGGGCCGCATACTGACGAAACGATGAAACGACTGATTGCCGCGACTCTGCCGCTCGCCCTCGCCGCCTGCGGCGTCATCCCCTTGCCTTCCCAGCGCATCGGCGACTTCGAGGTGACGCTGCCTCCGAGCCGTCCCGACGCGTCGATCGTCGTGTACACCAAGGAAAACCGCTTCGCCGACACGACCATCCCGACCGTGTTCAGCCGCGTTCAGCTGTCGGGCAACGCCGTGTACAGCGGGCTCGGAACGGTGAGTCGAGCCGACGTCTACGTGCGACCGAGCTTGCCGTCCGCGACCGAGGCCTGCCAAGACCTCGGCGCGTACTTCGTGTGCGACGCGACCGCCGAGACGGCCAACCGCATCGGGAGCCTCACCCTCGGCGCGAACCGCTCCGGGCTGTTCTCTCTCGGCGGACCGTCCCTCGACGTCGCCGCCAAGAACCGCCAAGGCTATTTCGGCGTGCGGCTGCTCGAAGGCGAGTCGTGGCTGTTCGACAAACTCCTCTTGCGAAACGTCACCGCCAGCGCCCGCCTGTAACCCGCCGCGTTCAACCTCGAACCGCTGGCGGCTCCGACAAGACGTCCACGCGCCGCCGCAAGTCTGCGAGCACTTCGGCGGCGTGCTTGTGGGGATTGACGCGCCGCCAGTGCTGGACGAGACGTCCCTCGGGATCGATCAGAAACGTTTGACGGTCGGCCATGTTGAGCAGTCCCATCAAGCCTCCGATGACGCCGTAAGCGCGCGAGATCGTCTTGTCTCCGTCGGGCAGCAGCGGAAAGCGCAAGTCGCACGTCTCGCGAAACTTCGCCTGCGCCGCCTCCGTGTCGGTGCTGACACCCACGACGACGGCGCCGAGCCGCTCGAACTCGGGCAGGGCTTGTTGAAAGCGAGCCGCCTCGACGGAGCAACCCAGGGAACTCGCGCGCGGATAGAAGTACAGCACGACCCACGCGCCTCGAAGCGTCGACAGTTTCACCGACCGACCGTCGTCACTGCGCGCGTCGATCTCGGGAGCGAAGTCGCCGATCTTGATCGTCATGCGGCCATTGTAGAAGGCCCTCGGCGGCGCGACGGTGCGAAGAGCGAAGGTCGGTTCGCCGTGGGCTAGACTGGCGGACGTGGAGAGCTTGGAGACGTCGCTCGCGCCGTATCGCGACCGTCGCTTGCTGCTCGGCCTCTCGGGCGGCGCGGATTCCGTGGCGATGCTGCGCGCCTTGCTGCGCGTCGGCGCGGTCGTGGCGGCCGCTCACCTCGACCACGGTCTACGAGCGTCCTCGGCCGACGACGCTCGCTGGGTCACAGAACTCTGCGCTTCGCTGAACGTGCCGTGCGAAGTGCGCCGCGTGGACGTGCGCGCGGTCGCCGAGAAGCGCCGTGAAAGCTTGGAGGTCGCCGCGCGGCGCGTGCGCTACGACTTTCTCGCCCGCTCGGCCAAGGCGGCCGGCGCCGACGTCGTCCTGACGGCGCACCACCGAGGCGATCAAGCCGAGACGGTGCTGCACGAAGTGCTGCGCGGCGAGCACGCCACCCTCGGCATTTCACGGCGGGCGGGTCGCGTGGAGAGACCGTGGCTGCACGTGTCGCGCGCCGAGATCCGCGCGTACCTGGCGGCGCTCGGGCAGCCGTGGCGCGAGGACGACAGCAACCGCGACGTGACGTTCACGCGCAACTGGTTGCGGCACGAGATCTTGCCGAGCCTCACGGAGCGCTTCCCGAACGTCGAGGTGGCCCTCGCGCGCCGCGCCGACTGGGACGCGGAGGACGAACGCGTCCTGAGCGACCTCGCCGCGGCGCTTCCCGAGGACGCCGACTTCTCGCGCGAACCGCTCGGCGTTCTTCGCCGATTCGTCGCCTCGCGCCTACGCGCCTCGCGCCTGACCTTTCACGCCGCTCACGTCGACCGCCTCGCGCACGCCTTGCAAGGCAAAGGCACGACCCACCTCACCTTGCCCGGTCGCCGTGACGTCACGGTCACCAACGGCCGTCTGCACGCCGCGCCGCGTACCTGGCCGATGCCGGCGTTCGATCCGCCTCCCGAAGCGGTCCTGAGGCACCGCCGCCCCGGCGACCGCATCCGGCTTCCCGGCGGCACTCGCAAGGTGAGCGACGTCCTCACGGACGCGAAGGTTCCGCGTGGAGAGCGAGACGTCGTGTGGCTGCTCGCGGTGGAAAGCGACGTTCTGTGGCTCGGCCTCGATCCTCCCGTGACGTCCGTCGCCCTCGGCGCTTCCCCCCGGCCTTGGGACGGCGAGATGAGCGAAGCCTTGCGCGCCGCGCGTGAAGCCTTCGAGGCAGGTGAGGTCCCGATCGGGGCGGTCGTCGTGCGCGGCGAAATTATCGTCGCGAGCGCCGCGAACACGTCGCGGCGCTCGGGGGACATGACGCGCCACGCGGAACTCGAAGTGCTGCGAGAAGCGTCTCACGTGCTCGGAACGCCGTACCTCACCGACTGCACGCTCGTCGTGACGCTCGAACCGTGCCCCATGTGTTTCGGGGCGATCGTGGAGGCGCGGGTCGGACGGGTCGTCTACGGCGCGGACAACGTCAAGATGGGCGCGCTCGGCGGTGTGCGCGATCTCTCTCGGGCCAACTTCGGTCACCGCTTCGAGGTCGTGCGCGGCGTGCGGGCGCGTGAGTGCGGACGGCTGCTCGAAGCCTTCTTCGAGCAGCGTCGCCCCTGAGCCATCACAACACTTGCTTCGGCGTGAACTTCAAGGCGTCCGCCGCGACGAGGTGCGTCGAGACGTCGCCCCAGCGTTTCAGCGACCGCTCCACACCGATGCCGTGCAGGTGACCGTACACGACGCAGGTGGGCCGGTACGCCTCGATCAGGGACGTGAAGCCGCTGGGCGCGAAGTGCAGGTTGCTCGGCGGGTAGTGCAGCATCAGCACCGTGCGGGGCGCGCCCGTGCGGCGCGCGGCCTCCAAGGCGAGGCGCAGTCGTTCGAGTTCACGCTTGTAGATCTTGTCGTCGTCGGGACCGAAATCGTCGCTGCCCGGCACGCTCCAACCGCGCGTTCCGCACACGACGAGGTCGCCGAACGTCAACGCGTCGTTCTGCACGGCGTACATGGAAGGAGGCAGCGAGGCACGCAACTTGCTGATCGAAGGCCACCAGTAGTCGTGGTTGCCGCGCGAAATGACTTTCGTGCCCGGCAACTCGGCCACGCGCTTCAAATCGACGAGGGCGTCGTCGAGCCGCATGGCCCACGACAAGTCGCCGGGCAGCAGGACGAGGTCGCCGTCGCGTACGACGTTTGCCCAGCGTTCGAAGATCGCGTCCGGATGGCCGAGCCAGTTCGAACCGAAGATCGTCATGGGTTTGGAATGCATGGCCGAAAGGTGAAGGTCGGCAATGGCGAACACGCGCATGATGCGGAGCTTTCTCTGTGCGAAGAAGGGTGAACAAGAACGGCCCCCAAAGGGGGCCAGGTTGCTGTGGTCGAGGCGAGAGGATTTGAACCTCCGACCCCTTCGTCCCGAACGAAGTGCGCTACCAAGCTGCGCTACGCCTCGATGAATGACACGCGAGCGTGTCGGTGGTGCCGCACTCGTCATCCGAATGCGGTCAGTAGTCTAGCCGCGCCAGCAAAGCGTGTCAAGCGTCACGGGTCGTCCGGCGCGACGTCGGCGAGTTCCGAGCCGTGCAAGTTGCCGATCACCTCGTAGATGACGCTCACGGCGAAGCCTCGGCGCGCGAGGAACCCGAAGGCCTTGGCGCGCGGATCCTTGGCCCGCAACCACTTGTCGCGGTAGCGCTCCACCAAGCGCGCCGCCTCCTCGCGCTCCTCGTCGTCGCCTCGGGCGCTCACGGCTTCGGCGATGACGTTCTTGTCGACGCCGCGCCTCGCGAGGTCGAACTTCACGCGCATCTTCCCGACCCCTCGGCGCGTCGTGGCTCCTCGCGCGACCGCCTCGTCGTCGATGTAGCCGAGCTCCTTGAGACGGTCGACGACGCGCCTCGACTCATCGGACGACGCGCCGCGCTTGGCGAGCCGCGTCAAGAGCTCGTGCTCGGTGAGGGCGCGCGCCGCGAGCGCCCGAAAGGCGTACTCCATGAAGTCGTCGCTCACTCCGGCAGTGTAACGAGCGGCGGGTCGCGCGACGGTGACCCTTGTCGCGCCCCCCCTCGCTTGATTTCTCCGCGCCGAGTCGCTACACTGGCAAGGCTTTTCATGCCATGGGCGTGGAAGGTGCGCCACTCGGCGCGCGGAGCGGCGAATCGTCGCTTTCGCTCGAGTTCCGCCGACGTCCTCGGCGGGACCGCCTCGCTTCGCGAGAGAAAGGTACATCATGGCCCTACGTCACAAGTCCGCCCAGAAGCGGCACCGCCAAAGCCTCAAGCGCCGTCTGCGCAACCGCTCGAAGAAGAGCACCATCAAGACCTTCACGAAGAAGGCCGTCGAGGCAGCCACGACGAGCGCGGAGAACGCGACCGAGTTGCAACGTCTCGCCGAGAGCCTCATCGACAAGGCCGCCAAGGGCAGCACCATTCACAAGAACGCCGCCGCCCGCAAGAAGAGCCGCCTCGCCAAGCGCATCAACAAGCTGGGCGCCGCGAGCGAAACGAACGCTTAAACGCGGCGTCGATCGACGAAACGAAGCAACGAGAAGGGGAGCGCGTTCATCGCGCTCCCCTTCTCTAACTCGACGTCCCGCCCGCCCGTTTCGCCCGCGCGGTTTTCATCGATTTCGAGCATGCCCGTGAAACGATCGAATTCCACGTTGAGGACGTAGTAGCCGACTTCGCCGCCGCCTTGCAAATTGAGCGCGAAGGTATTGCCCGCCGTGCAAAGGGCGCTCGCCACTTGGCGGTTCGAAGGAGAGTACAGCCGAAGCGCGACTACCCCGCTGCGCGTTTCGCAACGCCCCGTCAAGATGACACGAGCGTTCGCGTCGTACGTTCGGTACGAGTAGTTGTTGACTCCCTGGGCGTTGAACATGTACGTCGGGGTCAAGGAGACATATCCGAGGCGCAAGCCGAAGAAGTAGGCCAGGGCCGCAATGGCAAGTGCGAGAACGACCAGAACCCAGCGCATACCGCCACAGTAAATCACATTGTGAAGTCACGCCGGAAATTCTTCTCACGTTCGGCCTTAAGGAACCGGATAGGCCGCCACGCCGTATGCTCCCGGTCCGGCATACGCACCGACGACCGCGCCGATAAGCTGAATGCGTCCGTGCCGAATGACGAGCTTCGAGCCTTCCAGTGATCTGCGCAGCGCATCGATGCGCTCACGGTCGCGCCCCGCGTAGGCGATGACGAGTCCGATCGGCTGCGAGGCGAATCGTTCCTCCAAGCGCGCCACCATGTCGTCCATGACGTCACGCCCGCGCACGGTGCGGGTCGGGACGATAAGGCCGTTATCGAAGGTCAGGACGGGCCGCACGCCGAGCAGGTTGCCCAAGAAAGCTCGGGCGTACGACAAACGCCCGCCGCGCCGCAAGTACTCCAGCGACTCCACGGTGAACTCGACGTGCAAGCTTTCTTGCAACGTGCGCAACTCGGCCAGAACCTCAATGGAGCGTGCGCCGCTCGCCGCGAGCCGAGCGGCCGCCAAGACGAGCTCGCCGAGGGGCGCCGTCGCCAATCCTGAATCCACGACTTGCACCCGGCTGTGCAAGTCGAGCGTCTCGACGGCGTCGCGCGCGTGCGCGTACGTTTCGCTGACCTTGCTCGACAAGTGCAAGCTCACGACTTCGTCGTACACTGCCAGCAGGCGACGGTAAACGGCAGCGAATTCGGCGACGGGCGGGGGAGAGGTCGTCGCGACGGCTCCGGATTTCATCTGGGTGTACAAGGAGTCCGGATCGAGCTCTTCCCAGTCGAGCCACTGCTTGCCGCCGAGGTGGACTCGAAGCGGAATCACCGTCACGCCGAGTTGCGAAAGTTGAGCGAGGCCGAGGTCGCACGTGGAATCGGTGACGATTGCGATCATGAGTCAAGGAAAGTATACGCTCATGCCGTCCACACCACGATTGTAAGGGGAGCACGCAAGACGTCGGCAGCTCACCTCTATGATCTTCGCGCATGAGTGACCTCGTTCCCAGCTCGGCCTCGGGAAGCATCACGTGAACATCGCCGTTCTCTGCCACGCTTCCGCGGGCGGGTCGGGAGTCGTCGCCACGGAGCTCGGTCTGCTCGTCGCCGAGGCGGGGCACAGCGTACACTTCATCGGAAACGCCATGCCGTTTCGCTTGTCGAATCACAAGCTGAGCGACGGGCCGTACTTTCACCAAGTCGGCAGTTACGCGTACGCTTTGTTCGACCAGCCTTTTCCGGAACTCGCGCAGGCGAACGTCCTCGCCGAGGTCATCTCCGAGCACGGCGTCGACATCACGCACGCGCACTACGCCATTCCGCACGCCACGAGCGCCATTCACGCGCGCGGAATCACGGGGAGGACGCGCGTCATGACGACCTTGCACGGCACGGACGTCACGCTCGTCGGGGTCGACCGAGCCTTTCGGCACTCGACGAAGTACGCGATCGAGCGTTCCGACCGAGTGACGGCGGTGTCACACTTCCTGGCCGACCAAACGCGCGACTTGTTCGACGTGGACGTCCCGATCGACGTGATTCACAACTTCGTCGACACCGACCGCTTCACTCGCAACGAGGACCCGCGTGTTCGCGCTCGTTTCGCTCATCCCGACGAGGCGATTCTCGTGCACGTGAGCAATTTCCGGCCGATCAAGCGCACGCACGAAGTCGTCGAGATCTTCGCGCGCGTCGCGTCCGAGATGCCCGCGCGCCTCCTGATGATCGGAGACGGTCCGGAGCGTGCCCGCGCCTTCGAACTCGCGCAAGCGCTCGGCGTGCTGGGCCGCGTGCAGTTCCTGGGAAGCTTTCCCGACGTCGAGACCGTACTTTCGATCGCCGACCTCTTCGTGCTGCCGAGCGAAAAGGAAAGCTTCGGCCTCGTCGCGCTCGAAGCGATGAGCTGCGAAGTGCCCGTCGTCGCGAGCGACATCGGCGGTATTCCAGAGGTGGTGGCGAGCGGTGAAACGGGCGTGTTGTGCGCTCTGGGCGATATCGACGGCATGGCGCACGCGGCGTTGTCCATCCTCTCCGATTCGCCGACCTACCGCCGCATGGCGAAGGCGGCGCGGCAGCGCGCCCGAGATCACTTCCACCCGAGCCTCATCCTGCCGCGTTACCTGCAGGCGTACGAACGCTTGTTGACGTGACCCGGAAGGCTCAACGAACGACGTTCAAACGGATGGTGGCCGCGTCGCTCAGAACGCTTGTCTTGAGGGTACGGCCGAGTTCCACGACGAGCGCGCTCCATCCGGCGGGCAACGTGACGTTGAGACCGCGCGGCCCGCTCACGGCCGACTCGCGGTTGACGTACACGAACGCGACACTGGCCTTTCCGGCGGTGACGCTCGCTTCGAGCAGACGCTCGTTCTCCTCGCGCCGACCGCTGCTGTTGGCATCGGCGTACACGAACAGGCGCAGTTCGCCCGTCTCCACGCCGCTCGTCGCCGTGACGTTCCCGGCGACACCGGGCCACGTGACCGAGTCGCCCGTGAGCGACCAGCGGGCGCGCCCGCTCGGAGCATCCTCCGGCAGAGCGAGGCGAAACGCGCCGTTCTGAACGGCGGCCGAGGCGACTTCCGAAAGCGGCAAGCCCGCGTTCGAAACAAGCCAAGCGCCGACGCGCGCGTTTCCGGGGAGGTCGTCTTCGATCGAGCCCGACAGCATCAAGGCGTGCGCGCTCGACGTCATCGCCAG
Source organism: Deinococcus yavapaiensis KR-236 (assembly GCF_003217515.1). Classification (NCBI taxonomy): domain Bacteria; kingdom Thermotogati; phylum Deinococcota; class Deinococci; order Deinococcales; family Deinococcaceae; genus Deinococcus; species Deinococcus yavapaiensis. The sequence continues at coordinate 226,840 of NZ_QJSX01000004.1, read as the reverse complement.
CATCAACAAGAGGGCACGCTTCATAGGATAAGTGTAGCACCTTAACTGACTTCAGTCTGAAGTGCATAAGCGTGTCATGAGTATAATGAGAATACCTCCTCTTGGCAACCACGAAAAGGCGCCCTCCAAAGAGGGCGCCCGGAAAGAATCTCAATCGCTCAGGCGCGCTGGGTGAGCGCTTGCTGGATGAGTTCCACGATCTGAGGCATCGTGTCCGCGACGGGCACGTTCGCGTCCTTCATCGCCGTGAGCTTGCTTTCGGCCGTGCCGACGTTGCCCATGATGATCGCGCCCGCGTGCCCCATGCGTTTGCCTGCCGGAGCGGTCCGACCACTGATGAACGCCACGACGGGCTTGCGCATGTGGTTCTTGATGTACTCGGCCGCCGCTTCCTCGTCCGCGCCACCGATCTCGCCGATCAGCACGATCGCGTCCGTCTCGGGGTCCGCCTCGAACATCGGCAAGACGTCCACGAACGTCGTGCCGATGACAGGGTCGCCGCCGATGCCGACGGTCGTCGACGTTCCGACGCCCGCGTCTCCGAGCAACTTCGCCGCTTCGTACGTCAAGGTGCCTGAGCGCGAGATGAGGCCCACGCGGCCCTTGGTCTCGAAAATGCGGTTGGGCATGATGCCGATCTTGCTTTCGCCGCTCGACACGAGCCCCGGGCAGTTGCCGCCGATGAGCCGCACGCCCTTGCCACCGCGCTCACGGCTTTCCTCGTCGAGGTACTTCACTTCCTGCACGGCGCGCATCATGTCCACGGTGGGCACGCCCTCCGTGATCAGGACGATGAGGGGCACGCCCGCGTGCGCGCTTTCGAGCACCGCGTCCGCCGCGCCCGCCGGAGGCACGAAGATGATCGAGCAGTCCACCTCGGCGTCCGCCTGCGCCTCGACGACGCTGTTGTACACCTTCACGCCCTCGTGGACGATGCCGCCCTTGCCGGGCGTCACGCCCGCCACGACCTGTGTTCCGAAAGCCTGCATCGCCTTCGTGTGGTTCGTGCCTTCGCGGCCCGTGATGCCCACCACGAGCACCTTCGTGTTCTTGTCGACGAGAATCGCCATTACTTGTTCGCCTCCGCCGCCGCGGCGTCCGCCGCTTGGAACATGTCGGGATACATCTGGATGAGAGGAGAGTTGACGTCGGCGAGCAGCGCCTTGGCTTCCTCCTCGGCGGTCCCGGCGATGCGCATGCGCACGGGCTTCGTGAGGATGCCTTCGCGAAGCGCTTGGATGACGCCCTTGGCCACTTCGTCGGCGCGCGTGATGCCGCCGAAGATGTTCACGAAGATCGCCTTGACGTCAGGGTCCTTCTGCACGAGCTTCACGGCGTTGTACACGATGTCAGCGCGCGCCCCACCGCCGATGTCGAGGAAGTTGGCAGGCTTGGCGCCCGCGCGATTCACGACGTCGAGCGACGTCATCACGATGCCCGCTCCGTTGCCGAGGACACCGACGTTGCCGTCGAGCTTCACGTACGCGAAGCCGTAGTTGCTCGCCTCGATCTCCAGCGGGTGCTCCGCTTCGAGTTCGCGCCACTCGGCCAGATCCTTGTGGCGATACATGGCGTTGTCGTCGATCTCGAACTTCGTGTCGAGCGCGAGCGGCGTGCCCGACTCGTCCACGAACAACGGGTTGATCTCCACGAGCACCCCGTCCATCTTGAGGGCCGCCTCGCTCATCTTCACCATCATGTCGGCGATCTTGGCGAGATTGCCTTTGAAGCCCGCCTTGAGCGCCACTTCACGCGCTTCGAACGGACGCAGACCCGTCACGGGATCGACGCGGTGACGAATGATCGCCTCGGGCTTCTCGGCGGCGACTTCCTCGATCTCCATGCCGCCTTCGGACGACGCCATCAAGGTGTAGGACTGCACGTTGCGGTCCACGATCATCCCGACGTAATACTCGGTGCCTTTGTCGATGTCGACGGCCTTCGTCACGAGAACTTTCTTCACGGTCAGGCCCTTGATGTCCATCCCGAGAATTTTCTGGCCGTTCTCGTACGCCTTGTCGGGCGTGGGGCTGAACTTCACGCCGCCTGCCTTGCCACGCCCTCCGACGTGCACTTGCGCTTTGACGACCACGGCTTGACCGTAGTCTTGAGCGATGGAGCGCACCTCGTCGGGTGTGTAGGCCACGCGGCCTTCCTGAACGTTCACGCCGAAGCGGCGCAACAATTCCTTGCCTTGGTACTCGTGAAGCTTCAAATCAATGTCCTTCCCGGACGAGCCGCGAGGCTCGCCCCGTCGTTTACCCGCGCCAGTATAAAACACTCGTTCGCTCGCGTGAGCTTTGTGACATGAAGAAGGAAACGGCGCGCTACACTACGAGTTCAGGAAATGGTCATGAACTCACGCGGTCAAAGCAGCGACACGCCGTCGGAACGAGCGTTCACGACGCTCAAACGGCGCGTCTACCGCGTGGCGACGTTGTGCGGCGCCGTCGCCGCGAGCGCCTCGATCCTGCTTGACGTCATTTCGAAACGAGCGTTGACATCCAACGTCGTCGTCATGGCCGCCTTGGGAACGCTGGCATTGTTCGTCCTGTGGTGGCTGGCGGATGCGAAACGTCCCTTGCCGCCCGTCGAACGCTTGGTGATGCTGGTCAACGCCTTCGCCGCCGTCGCCCTGCTCTCCTCCAGCATCGCCGCGCATCAACGCGCTTCGGACGGCTATTGGCTGTTGCTGAGCCTCTCCACGGTGCTGTTCATCGTCTTCGAATTTCGGGAAGCGGCGCGCTGGGTGCTGTCCCTGCTGCTGATCGGCGCGCTCGCACCGCCCGCGACCCTGCTGCTCGTCCACTCCGACGTGTCGGCGCATGGCGCCGCCCAAATCGTCCGAGACTTCCTGACGTGCGCCGCCGCCGCGAGCCTCACCTTCGCCCTCGCGTGGTTCAAGGACCGCCTGCTGGCCGAACGCCTGGATTTCGAGCGCGTGAGAGAACTTGCCTTCACGGACGTCCTCACGGGCGTCGCGAATCGCCGCCGGCTTTACGACGCGTTCGCCACCGAGACGACGCTCGCCGACGCCGGCGGGCCACCTCCGAGCCTCGTCCTGATCGACCTCGACCACTTCAAGTCTTTCAACGACACGTTCGGGCACAACGTCGGGGACCGAGTCTTGAAGGAAACGGCGGCGCTGTTTCGCGCGCACCTGCCTGCGTCGGCACTGCTGGGACGCTGGGGCGGCGAGGAATTCGTTTTGCTGCTGCCCGCCACGACCCTCGACGCGTCCGTCGAGTGGGCGCGACAGTTGCGTGTGCGCCTCGCCGAGCACGACTTCGGCTTGCCGATGCAGGTCACGGCCAGCTTCGGGTGCGCCGAGTACCTCCCGGGAGAAGCGCTGCACGAATGGATCGGGCGCGCCGACGCGGGCGTGTACCGCGTGAAGCGCGACGGACGCGACGGCGTCGACGCCCACGCCCGCTCCGCCGTGTGACCTCGCCACACACGCTCCGCGAGCTTCTTGATACCTTGCGACGGTGCCGACCCTCCTGACGCTCGAAGGCGTGTCGCTAACGCGTGGTGACCGCGTCATCTTGCGCCACGTGGACCTCTCCGTGTCGACGGGCGAGCGCCTCGCCCTGCTGGGGCGAAACGGAGCGGGCAAGACGACGCTGCTGAGCATCTTGGGCGGACACCTCAAGCCCGACGAGGGTGACTTGTGGAAAGCGCCCGACGTGCGCGTCGCCGAACTGCCGCAACAGCCCGTGTTCGAAGGCAACGCGACGGTCGCCGAACTCGTGGCCGCCGCCAATCCGCACAAGACGCGCGAAGCGGACCTCGCCCGCCTCGCCGCGCGCCTCGATGCCGAGCCGCACTTGCTGCCCGTCTGGGCCGAACGGCAAGCGGCGTTCGAGGCGGCGGGCGGTTACCGCTTCGAAGTCGACGCGGCCACCACCCTCGGCGTGCTGGAGTTGCGCGGCTTCGAGCGGCGCGTGGCCAACACCCTGTCGGGCGGCGAGCGAACCCGCCTGGCACTGGCGCTCGCCTTGCTGACCGACCCCGACTTGCTGCTGCTCGACGAGCCCACGAACCACCTCGACGTTCGAATGCGCGAGTGGCTCGAAGGTCGCCTGCTCGCCGCTCGCGCCGCCATCGTCTTGACCTCGCACGACCGCGACTTGCTCGATCGCGTCGCCGCACGCTCGCTCTGGATCGAAGAGGGCGAAGCGAGCGCGTATCCCGGCGGGTACTCGACGGCGCGAGCGGCGAGGGACATCGAGCGCCGCACGCGGACAAGGGCGCACAAGCTCGCGGCGGGCGAGTACGAGCGGCTCGCCGGAAGTGCCGCCCGCGAGCGCCGCTGGGGTCGCCAGGCCGAAGCCCTTCGCAGCCGCGCAGAACGGGTGGACGTCGTCGACGCGCCACTTCCCGAACGCAAGCTTCGCATGCGCCTCCTGTCCGGAGACGCCCGCGCCAAGGTCTTGGTGTGGGCCGAGCATCTTCGCAAGGTGTACGGCGAGCGCGTCGTGTTGCAAGACGTGCACCTCAAGATTCGCCAAGGCGACCGAATCGTACTGCTCGGGCCCAACGGCACGGGCAAGACCACGCTGCTCAAGCTGCTCGTCGGCGAACTCTATCCCGACGGCGCGGACGCGAAGTTGCAGTTCGAGCCGGGCGTCACCGTCGCGTACCTCGACCAGACGTGGCACGGACTGCATCCGGACGCGCCGCTCGGAAAGCAGTTCACGGATCGCTTCGGCGAGGGCCGCGCCCGCGCCCTGCTCGGCCGCGCGAACTTCTCGGGCGAATTCTGGGACCGCTCGCCTCGAGATCTGTCGGGCGGCGAGCGCGCCCGGGCGGGCATCGCCCTCGTCGGCGGCTTGCGAGCGGACCTGCTGCTGCTCGACGAGCCCACGAACCACCTCGACGTCGAGGCGCTCGAGGCGTTGGAGACCGCCGTCACGAGTTACGGCGGCGCGAGCCTCATCGTCACGCACGACCGCCGATTCGCCCGCGACGTCGCCACGCGCGTGTGGCGCATCGAAGACGCTGCCCTCACGGAAACGGCCACGCCCGGCGACCGCCTGAAGCTCGATCCGGCACGCACACTGCAAGGTGACCCGCCGCCACCGCCGCCGCCGCCTCGGCCGCGCGACCGGCTACGACGCGGCGAAACTCGCCTCGCCGACTTGGACGCGCGCCTCGTGCATACCACCTTGACGGGTCGTGAGGAAGCGCGCGTCCGCTCGGAACGCCACGCGTTGAGGCGGCAGTTGTACGACCTGTACGCCGACGTGTTCGGCGCGGACGTCTTCGACCACGAGGTGCGAGAAGGACCGCTGCACGTGCGAGGCGTGAAGACCGGACGCGGCGGCGCCTTCTACGCCCGCCGCGCCGACGGCTGTCCCGGCCTCGCTTGGAGCGGCGAGGAGCTTTCCTGGCAAGGCGGGACCGCCGAACGCTGGTTCGCAGCGCACCTCACGCGCGGCGCGCTGCGCATCTTGTTCGAGCACTGGAACGTGACGTCGGTACGCTTCGCGAACGGGCGCGTCTTGTCGCTCGAAGAGTACGAGCGAACGCTCGACGGCCGAGGTGCGGACGCAGCGCCGAAGTACGAAGGTCACAATTCCAGATAACCCTCTATACTGGGGCGCGTGGAAGACGTACTCAAAGGACGACTCGGCGGCACGGACGGATTCGACGTTCGCTGCTCCCTCGACGGGGACCGCATCGTCGGTCGCGCGGGCGGTAAACTGCACGGTAAGGACATCAACCTCGAAATCACCGAGACGGGCGTCGTGGGCGTCGTCGGAAACGACGACGTCAAAGTCGAGCTGCAAGAAGGCGAGTTGCGCGGTCACGTCGGCCGCGAGCGCGTCACGTTGCGCGGCGTGGACCGCGTCACGGGCTTCTTCGGCGAGCCCATCGTCGGGTGGAACATCCTCGCCCAGCAGCAAGGCCAGAAGTTGATCGGACGTCTCGGCAGCACGGTGCTCGGCAAGGACTTCGAGTTCGACCTCGGGTCCGCTCCCGGCTGGGTCGGCACGCTCGTGGCGGTCGTCGCGTTCTACGCGCTCGAACCTCGCGCCAGCGTCAAGAAGTAATCCGAGCTTCGCGAGGAAAGCGAGAGGAGGCGAACCCACAGGTTCGCCTCCTCTCGCTTTCGCACGGCCGCTCAGAATCGGAAGCTGTACCCGAAGCGCAAGGTGGTGCTCGGCCCGCTTCGCACGCCGAACTGCAAGCTTTCACGGTCCGAGAGGTTGTACGCCACGGACAGCGACGGGCGAATGGTGGAGAAGTCCAACCCGACGATGGGAGTGCTGACCGAGAAGGTGAAGCGGTTGTCCGGCGTGGTGTACCGCGCGTCCAGCAAGCCTTGTCCGGACGTCGCGCCCGTGAGGTCCACTTGGTACTGCACGAAGAAGTCGCGCGACAAGTACGTGCCGAGGGTGAGTTGCGCGCGGAAGTCCGACTCGCCCGAAAGCAAGTTCGTGCGCAACCGCACGACGTCGAGGCCGAGCGCCCGGGCGAGGTTGCGCTCCACCTCGCCGAGAACGAACACGTTGAGGGCCGTGCGAATGCCGCTTTGCAAGAGCGTCGCCGCGTCGGGCACCGCTCCGATGTCCGACGTGCCGTAGGCCAACAGCGCGTACAGCTCCGACTCGCCGTACGCCGCCCCGTTCGCGCGCCGATTCGGGCTGGAGAAGCGCGTGTCGAGCCGCAAGCCCGATCCTTGGCTGTCGTTCACGAACTCACCCGTGATCGACACATTCACAGTGACGCGCGCCGAACCGTCGGGCACGTCGCCGCGCGCGAGAAGTTGCAGACGTGGAAAGGCGCTCGAGCCGTCGAAGACGGCGCTTCCGTTTTGCACGAGGAATTCGTTTTCGCGCAAGAAGAGGTTGCCGCGCACGGCGTGAATCTCGCCGGTGATGCGCGGAGCGTTCGCCCGACCCGACAGCACGAGGCCGTTCGTGGCGAGCTCGGCCCGCGCGAGGTTCTCGTCGACGCGCACGCCGTTCGGGGCGCGCACCGGAATGCCGTCGAAGACGACGCGGGACAGCAGCGGACTGCTTTCCTGAGGACGCTCCTCGGTGGGCACGGGGAAGGTGCGCAGCTCTTGCGGCAGCGGACTGACGAAGGTGTTCGCGCGGGCATCGGTCGAAGATTGACCGGGTGGGGGCGTCACCCCGCTCGGCGCGTCGACACGGCCGATGAGAAGGCGGTTGAGGGTGACGGCGCCGTCTACGACGAAGTCGCTTCCACGCGATGTGATCGTCGCGGTCGCGTCCACGTTGCTTTCCCGGCCGTAAATGAAGCCGAGGGTGGGCGTGAGGCCGCGCGCCGTGACGGTGAGGCGCGTGTCGGGCAGCAAATCACCCGTGATCCTCGCCACGCCGCCTTGATTGACCGTCGCGTCGAGCGTGTATCCGCGCCCCGCCTGCACGATGTCCGCGCGCACACGTTCGAAGCGGCCCGTCTGCTGCGTCGCTAGGTCGCCGTCATACGACACCCGGGTGCCCGACAGCGCACCGCCCACGAACGTCCCGGACGCGGTGACGGTGCCGTTCGCCGCCAGCAGGCCGCGCGTCGCGACCTGCGCCGTGGCGGTCAGATCGCCCGCCGTCGTCAACGACGCCCGCAAGCTCGGCACCGTGAACGCCACGTCGGCGAGGCTGCCGGACAAGTTCGCGCCCGTCACGACCGCCGTCGGTGCGTCGTACGAACCGCCGACGAGCACCTCCAGGTCACCTCGAAGAGACGGCTCGGCGTCGCGTAGGGTCGGCACGAGACCGAGGACCGGCGTGAACGTCGTTCCTCGGAAGCTCGCGCGAAGATTCGTCTCGGCGCGCGTGAATCGCCCTTGCACGTCCCAAGCCCCCGCGCCGCTGAGCTGCACGTTGACGTTGGGAAGCTCGCGGTTGGCGTAGGTGAGGCTTCCGCTCCCCGTGAGGACGTCGCCGCCGCTCGACACGCGGATGCGCTCGGCGGCGACGTCCACGCGTCCGGACAGCAAATCGCTCAGCGGCGCGGTGACGCGGGCGACGCCCGTGACTTCGCCCGAGCCTGGCAACTCGCCGCTGAACGCTTCGAGCAACGAGCTCACCGGCAAGGCGCTGAGCGTGAAGCGGCCCGTCACGATACCCGCCGTGAGCGAGCCCACGAACTGCGAATCGCCGAGCGTGCCGCGCAAACGCCACTCGTCGTCGAAAAGAGTGCCTTCCACGCGGGCAGGCAAAGTCGTGCCGCCGCTTTCGAGGTCGGTCGAGCGCAGCACGAACGTCGCCCCACCGTCCGCGAAGGTCGCGTTGCCGCTCACGCGTCCCCGCAAGTTCGGCGCGACCTTGAGCTCGGCGAGCGACACGCCTTCCAGACGAGCGTCGAGGCGATACGAAGCGCCTTCCGACCGCGCTCGATACCCGAGGGCGGGCGCGAAGTCGGCGAGCAAGGAGCGGGCGTTGCCGCTTCCGTCGAGCGTGACGCGACCGACATCGCTGGACAAGGTGCCGCGCAAGGCCACCTCGTCGTTCGTGACGCCGAGGCTGGCGTCGAGGCGTGCCGTGACGCCCGAGGCGGTCAACGGGTACCCGCTCGCCGTGACGCGGCCGCTCACACCCGCCTCGGCGAGGGTCAGCGATCCTTCCAGCGTTCCGTCACCCGAGCGGAGGTTCGCCGTGACGGTTCCTTGCAACGGCGAGAGGTTGGTGACGCGCGCGGCGACGGTACCCTTTGACGTCGCGATCTTCGCGTCGGCCGTGACGCGGCCCTCGGAGAAGGTCGCACGTACGTCGAGGTCGCCCGCGAGGGGTACGTCCACCACCGGAATCGTCAGGTCGCCGAGGGCGCCCGCCACACGACCCGCGAACGAGCCGCGATTCGAGGCGAACTCGTAGGTCCCTTGACCCGTCACGGTTCCTCGCACCTCCGGCACGCGCAGCGAGGCGAGGTCGAGGCCGGGCAAGTCGAGGTCGACGCGCTCGCGCGTGACGATCGCGCGTCCCTCTCGACGCCCGTCGGACACGGTGAGCTCGCCGCCCGCCGTTCCCACGCGGCCGCGCGCCGTCCATCCGCCGAACGCCGCGTCGACGTTCGCCGTGGGCTCGCTCAAGGTGCCGCCGACGGTGGCGGCGACGTCGAAGCCGTCCCGAGCGAGGCGAATGTTGCCGTCGAGCTTGTCGGCTCGCACTTGCACGGCGCCCGAAGCCCGCGTGGTCGGCCCGTCGGCGAGGCGCACGACGACCCCGCTGGCGGATGCACTCAGCAAGGCGTTCGCGCCCAGCAAGCCCGCGTCGCCACGGACCGTGGGGCTGGAGAAGGAACCGCCCAAGGTCAGACGCGCTTCACGCGTCAGCAACGCCTCGGGCAGTCCCGTCACGCGCGCCGTGCCGTTCCAGCCGTTCGCCTCGCTGCCCGTCACGTCGAACGTGGCGTTCGCGCCGCCTACCGCGGCTCGTCCGCTCGCGCTGACGCGGCCCTCGGCATACTTCACGGCGGCCTCGGCTTCGACGGCACCTCGCGTCTTCACGGTGACGTCCGCCGTCGCGGCGAGCGTGGCCCGTCCGCTCGCCGTCACGTCCAACCCGGCCACCGTCGCTGCCAAGTTCGTCAGCGTGACGTCCTGACCCTCGAGCGTCGCGACGACCTGTCCTGCTTGCGAAGCGCGCACCGCCAGGGAATCGACGGGCCCTTCGGCACGCACGGCGAGGTCTGCGATTCGAACGCCCGCACGTTCGACGCCCGTGAGGCCCGCGTCGAGCGCGAGCGTCGGTCGGACCGACGTGAAGTCGAGCGATCCGCGCGCGGACAAGCGGCCCTGCACTTCGAAGGCGTCGAGCGCCCCGAGGTCGAGGCCCGGTACGTCGATGTCGACCCGTTCGCGCGTGACGGTGACTCGACCCTCCGCTCGGCCGTCCGACACGATCAACGACCCGCCCGCCGAGCGCACCGTTCCCCGAAGGGCGAGACCCCGGAACGACGCGTCGAGCGTGGCAGCGGGATCCCCCGGCGAACCGCTCACGGTCGCGGCGACATCGAGACCGTCGCGCGCGAGGCGCACGTCGCCGCTCAGCGCGTCCGACGTGATTCGCAGGGTGCCCGAAGCGCGCGTCGAAGGTCCGTCGGTGAGGCGCGCCGTGGCGCCCTCGATGGACGCGCTCAAGGCGACGTTCGCGCCGAGCACGACCGCGCCGCCTTTCAGCGTAGGCTGAGCGAACGTACCGCCGAGCGTCAAGGGCACGTCGCCCGTCACGAGCGCCTCGGGCAAGCCGCCGACACGCACGGCGCCGTTCCAACCGCCCGCTTCGCTGCCCGTCGCGTCGAACGCGGCCGTCGCCCCGCTCGCCGCGACGCGACCTCGAGCAGTCACTCGTCCGCCGTCGTAGCGAACGGTCGCCTCGCCGCTCAATGGGCCGTTCGCGCTCAAGGTCGCGTCGACCGGTCCGTTCGTGCTCGCCCGTCCGCTCGCCACGATGTCCGCGCCGAACGCGCGGAGCGCGAGGCCGCGCACGTCCAACGTCGCCTGACGCAACGTGGCGACGTCGCGCCCGCCTTGAGACGCCGTCAGCTCGTAACCGCGTCCGTCGAGCGTTCCGCGCACCGCGAGGTCGTCGAGACGAACGCCCGAACGCTCGACGGACGCGAAGCTCCCGGCGACCGTCAGGCGCGGCGCCGTCACGGAACCGCCGCCCGCGACGGTCAGCCCACCCGTTCCGCTCGCGCCGAGCAACGCCAACGGCGTGACGCGCGCGTTCAAATCGAAGGTCGGCACGAGGCCCGCCAGCGTGACGTCACCTTGCAGCAACGATCCCGCGCTCAGGACGTAGCGGCCCGTGCCGTCTCCGCGAACGACGACCTCGTCCGGCAAGGTGCGCACCCGGCCGCGCAGTTCGCCGCGCAAATTCGGCCACATTCCGGCCAAGTCCAAGTTGACACGGTTGGTTCCGCTCGTCGCCGTGCCGTACAGTCGCACGTCCACGCCGACAGGGGAGAACGACACGGACCGAACGTCCGCGAACAAGCGTCCCTGGACGTCACCACGCAAATCGGCCGTGACATGGGCGCGCGGCGAGCGCAACCGCCCGAACACCAAGGCGCGCGCCGTGCCCTCGGTCCGAGCGAGTTCGACGTTGCCCGACACCGCCGGGTCGGTGAGGTCGCCCGTGAGGGTCGCCGTGCCGGAGATGCGCCCGACGCTCGGCAACTCGAACGATTGCGCGCTCACGCGCACGCCTTGCGGCAAGCTGCCGCGAGCAGTCAGGGTCGTGTCACGAACGTTCGCGACAAGGTCGGCGTCCACACGTCGAGGCGTCCACGTCGCGCTTCCACGTACCGTGAACGCGCCGACGTCGGACTGCTCCCCGTTCACGTTCAAATTCCGGGCGACGACCTGAACGTCTCGCCCGCCGCCCGCCGTGACGGTCGCGCTTCCGTCGAGATCGAGGCGCGCCACGTTCCACTCGGCGGGCACGAGGCGCGCGAGACGAACTTGCCGTGCCTCGACGCTCGCCTCGATCTGCCCGCCTCGAATCGTCGCGCTGCCTCTCAACGCCGTCCCGTCGAAGCGCGCGGTCACGTTGCCGTCCGAGAACGAGCCGCTCAGCGCGCCGCTCAAGTCGCCTCGCGCGTCGGTCAACGCGCCCGACAAGACGGCGGTCGGACGCTGCCACGTTCCGCTCACGTCCGCGCGGCCCGTGAGGCTCAGCTCGCCCGCGCGGCCCCACACGGACCCCACGTCGAAGGCAGCGAGGTCCAAGCGGCCCGACGGAGTGCTGGGGAAGTCACGCGGGAACGTCGCCGTGACGCGTCCCTGGGCGACGTTCCCCTGGAGCGTCAACCCGCCCGAGCCGACGGCGCGCACGTCCACGTCCGCTTCGAAGGCGCGGCCCGAGACGCGGGCCGCGCCGCTCCAGCCGCTCGCGGCGCTCCAGCCGAGCGGACCCGCCAACGTGACGCGCCCGTCACGCCATGCGACGTCCACGCGGCCGTCGAGGCTTGCCGATTCCAAGCCCGCGTCGACGCTTCCATGCGCTTGCGCGTTCAATGAAGGACCGCTGGCGTCGACGCGCCAATCTTGGCCCAGAAGACGGGCGGAGAGGGCCGTGTCGGGCACGGTCACGCTCGTCCCGTCGACGCTCGCGCCGTTCGTGCGGCCCGACGCGCGGACGTCGAGCTTCGAAAGAATGCCCCCGACCGAGACGTCGTAGCGCCCCGGCAGGACCGCGGTGACGTTCGCTGATCCAACGAGCTTCAGGGACGGATAGACTTCACCGCTCGCCGTGACGAAACCGAGATCGGCGCGTTCCGCCCGCAGCGACGTCACGGCGAGACGCGCCCCGTCGAAGTGCACGTTCGCGAAGAGCGCCGCGCCCGACACCTCGCCGAGCACGGTGCCGCGCACGTCGGAAAGACTTCCCGAGAACGTGGCGCTCGCACGTCCCTCGACGTCCGCGAAGGCACGCAGCGTCGGAACGTTCGCGCGCCCGTCGCCGCGCCACTCGCCGCTCGTGTTGCTCGCGCGAACGTCGAACGAGGCCCCGTCCACTGCGCCGGTTAGAACGACGTTCGTCGTGGAGAGCGTGCCGCCCAGCGTCACATCGCGTCCTTCCACGCGACCTCGCGCGGAAATTCGCGCTTCCCGCCTCACGTCGCCCGTGAGGACACCATTCAGACCTGCCACTTCGAACGTGGCGTTCGCTCGCGGCAGCAGATCGCCGTGCACCGCGAAGCCTCGCCTCGCGACCTCACCGGTCACGTTCGCTCCGACCGCGCCGCTCCGAATCGTGACGGCGCCCGCGACCCGCGCGTCGTCACGATTAGCCTCCACGCTCAAGTCCGCGCTCGCACGGTTCACGTCGAGATTCGGAAGCGTGAATCGTCCGCGCGCCGCGCCGCGCAACGCACCGACGTCGACGAAGCGGCGCAGGACTCCGAGGTTCGCGACGAGGTTCTCACCGCGCAGGTCACGGCCGTCGAACGACAAGTCCACGGCAACGTCGGGGTGGCGCACCGCTCCGGTCGCGCGCACGCCGTCCTCCCACGACACCTCGCCTCGCGCGGTGAGCGGCCCGTTCAGCAAACGCGTTCCGACGAGCGACACGGTCGCCGTCGAACCGTTCACTTGAACGCGCGCCTCGCCCGGCGTGAAGTCGGTACGAACTTCGCTCGGCAGCAAGGAACGTGCGGCGGACAAACTCACGCTCACGTCACCTTTCAGGCTCGGCAGGACCGCGAGGTCGCCTCGGGCGGGACCTGCGAGTCGAACGGCGATGGTGGTTCCTCGTCCGAGGATCGTCGCGGTCCCTCGATCGGCACCCAGGACGTACGGCAGGGCTTGAGAGCCGCCGAACGCTCCCTGGATGTACGTCAAGTCGCCGACACGCGCCTCCAGCCTCGTCGGGAAGAGCGTCAGGGGCAAGGTGACTTCCGGTAATTCCGCCCGAACGCCGCTCAGCTCTGCTCCTTGTCGATTCAGCCGAACGCGACCGCGCAATGTGTCGAGCCCACCGCCAGCCTCGGCCGTTCCCCAGGCTCCCGTCACCCTCAACGAGACGTCCTTCACGTCGTTCGGCAAGCGCACGCTCGCCGTGCCATCGATGCGCGTACCTGCCACGGACCCGTCGAGCACGACGCGTCCCCGATCGGCGCGCAACCGCAGGCCAGCACCGGTCAATTCACCGCTCACGAGACCTTCGCTGGCCGAGAGATTCCCGTTCACGCGGCGGTCGCCGACCGTCAAATCCGACACGCGCGCTTGCCAAGACTGAAGAGACGTCGCATCGAAGCGCGCCGAGCCACCACCCGCATCGAACAACTCGCCATGGGCGCGAATAGCCGCCGCTCGTCCCGAAAGCGTGGCATTCACGAAGTACGGCGCCAGGCGGCCTCGCACCTTCGCCTCGTACGACAACGTTTCGGCGTCGAGCCGACCGCTCGCCGTGAAGCCGCGTCCGCGCCCGGAAACGCTCAAAGCACGCCAAGGCCCATTCGCGGCGACCGTGAATTCGCCGAGGGTCGCGTTCGCGCTAAGGCGCCCGGCGAAGTTCGCGCCGAACGTGCCGTCGATGCTCAATCGGCCCGTTTCGCCCAGGGCCTCGAACACCTGGGTGCCCGTGGCCCGCACGGATCGCCCATCGTAAACGAACGTCAAGTCGCCGAGGCGTCCCGAAGCGCCCAGCGTGGGTGTCAACGTGCCCGCCGCCCGCAAGGTCTGAGCGGGAACGCGAACGCCGGAGACGTCGAGCGGCCCCGTTCGGCCCGTGGCGGTCCAGCGAAGCGCGTCGAAGCGTCCGCTCAGACTCGCCGACACCGTCTGTCCTTGCCAAGTCAGGGGACCGCTGACGTCCACGTTCGGGTACACGCGTCCCGCGACGTCGAAGGTCGCGTTCGAGTACTCGCCTTTCAGGCGCGCGGTGAAGCCATCGAGCGTTCCCTCGACACTGCCGTTCACACGGGCGCCCAGAGCCGCGGCGTCGAGGGTGGCGTAACCACGGCCCTGCTGGAAGCTGACGTCCGCACGACCCGTCAAGTCACCAATGCCTGTCAACGCTCGGAAGGCCGCAAGATCCAAGGCGCCTCGTGCGCTCACCTGACCGTTCCGTACGGTGCCGCGCAGGGTCTCTTTTCGGCTGGTCACGTCGAAGCGCACGCCGTCCTGGAAGCGAACGTTGGCGTTCACGTCGGCTTCGACAGCGCGGAGGGTCGTGGCGAAGTCGCCGCTCAAGCGCGTTTCACCGACCACCCGCACGCCCCGCACACTGCCGTCGAGCGTCGCCCGCGTTCCAAGGCCGCGCACAGTAACGTTCGCGTCGGGTCCGCTTGCACGGGCCTGTCCGAACAAACCGCCGTCTCGGTACGTGATGTCCCCCGTCGTTTCATACCCGGCGACGTTCAAGCCGCGCAAGGCGAGCGCGACGGTCCCGTCGCGCCACGAAGCGTTGCCACGTTGGAAGGCCCAGGAGGCTCGGTTCTGTGCCAGGTCGACGTTCACGGGCCCGGCGAGTGGGCCGTTGACGAGCGGGACGTTGGCGGCGAGACGTCCGTCGAGCTGCTTGGCGTTCACGTCGAAGCGCCCGCTGCCGTTGAGATTGACGCCGGAAACCTCGAAGTTTTTGGCCGTCCACGTGCCGATGCCTTTCGGGCTCAACGTGGCCTGAAGGTTGCCGAGGTTCAGCGCGAGACCCTGCGACCCGTAGCGTCCCGTCCCCGAGAAGGCCAGCCCTTCGTACGCCAACCGCTTGATGTCAAGGCGAATGTTATCCAACGACCCGACTGCTGAAGCACGTAAGGTCGCCCCCAGAGCCGCGGCGTCGAGGGTGGCGTTGCCACGGCCCTGTTGGAAGGTGACGACGGCACGCCCCGTCAAGTCTCGGATGCCTGTCAACGCTCGGAAGGCCGCGAGGTCCACCGTACCCTGCGCGTTCACCTGGCCGTCTCGTACGGTGCCGCGTAGCGTCTCTTTTCGGCTGGTCACGTCGAAGCGCACGCCGTCCTGGAAGCGAACGTTGGCGTTCACGTCGGCTTCGACAGCGCGGAGGGTCGTGGCGAAGTCGCCGCTCAAGCGTGTTTCACCGACCAGCCGCACGCCACGCACGCTTCCATTGAGCGTGGCGTTCTGCCCGAGGCCGCGCACAGTAACGTTCGCGTCGGGTCCGCTTGCGCGAAGCAATCCGTGCACGTCACCATCTCGGTACGTGATGTCACCTGTCGTGTCGTACCCGGCGACGTTCAAGCCACGCACGGACAAGCCGAATTCATCGCCTCGCCACGAAGCGTTGCCACGTTCGAAGGTCCACGAGGCTCGGTTTTGTGCCAGGTCGACGTTCACGAGACCAGCAAGGGGGCTGTTGACGAGCGGGACGTTGGCAGCGAGACGTCCATCGAGTTGCTTGGCGTTGACGTCGAAGCGTCCGCTGCCGTTGAGATTGATGCCGGAGAACTCGAAGTTCTTGGCCGTCCACGTGCCAAGCCCTTTCGGGCTCAACGTGGCCTGAAGGTTGCCGAGGTTCAGCGCGAGACCTTTCGATCCGTAACGTCCCGTCCCCGAGAAGGTCAGCCCTTCGTATTCCAACTGCTTGATGCGTAGGCGAACGTCATTTAGCGACCCGACTGCTGAAGCACGCAAGGTCGCCCCGAGAGCCGCGGCGTCGAGGGTGGCGTTGCCACGGCCCTGTTGGAAGGTGACGACGGCACGACCCGTCAAGTCTCGGATGCCTGTCAATGCTCGGAAGGCAGTGAGATCCACAGCGCCCTGCGCGTTCACCTGGCCGTCTCGTACGGTGCCGTGCAGGGTCTCTTTTCGGCTGGTCACGTCGAAGCGCACGCCGTTCTGGAAGCGGACGTTGGCTCGCACGTCACTGCCCACGAGGGCGAGAGTCGTGGCGAAGTCACGCGAAAGGCTTGTTTGTCCTCGCACTTGCGCGCCACGCACGCTTCCATTCAGCGCGGCGTTCTGCCCGAGGCCGCGCACAGTAACGTTCGCGTCGGGTCCGCTTGCGCGAAGCAATCCGTGCACGTCACCGTCTCGGTACGTGATTTCCCCCGTGGTTTCATACCCGGCGACGTTCAAGCCTCGCAAGGCGAGCGCGACGGTCCCGTCGCGCCATGAGGCGTTGCCACGTTGGAAGGCCCAGGAGGCTCGGTTTTGTGCCAGGTCGACGTTCACGGGCCCGGCAAGCGGGCTGTTGATGAGCGGAACGTTGGCGGCGAGACGTCCGTCGAGTTGCTTGGCGTTCACGTCGAAGCGTCCGCTGCCGTTGAGATTGACGCCGGAAACCTCGAAGTTTTTGGCCGTCCACGTGCCGATGCCTTTCGGGCTCAACGTGGCCTGAAGGTTGCCGAGGTTCAGCGCGAGACCTTTCGATCCGTAACGTCCCGTCCCCGAGAAGGTCAGCCCTTCGTATTCCAACTGCTTGATGCGTAGGCGAACGTCATTTAGCGACCCGACTGCTGAAGCACGCAAGGTCGCCCCGAGAGCCGCGGCGTCGAGGGTGGCGTTGCCACGGCCCTGCTGGAAGGTGACGACGGCACGACCCGTCAAGTCCCGAATGCCTGTCAACGCTCGGAAGGCCGCAAGATCCACCGTACCCTGCGCGTTCACCTGGCCGTCTCGTACGGTGCCGCGTAGCGTCTCTTTTCGGCTGGTCACGTCGAAGCGCACGCCGTCCTGGAAGCGAACGTTGGCGTTCACGTCGGCTTCGACAGCGCGGAGGGTCGTGGCGAAGTCGCCGCTCAAGCGCGTTTCACCGACCACCCGCACGCCCCGCACACTGCCGTCGAGCGTCGCCCGCGTTCCAAGGCCGCGCACAGTAACGTTCGCGTCGGGTCCGCTTGCACGGGCCTGTCCGAACAAACCGCCGTCTCGGTACGTGATGTCCCCCGTCGTTTCGTACCCAGCGACGTTCAAGCCGCGCAAGGCGAGCGCAAAGCTTCCGTCGCGCCACGAAGCGTTGCCACGTTCGAAGGCCCAGGAGGCTCGGTTTTGTGCCAGGTCGACGTTCACGGGCCCGGCGAGTGGGCCGTTGACGAGCGGGACGTTGGTGGCGAGACGTCCATCGAGTTGCTTGGCGTTGACGTCGAAGCGCCCGCTGCCGTTGAGATTGATGCCGGAGAACTCGAAGTTTTTGGCCGTCCACGTGCCGATGCCTTTCGGGCTCAACGTGGCCTGAAGGTTGCCGAGGTTCAGCGCGAGACCTTTCGATCCGTAGCGTCCCGTCCCCGAGAAGGTCAGCCCTTCGTATTCCAACTGCTTGATGCGTAGGCGAAGGTCGCTCGGGGTGCCGTTCGCCGTTCCTCTGATGAGGACGCCCGACGGACGTCCGTCGACGCTCGCGCTCGTCGCACCCGTGCGCAGGTCATAAGAAGCGCGTACGCGACCCGCCAGCGCTTCACCTGCCGCCGTGAGTTGGTCGCCTTTCAGTGTCGCCGTGACACGAAGAGGATCGCGGAGCAGGTGGCCCGTCGCCGTGGCGACGACCGACTCTCCGAGCTTCCAAGTCGCCGCGACGTGCTGATTCTCGTCCAACAGGCGCGTCTCGGCGCTGCCGGTGGCGACGCTCGTACCGTCGGCGGTGAGACGGTACGCGGCGACGAGGTCGCGAAAGGGAACGCTCGCGATTTCACCCTTGGCTCCGCTCGCGTTCACCTCGACGCTCGAACGGTCCCAGCCGCCCGCCGTCGCCTGTAGCTTCAAGACGCCGCTTCCGTCTACGCCGAAAGCACGGGCGAGGTTCGACACGTTGGGAGTCGCTTGGGCGGTGATGTCCCAACGCTCGCGGGCGAGGTTCGCCTTGCCCTTCAGTGTCACGGGACCGCCGAGCCCGACCCCGGCCAGGGTCGTGTCGAACTGGTCGCCGCGCTGATGCACTTCACCTCGGATGTCGCGAACCGTCACGAACGACGCTTCCGGGACGATCAAGAGGCCGCCCGTGAGCGTGAGGTCGCCGCGAACGTCGCCGCCTCGCAGGGTGTAGCGACCTCGGAACTCGCCGCCGCGGACGCCGTTCCAGTATTGCCGCAGCAAGGTCGCGTCGGCGCGGACGTCGGCCGTCGCGGCGAGATCGCCGTTCTCGACGGCGTAACGTGCAGCCACGTTCGCCGTTCCGTTCTTCGAGACGGCGCGGACGTTGAGCGTGCCGTCGCGTCCGCTGACCGTGAGGCGGGCGTTCGGCAACGCCAAGCCGCCGGAGTTCACGTTGACGCGCACGTCCTGCACGTCGAGGTCCTCGGGCCAGACGCGCCATCCGCCTTGCGCGGGCTGAGACAGCACCTTCTTGAGGTCGACGTTCACGTCCGCGCCCTTCACGCGGCCCGTGATGCGCGCCTGCTGGCCGCCGAGATCGAGGCTACGGACGCCCAGTGTCACTTCGTCCGCCCGTCCGCTCAGTCCCGGCCCTTCGATGCGTACGCCTCGAAGCGTCGGACGCCAAAGCGGGCCCGACACCGCGGCCGCCGAGATTTTGGTATCCCCCGGGATGCGCGACAGGAGTTGACGTCCATAAAAAGGTGTTCCGAAGAAGAGCAAGATGAGCAGGATGCTCAAGGTGAGCAAGAGCATCCATCGGAGGCGAGTCACACAGGCATTCTAGAAGATGAGAGATGAGGACGGACTACCATGAAGGCAGCCTTCAGTCAGATTCGTCAGGCGGCGCGGGACTTTACACTGCCGTCATGCGAATGACCGCCCTCATTTCCGGAACGGTGCAAGGTGTCGGATACCGCCGTTACGTGCAAAGGCACGCTCTCGACCTCGCGGTCGCCGGTTACGCCGAGAACTTGTCGGACGCCCGCGTCGAAGTCGTCGCGGAAGGTGCGCGCGAAGATTTGGACCGCTTGCTTCACTGGATTCGCCGAGGCCCTCCGCACGCTTCGGTCGATCACGTCGACGTTCAATGGAGCGAGGAAACCGGACTGTCGGGCTTCTACGTCTATTAGCGAATTGACTTGCCGAGTTCTGCTGATTACGATGCGCGCATGACCCTTCGCTTCGACATGATCGGCCTCGTCGTGCTCGACATGGCCGCGTCCGTGGCGTTCTACCGCTCGCTCGGCTTGACGTTTCCCGAAGGCGCGGAAAGCGAGGGGCACGTGGAGGCGACGTTGCCGAACGGCTTGCGCTTCGCCCTCGACACCGTCGATGTCATCCTCACGTTCGATCCGGCTTGGAAAGCGCCGATCGGCTCGTCGCGCGTCGGCCTCGCCTTCCTGTGTCGATCGCCCGAGGACGTCGACGCCAAGTTCGCCGATCTCGTCGCGTCGGGCGTCACGCCGCACAAGGAGCCGTGGGATGCCTTTTGGGGACAACGCTACGCCGTGGTGAAAGACCCGGACGGCAACACCGTCGACCTCTTCGCCCCGCTCTCTTGACGCTTCGCCGAAAACCGCATAACCTGTCTCATGCTTGGCGTCACGTCCGAGCAACTCTTATCAAGAGCGCCCGAGAGACCTGGCTCACCGACGGCGCAGCAACCGGCCCTCATCACGGCAACGGTGCTCCCTCCAGCCTGAGAAATCGCCGACGATGGCGCGCCTCGGGACCGATAAGGGAAGGCAAGGTCACGAAATACTGATCCCCTTCTCTCCGGAGAGGGGGATTTTTCAGTCCCCCGAAGCAACTTCAAGCTCGCGCCCCTTTGGGGCCGCCTTGTTTCTTATGGAGGACTCTTCATGACGCACGACGCTTCTCGCAAGCCCCGCTTCGAAACCTTGCAAGTCCACGCCGGCCAGTCGCCCGATCCTGTCACGGGCTCGCGCGCCGTGCCGATCTACCAAACGACGAGCTACAACTTCAAAGATGCCGCCCACGCCGCCGATTTGTTCGGCCTGCGGGCGTTCGGCAACATCTACAGCCGCATCATGAACCCCACCAACGCCGTGTTCGAAGAGCGCATCACCGCCCTCGAAGGCGGCACGATGGCGGTCGCCGTGGGCTCCGGGCACGCCGCCCTCCTCGTGACGATCCTGACCCTCGCGCAATCGGGGGACAACTTCGTGTCCTCGCCGAACCTCTACGGCGGCACGTACAACCTCTTCAAGGTGACGCTGCCGCGCCTCGGCATCCAAGTGCGCTTCACGTCGTCCGAAGAGCGCCCCGAAGAGTTCGCCGCTCTCACGGACGACAAGACGAAAGGCTTTTACCTCGAGACGCTCGGCAATCCCGCCCTCAACGTGCCCGACTTCGATGAAATCGCGAAGGTCGCGCGTGACTTGGGCGTCGCCGTCATCGTCGACAATACCTTCGGGCAAGGCGGCTATCTCTTCCGGCCATTCGAGCACGGTGCGAACATCATCACGCACTCCGCGTCGAAGTGGATCGGCGGACACGGCACGGCCATCGGAGGCGTCCTCATCGACGGCGGCAACTTCGACTGGGGCAACGGTCGCTACCCGCTCTTCACCGAGCCGAGCCCCTCGTACCACGGCCTCAACTTCTGGGAGACCTTCGGTGAAGGCAACCCGCTGGGCCTTCCCAACGTCGCCTTCGCGATTCGCGCGCGCGTCGAGAACTTGCGCGATCTCGGTCCGACGCTCGCGCCGCACCACGCCTCGCTGTTCATCCAAGGCCTCGAGACTCTCAGCTTGCGCGCCGAGCGGCACGTGGAGAACACCCGTAAGCTCGCCGCGTGGCTCGCGACGCGCCCCGAAGTCAGCAAGGTCACGCACCCCGACTTGCCGTCCCATCCGCACTTCGAGCGCGCCCGCAAGTACCTTCCGAAAGGCGCGGGCTCGATCCTGACCTTCGAATTGCGCGGCGGACGCGAAGCGGGCGAGGCGTTCGTGAACAACGTCAAGCTGGCTTCGCTGCTCGCGAACGTCGGCGACACGAAGACGCTCGTGATCCACTCGGCGAGCACCACGCACAGCCAACTCACGGAAGGCGAGCAACGCGCGGCGGGCGTCACGCCGGGTTTGGTTCGCGTGTCGGTGGGCATCGAGCACATCGACGACATCATCGCCGACTTCCAGCAAGCCTTCGCTCGCGTTCCGGAGCTGGTATGAGCGTGGCCTTCGACCTCTTCCGGGACGTCGACACGACCCGCACGCAGACGGCCTTGCTGTTTCGCGATCGTCCGCTCACGCTCGACTCGGGGGCGCAAGTTCGAAATCTACGCGTCGCGTACCGCACGTGGGGCAGCCTGAGTCCCGCGAAGGACAACGCCGTCTTGATTCTGCACGCCCTTACGGGTGACGCGAACGCGGACGTGTGGTGGCCCGCCCTGCTACGTGAAGGCGGCGCGCTCGATCCGAACCGCTCCTTTCTCGTGTGCGCGAATGTCGTCGGCGGGTCTGCGGGCAGCACGTCGGCCGCCGAACTCGGCCATGACCTCACGATTCGGGACATGGTGCGCGTTCAAGCCGAACTTCTCGACCTCCTGGGCGTCGACAAGGTCACCGTCATCGGCGGATCGATGGGCGGAATGCTCGCCCTCTCGTTCGTCACGCAGTACCCCGACCGGACCGAGCGGGCCGTGATCGTCGGAGCGCCGCAGCGGCAAAGCGCGTGGGCCGCCGGTTTCAATCACGCCAAGCGCGCCGCGATCGCCCTCGATCCCGAACGCGGCCTCGAAATCGCGCGGATGTTCGCGATGCTAACGTACCGCTCGCCGCTCAGCTTGGAGCTCAGCCAAAGCGGTGAAAGTCCTTGCACACCCGGTGCGCGCGCCATCGACACCTACCTCGATCATCAAGGCGAGAAGTTGCGCCGCCGCTTCGACTCCGCGAGCTACGTGTGCCTCACCAAGGCCATGGACGCTTTCGACGTGCCCGACGCCGCCTTGCGCCGAAACGAAGTGCCGACGCTCGTCGTCGGGATCTCGTCCGACGAGTTGTATCCGGCGTCGGAAGTGCGCCTGCTCGCCGCGAAGCTGGGTGAAAGCACGTACTGGGAACTGCAAAGCCCGCACGGCCACGACGCCTTCCTGATCGACGCCGACAATCTCGCTCGGCGCGTGAAGAGCTTCCTGGGCTGACGTCGGAGCTTCCGTGATGGGGCGAGGCGAACGATCGTTCGCCTCGCCCCATCACCGCTCACCGATCGTTTATCATCGATCTGCATGACCCCCTGCAGCACCACGTCGCGGATTTGGCAGGAGGAGCGGTGACCCTGCCCGACGCGGAGGCGCCTTCGGACCGGACGCTTTTGCGGCGCACGTTTCAGTCGGCGCGCTCGTTGCTTTCACGCATCGACGGACCGTCCGACGACGACTACCGAACCTTGATGGACTTGGCGGCGGCGCTCATCGACGGCCACGACGCCGCCGCGTTGTTCGTGCGCGAGCGGGGCACCTTTCGTGTGCGCGTCACGTCGGGCGCTTCGGCGGTGCTCATCGACCGACGTGTCGACGCCAAGGCGTTCTTGCGCTGGTTCGACGCGCGATCAGGACGACCCGAAGGTCGGCCACGGGCTCCTCTGGTGTGCCGCGGCCACGACGCCCACTCGGCCGAAACCTTGTTGATCGCGGGCGAAGACGAAATGCCGCCCGGAACTCCGCACGTCCGAGCGTCCCTCACCGTTCCCGTCGAGGTGGACGCCCGAATCACCGCCGTGCTGCACCTCGAAAACCACTTCGACGAGAATGCCTTCACGGGGGAGCAGGAGCAGACGGCGAGCGAAATCGCCGAGCACGTCGGTTTTCTGCTGACCGCCGCCGAGCACCGCGCGCGAGAAGCGGCGCGCAACCGCGAGTTGGAAATGCTTTCCGCGTTGAACGTCGCCTTGCGGCCCGCCCGAGCGCCGGGGGAAGTCGAGGAGATCCTCGTTCAGCAGACGGTCGTCCTGCTCGGCACGCGGTACGCGACGTTGTTGCGCTACGATCCCGTCCGCGACACGCTCGTCACGACGGCTTCGTCAGGACAGCACGCGCCCGAGTCGGGCCTCTTGCTGCGGCGCGGTGAAGGCTTGTCTTGGACGGCGGTCGAGGCTCGGTCCGTGACCTGCTTTCAAGACGCCTTGCGAGATCCGCGCGCGTTCGTCCTCACGCCCGTCGAGTCGCTCGCGACGTTGTACGCGCCCCTCCTGGCCGCGTCGGGGGAATTGCTCGGCGTGCTCGCCGTCGGTCGACTCGACGCGCCGTTCACGACCGCCGAGGTGCGCCTTGCCGAGGCGTTCGCGTCGGCGGGCGCGACCGCCTTGGAACGCGCGTTGGAGACGCGCGCCGTCAAGGAAACCCGAGAGGGCGCCTTGCTCGCCTTGGGGCGCGCCCTCGAAGTGCGCGACTTCGAGACGCGCGGGCACACCGAGCGCGTCGTGCGTTGGGCCGAGCAACTCGGGCGGGCCTTCGGCTTGCCGAGCGGCGAACTCGAAGCGTTGCGTCAAGGCGCGTACTTGCACGACATCGGCAAATTAGGTCTGCCTGACGGCGTGTTGCTCAAACCCGGCGTGTTCGAAGAGCACGAGCGTCGCCTCATGCAAGCGCACACGACAATCGGAGACGCCCTCGCGCGTGGCATTCCGACGCTGCCCGAGCAGGCACGTCAAGTCGTGCGCTTCCACCACGAGCGCTGGGACGGCGCGGGCTACCCGGACGGGCTGGTCGGCGAGGCGATTCCGCTGCTCGCGCGTCTGTTCGCCGTCGTGGACGTGTACGACGCGCTGCGCAGCGCGCGTCCTTACAAGCGGGCGTGGACGCACGAAGCCGCCATGGCGGAAATCGAGCGCGAAGCGGGCCGTCAATTCGACGCGCGCGTCGTCCGCGCCTTCTTGAACCTCGTGCGCACCCTCGAAGACTGAGCGTGGATCTTCACGCAACCTTCAGTGTCGGGCACGCCGACATCCGATCCTTTCCAGGCTGCGAACAACAGAGTGAAAGGTAGGAAAAACCATGAAGAACATCATCCTGTCCGCCCTCGCCCTCACCGTCACGCTCGCCGCCGCGCAAGGCACCACGCCCATGACGGGCATGAACATGGACACGTCGTTCGTGCGCGTCGTGCACGCCTCGCCCGACGCACCTGCCGTGGACGTCTACGTGGACGGAACGCGCACCGTCGCGGGCGCCGCCTTCAAGGCCGTCACGACGTACGGCAACGTGAAGGCGGGCCGCCACAACGTCGTCGTGACCGTCGCGGGCGACAAGAGCAAGAAGGTCCTCGAAACGAACGTGACCTTGCGCGCCGGAACGTACTACACCGTCGCCGCGCTCGGCAAGCTTTCCAACATCGGCTTGAAGGTCTTCACGACGACGAGCCTCAACACCAACAAGGCCAAGGCGCGCCTCAACGTGTACCACCTGTCGCCGGGCGCTCCCAACGTGGACGTGCTCGCCGTGGACTACAACAACGCCAAGGTCGTGAGCAACCTCGCGTACAGCAACGTGAAGACGGCGTACGTCAACCCCATGGGCGTCAACGCGAATGTCGTTCCGGCGGGCGGGATGCAAGTCGTGAAGAACATCAGCGGCATCAACATCGCGGGTGGTAAGAGCTACTCCGTGTTCGCCGTCGGCGTCGTCGGCGGAACGGGCGACATGGCCTTCACGCTCATTCCCACCGAGGACAAGGTCGTCGCCGACTCCATGTCCGCGAAGTAACGCGCGCTTGAACTCCGGCCCACCCGGAGAGTGTTCCAAGACAGGAGGGGAGCGAGCGAGGATCGCTCCTTTCTCCTTTGATCCAAGACCTGCATACTTGAATTGACGAAAGGACGAGGCATGAACCAGCTGCGAGGCAAGCTTCTCATCGCGTGGACGACGGCCGCCCTCCTGAGCGTCCTAGGGTACGCGCTATGGCGCGCGAACCTCGTGGGCTTCGCGCCTCAGGAACTTTTCAACCGCGTCACGCAAGCGCTCGGCGTTCCGCGCGTCTTTCAGTTCATCCACTCGATCCTCGGGATCGGCCAAGACGCGAAGATCCTCGCGTTTCTCTCCGTCAGCCTGCTTTGGCTGGGCGGTTCGACTCTGCTCGGCCTGCTGCGTCCTTGGCTGGGCGCGGTCATCCTCGGGGCGCTCCTGCTGACCTTCGCGCCGCCCCTCGACGCCCTCGTGTACGGAGTCTCGTTCTTCCTGCTCCGCGTCCTGCTCGACCGTGTCTTCGCGCCGCGCGCGCAAAGTGCGGCCCCACTTCCCGTCGAGCCGAGCCGCCGCACGACCCTCGCCCTCCTCGGAGGCGGGTCGGCCCTGCTCGTCGGCGGCGGTTTGCTGAACTTCTTTCGTCAGGTGAACGGCGTCGCGCAGGCCGCTCGCGTCGTGCCCGGTCAGCCCTTGCCGTTCGGCGTCACTCCCGTCTCGCAGTTCTATTACGTCTCCAAGAACCTCGAAGCCTTCGATCCGAAGCTGAAGGAAGAAAACTGGAGGCTGAAGGTGGGCGGCCTCGTGAGCGAAGAGCGCACCTTTACCCTCGCCGACCTCCAAGAGATGCCCGCCAAGACGCTGGAACTGACCTTGTCTTGCATCTCCAACCCGCTCGGAGGGCCGCTTATCAGCAACGGAATCTGGCGCGGCGTTCCCGTGTCGGACTTTCTGCGGCGCGTCGGCGTGCAGAAGGGCGCGAAGTACGTCATCTGGGAAGCCGCCGACGGCTACATCGAGTCGCTGCCGCTCGGTCAGGCCTTCGAGGAGGACGTTCTGCTCGTGTACGAACTCAACGGCGAGCCCTTGACGCAAAAGCACGGCTTTCCGCTGCGCGTCCTGATTCCCGGGCGTTACGGCATGAAGCAGCCGCGGTGGATCACCGCGATTCGCCTGTCCGACACCGACGAGGCGGGCTACTGGGTGCAGCGAGGTTGGAGCAAGACCGCCGTCGTCGAACTCACGAGCCGCATCGACGTTCCAGCGGAGCTCAATCCCATCGTGAAAGCCGACGAGTCCACGACGCTGCACGGCATCGCCTTCGCCGGGAAAAAAGAGATCACGAAGGTCGAAGTCAGCGTCGACGGCGGCCGAACGTGGCGCGCCGCGCGCCTGGAACCCAAGCGCTCTCAGCACGCCTGGACCTTGTGGAGCCTCGACTGGACGCCGAAACGCGGCTCGTACCAACTCGCCGTGCGCGCCTGGTCGGGCGACGAAGTTCAAAAGAGCGCCGAAGCCGACGCCCTCCCCGAAGGCGCGACCGGCTACCACCGCTTTATCGTGACGGCGAGCTGAGCGGGTCCTCGCCCCCCGCGAGGACGCCTCGAACAACTCCGATTCAGCCACGAAGAGCCCCCTCACCCGTTTCGGGTGAGGGGGCTCTTCGCGCGCGAGGACTTACAGCGTCGTCACGGCGACCGGCGCGCTCGTCGGACGATCGCTGCCGCCCGGCTGCTCGAGGGTCACGCCGAACGTGCTGCCCTCGGCGACGGTGGCGGCGCTCAGGAAGGAACGGTCGCCGAACACGCCCAGAGACGCCGGGACGCCGCCCTTGATTTCCCAAGCTTGATAGACACGTCCGTCAGCGGGACGTTTCTTGAGAGAGGCGAAGACTTGGCCGTTGGCGAGGCGCACGAGCATGCCCATCGACTCGCCTTTCGCGCTCATCAGGGGACGCGAGACGGCGCCCGGCAAGTTCGCGTACCGCGCGATGTTCTGCTGAACGCGCCACTCCTGGTAAGGAGGCGTCAGCGGCACGCCGATCACGAGCAGACCCGCGACGACCGCCGCGAACGCGAGGGCGGGCACGAGGCGGCTTCGATTCGGCTTGGGAGTGAACGGAACGGGTTCTTTCGCCTTGACGTGCGAGAGGACGTCTTGAAACGACGGCGGCGTGACGGGAGCGGGCGGCAGTTGCAGCGCCATGCTCGCGAGCGCCTCTTGTTCTTCGAGCAGGCGGCGCTCTTCTTCCGGATGATCGCGCAGCCACGCTTCGACTTGCCGCTCCTCGTCGGGGGAGAGGGTGCCGATCACGTAGGACACGAGGGTATCAGGGTCAATCACCACGAGACACCTCCTTTCCGGGTTCGTCTTTGAAATAAGTCCGAAGGTGTGCGAGGGCGCCGCGAAGTTTGGACTTCACCGTGCCGAGCGGCTTGCCCGTGAGCACGGCGAGTTCCGAGTGCGAGTAGCCTTGGTAGAAGGCGAGCTCGACGAGGCGGCGTTCCTCGGTGTCCAGTGTATCCACGGCGCGCTTCACGACGTACTGCTCGTCGAGATTCGGCGAGTTCGTGGGCGCGTCCCACTCCTCGATGGGAAGGCCCGCCTGAGGGCGGTCGCGGTAGGCCGTGAGCGCGCGGCGATGCGCGATCGTCACGAGCCACGTCTTGCCGCTCGCCCGAGAAGGGTCGAAGCGCGGCGCGGCGTTCCAAGCGCTGAGGAAAGCGTCCTGAACGCACTCTCGCGCCAAATCCGCGTCGTGTAGCACGCGCCACGCGAGCGCCATGAAGTAGGAGGCGTAGCGACGATGAAGCTCTTCGAGGGCTCCTTCGTCTCGCATCGCCATGCGCTCTATCAATCGTTCGTCCGTGTCATCCATGTGACTCCTGGGCCGCACGAGTCGGCCTTTCTTTGGTATACGCGACTCGTGCGACTTCGGATGGAGAACGAAGGTCGGCTCAAGTCGAAGGTGCTTGCAACTCCAACGCGCGGGCGAAGTTCGCGAGCATCAAGGCGCTCGTGAGAGGACCGACGCCGCCCGGCACGGGCGTGATCGCCCTCACCGCGTCGGCGACGTCGGACGCGCAGTCTCCCACGACAACGTTCGCGACGACGTTGATTCCCGCGTCCACCACGACGTGGTGAGCCTTGAGGTGTCGCGCTTCGAGCAGGCAAGCCTGCCCGACCGCCACGACGACCGCGTCGCACCGCTCCACCGCGTTCCCGAGGTGCTTCGTGCGGTGGTTCACGACCGTGACGGTCGCGCCCCGATTGTTGAGCATCCAAACGAGCGGACGCCCCACCGTCCGTCCCGGTCCGATCACGGCGACGTGCGCTCCGTCGAGGTCGAGACCGTGCGACAAGAGCGTGACGCACGACGTCGGGGTGGGCGGCAAAATCGCCTCCCGTTCTCGGCCCGCGGCGATGAGCGCGAGGTTGGCGGGGGAGAGTCCCTCGACGTCCTTGCTCGGCGTGATGCACGCGAGGGCGCGGTCCGCGTCGAGGTGACACGCGAGCGGCAGTTCGAGGACGATGCCGTGCACGTCGGGCGCGCGCGACAAGGCGAGCAGGTGCGCTTCGAGGTGCGCTTGATCGACGTTTTGACCGAGGTCGACGACGCGAAGCTCGATGCCGAGCTTGCGCGCGCGCGCCGCCTTGCGGTCGACGTACACTCGCGTCGCCGAATCGTTCGACGCCATCACGACGGCCAACACGGGACAGAGGTGCGCGAACGGCGCGAGGCGCGCCTTCGTGCCGCGCGTCACGTCCGCCGCGAGCGGCGCTCCTTGTAGAAGCCGCGTTTGGAGTTGCTGAGCGCTCGTCATCAAAGTCCTCAGTGCTTGAAGTGCCGCGAGCCCGTGAAGATCATCGCGACGCCGAGCTCGTCACACGCGGCGATGACTTCCTCGTCTCGCTTCGCGCCGCCCGGCTGCACGATCGCCGAGACGCCTGCCGACGCCGCGAGGCGCACGACGTCGTCGAAGGGGAAGAACGCTTCCGACGCGAGGACGGAGCCCTCGGCGCGCTCGCCCGCGTTCATGACCGCCCGCTCGGCCGCCCAGATGCGGCTGACCGCGCCCGCCCCGACGCCGACGGTGACGCCGTCACGCGCGAGGACGACGCAGTTGCTGCGCGCGTGCTTCCCGACGCGCCACGCGAACGCGAGATCCAACCACGCCTGATCGGTCGGCTGAAGCTCCGTGACGACTTCGGGGCAGAGGTCGTCCCACACGCGCGAATCGCGCTCTTGCACGAGGAATCCGCCGACGAGCGGTCGGTAGTCGAAGCGGCCCGACTTCGCTTCGCCCGCCACGAGGACGCGCAAGTCGGGCTTCTTCGCCTGGAACCACGCGAGCGCCTCCTCGCTCACCTCGGGCGCGATGAGCACTTCGAGGAAGGTGCCGCGCATGGCTTGGGCCGCTTCCAAGTCGACCTTCGCGTTCACGGCCACGACGCCGCCGAACACGCTGAGGGTGTCCGCGTCTCGCGCCCGCTCCCAAGCGGTCTTGACGTCGTGCGCGATCGCCACGCCGCAAGGGTTGGCGTGCTTCACGGCGACGCACGCGGGCCCTTCGAATTCACGAACGAGCGCCCACGCCGCGTCGGCGTCGGCGTAGTTGTTGAAGCTCATCGGCTTTCCGGCGAGCACGACCGCGTCGAGAACGGGTCCGCGCTCGCTGCCGAGTCGGTACAAGGCCGCGGGCTGATGCGGATTTTCGCCGTAGCGCAACTCGGCCACTTGGGAAAGCTCGAGCGCCGCGCGGGTCGGCAAGTCGCTTGTGACTTCCGAAAGGTACGTCGTGATCGCCGCGTCGTACGAGCTCGTGTGCGCGTAGGCCTTCGCCGCGAGGCGCTGGCGCTCGTGCGAGTTCAAGTCGCCCCCCAGCGCGAGATTGTAGTCGGCGGGGTCCACGAGCACGATCACGCCGGGAAAGTTCTTGGCGGCGGCGCGCAGCATCGCGGGACCTCCGATGTCGATGTTCTCGAGCGCCTCGGCGAGGTCGACACCCTTCGCGATCGTCTCGCGGAAAGGATAGAGGTTGACGCACACGAGGTCGATCGCCGTGATGCCGTGCGCGGCGAGCTCGGCGAGGTGTTCCTCGTCGCGCCGCGCGAGGATGCCGCCATGAATGTTCGGATGCAACGTCTTGACGCGTCCGCCCAGAATCTCGGGGAAGCTCGTCACGTCGCTCACGGCGATCGCCGGAACGTCCGCTTCTACGAGGGCGTTCAGAGTTCCGCCCGTCGAGATGATTTCGTAGCCGCGCCCGACCAATGCACGCGCGAAGTCCACGATTCCCGTCTTGTCGCTCACCGACAGCAATGCTCGCATGTTCGCTCCTGGCAAGAAAATGCGAAGACGAAACGACGTTTCGTCTTCGGCCCAGGCGAGCGGCCATGCTCGAGTTTCGCGGCTTCCCGGTGGTCACCCACCTTCATCGCCAGTCACCGCGATTCGGCAGGAAGTATAGCAGGTTTACCCCCGTGGGGCGTTGCTCGTTCGCCACGTGCCTGTACTTGGACGTTCTTCGGGTCCTTCGACGGCGAGGCCGCGTTCTCTGCGTCGTGAACTCGAATGGGTGGGCGGGGACGATCGTCGACGCCTCCGCCTCGACGATCGTCCCCGCGTCACTCAGTACGATTCGAAGTCGAGGTCCACCGGGGAACGACCGGCGAGCAGCGCTTCGCGCACTCCCGTCAAGATGGCGCGAAGTCCGTCATCTTCGGGCTCGGGGCCGAGCTTTCGCTGAATGTACACGTACAGCGAGCAGTCACGAATGCGCATGAGGTCGGGGATGAGGCGTAACTCGTCGGGTCCGATCGTCCGCTCCGAGCGGTATCCTTCGAGCAGGCGCGTCAGGAAGCGGTGCCCGAACGACACCTTGTCGTCCCCGGCCATCCACATGCCGTAGTAAAGGGCCATCGCGAGGTCGTTGACGTAGAAGTTGTAACAGCTGTCGTCGAAGTCGAAGAAGGTCAAGCGGCCGTTCTCCCAATGAAAGTTTCCGTTGTGCGGATCGTTGTGCACCAGCCCGAAGTTCTCGGAAGTCGTCGGGACGGCGCGCAAGGCGGCGACGGTCGTATCGAGCGTCTCGAGGATCGAAGGCTCGATCGAAGCGGGCGTGCCTGCTCGAACGGCGACGTACTCGTCGCCGTACCACGTCGGGCGGCCTTCGGGATCGCGCGGGCGGTACGAGGCGCTCAAGACGTGCAGTTTGCCCAGAAATCGTCCCCAGGACACCAAAATGTCGTCCGTGAGGGTCTCGGCGGTGATGCGCACGCCTCCGGCATGCTCGAAGGTCGCCACGATGAACGATCCGTCGGCGACCGGGACCTCCTCCAAGATGCGATGGGAGGCGGACGGCAAGGGCTTGGCGACCGAGAGTCCATGTTCGGCGAGGAACGCGAGCCATTCGAGTTCGGCGTTCACTTGGCGGGCCGTGCGGTGCGACGAGTGCGTGAAGCGAAAGACGCGGTCCTCGGTCGCGTACACGACGCTCTCGAAGGACCCGAGGCGCGTCAACGCGGCGGGAT
This sequence comes from Deinococcus yavapaiensis KR-236, assembly GCF_003217515.1. Classification (NCBI taxonomy): domain Bacteria; kingdom Thermotogati; phylum Deinococcota; class Deinococci; order Deinococcales; family Deinococcaceae; genus Deinococcus; species Deinococcus yavapaiensis. Next base: position 195,356 of record NZ_QJSX01000004.1, on the reverse strand, counting down.
CGGTGGCGTAGCGGGCGGCGACGTCGGTGAGGACGGTCGGCGAGAGGAGAGCGACGATGTGCGGTTCCATGTCGAGGCAGCGTAGCAGTCCACGCACGCCGTTCGAGTCGTCCATATGGCGGAGGCGCGCGGTCGGTCTGCCGTCCTCGCTCGAACGTCGATGCTGATGTCCTCGTGATCATGCGCTCGACGTTTCCCCGCTCGGTCGTGGCTTGAGTCCAGCTTCATCGTTTCGGTCGGGGCGGCGTCGTGTGCCTCCCTTCTTTTCGCACGTCTTCGCTCACCGCGTACACTGTCCTAACGGACGTTCGACGGCTATACTTGGACTCAGTCTAATTTCCCCTCGGAGGAATCTGCTTGCTGCCTTTGGAGCACAAAATCGCCTTTTTCGTGTTCGCCGTCGTGGCGGGCACGTTCGGCTTGTGGGGCTTTTACCGCCTCTACCTCAGAATCCGTCGCGGCCGCCCCGACCAAGAGGCGCGCTTCGACGCCGTCCCGAAGCGCCTGTGGTACGCCCTCAAGACGACGCTGACACAGGAGCGAACCTTCCGCAAACGCAAGTTCCTCAGCGTCTTCCACGCCTTCATCTTCTACGGCTTCGTCTTCTACCTGCTCGTGAACGTCGTGGACGGACTCGAAGGCTTCGTCGAGTTCAACATCCCGAGCACGAACGTCCTCGGCGCGGCCTACAACATCCTCGCCGATCTCCTGAGCGTCCTCGTGCTCGTCGGCGTGATCGCCTTCGTGATTCGCCGCTACCTCGCGCCTCAGCGGCGTGACTTCCGCTTCAACGAGAAGACGCTGCTGCACGAAAACGTCAAGCGGCGCTACATCAACCGCGACTCCGCCATCGTCTCCGCGTTCATTCTCTTCCACGTCGGAAGCCGACTCGTCGGCAACGGCGCGAAGATGGCCGAAGTCGGCGGCGACCCGTTCCAACCGTTCTCCACGGCGCTTTCCGGCTTGTTCGCCGAGCAGAACGCCGAAGGGTGGCGCCTGTTCGGCTACTGGGGCGCCCTCGCGTCCGTCCTCGCGTTCCTCGCGTACTTCCCGTACACGAAGCACATCCACATCTTCGCCGCGCCCGTCAACTACTTCTTCCGCCGCAATCCCGTCACGGGCGAACTGCCGCCCATGAAAGTCGATCTCGAAGCCGAGAACCCCGACATGGGCGCGAAGAACATGGAAGACCTCGCCTGGCCGCGTCTCCTCGACGCCTACGCCTGCATCCAGTGCAACCGTTGCCAAGACGTGTGCCCCGCGAGCGGTACCGGCAAGGCCCTCAGCCCCGCCGCGCTCGAAATCAACAAGCGCATGGAACTCAACGTGATCGCGTCGCACCCGTCGCCGTTCACTCTGAAACCTGCCGCGTTCGAGTCGGGCGAGGCGAGCTCACGTCCTCTGCTGGAATTCGCGATTTCACCGGAGGCCGTGTGGGCCTGCACGACGTGCGGAGCGTGCATGCACGTCTGTCCCGTGCAAGACGAGCAGATGCTCGACATCATCGACATTCGCCGTCAGCAGGTGATGGTCGAGGGCGAGTTCCCGCCGCAACTGCAAAGCGCTTTTCGCGGCATGGAACGCGCGAAGAATCCCTGGGGCATCTCTCACGACAAGCGCATGGAGTGGGCCGAAGGCCTGCGCGTACCCACCATCGACGAGAACCCCGAGCCCGACGTCTTGTACTGGGTGGGGTGCGCCGCGTCGTACGACCCGGGCGCCCAGAAAGTGTCGCGCGCGTTCGTGCAACTGCTCGACAAGGCGGGCGTGAACTACGCGGTGCTCGGAAAGAAGGAAGCGTGCACGGGCGACTCGGCCCGCCGCGCGGGCAACGAGTACCTGTACCTGCAACTCGCCGAGCAGAACGTCGAGACCCTCGATGCCGTGCGTCCGAAGCTCATCGTGGCGACGTGCCCGCACTGCATGAACATGATCGGCAACGAGTACAAGCAGATCGGCGGCGACTACCGCACGATGCACCACACGCAGTACCTGGAGATGCTCGTCTCGCAGGGCAAGCTCGCCACGGCTACCCTCGACGAGGCCGTCACGTACCACGACCCGTGCTACCTCGGTCGGCACAACGGCGTGTACGACGCGCCGCGTGACGTCATCCGCTCGATGGGCCTCGAGATCTTGGAGATGGAACGCTCGCGCGAAGCGTCGTTCTGCTGCGGCGCGGGCGGAGCGCAATTCTGGAAGGAAGAGGAAGAAGGCCACGAGCGCATCTCCGACAACCGCTTCAAGGAAATCCAGCGTCGCCTCGACACCGCCAAGGAAGGCAAGGTCGTCGCGGTGGGCTGCCCTTTTTGCAAGTCGATGCTGAACTCCACGCCCGCCAAGGGCGACAGCGACGTCGTCGTGAAGGACGTCGCCGAGCTTCTGCTCGAAAGCGTCACGCGTCGGTCCGGCGGACGCCTCACCGACGACGTCTCGCCCATTGCGCCCGAACCCGAGGCCGTCACCCCGCCCCTCATCTCGACGACGCCGCCCGAGAACCTTCAGCCCGAACCCATGCGCGACGAGCCCCCGATGCTCGCGAGCGCCGAGCCCTTTCCAGGCACGACGACCGCCGAAGTCGAAGCGGCGCACTCGGCGGGCGAGCGACCGGGCGAACGCAAGAAGTGGTCACCGAAGTCGAAGGCGGCGGACGACGTTTCCACCACCCCGGTCCCGGCGAGCGACCTCACCGAAGTTTTCCCGGTCGAGCCCACGTCAGAACCCGCTCGCAAGAAGTGGGCGCCGAAGAACGCCTCCGCCGAGGGAACCACGCCCCTCGCCGAAACGCCGACGCCCGCCGAGCCGGAGCGTAAGAAGTGGACGCCGAAATCCCAAGCGGCGCCCGCTGCCGAGCCGACGCTCGCCGAAGCCGCGCCGCCGCTGGAAACTCCTCGCAAAAAATGGGCGCCCAAAACGGCCACCTCGGAAGCGGCCGTCGAAGCACCGGTCGAAGCGACGCCGATCGGTGGACCGTCGTCCGCCGAGCCCGCCTCGGCCCGCAAGAAGTGGGCGCCCAAGACGGCCGCTTCGGAAGCGGTAATCGAAGCACCGATCGAAGCGACGCCGATCAACGAATCGCCGTCCGCCGAGCCGACCTCGGCCCGTAAGAAGTGGTCGCCGAAGGGGGTCGCTGCGGCTCAGGAAGCGGCCGTGGAACCGACCTCCGTCGAAGCCACTTCCGTTCCGCCCGTCACTACCGTCGCTCCCACGCCCGACACTCCGTCCGACACGCCACAGCGCAAGAAGTGGGAACCCAAGAAGAAGTGACGCGCACGAACAAGGGGAGGGCTCGCGGGCCCTCCCCTTGTTGCGTACCTTCAGCCTTGATCGATGATCTTGTGGCGCTTTTCGAAGCGCACGACGAGAACGCCCGCCTGAATTTTCGCCTGACCGCTTCCCGGCGTGATTTCGACGGGAAGGGTCAGGGTGCGCGAGAAGCCGCCGCGTGGACGCTCGGTCTGCAAGGCGATGCCTTCCTCCTCCGGATCTGGACGAGAACCGCGAATGGTGACGTGACCGTCCTCCTGCACGAGCTCGATCGCTTCGGCCGTGACGCCGGGAACGTCCATGACGAGGACGAGTTCGGTGTTCGTTTCGATCCAATCGGCGGCGGGCATCCAGGTCGTGCCGCTCGAAAGCGTCTCGACTTCCTGGCGAAGTTGCATCAGCGAGTTGATGCGGCTGTGGGCGAGCTCGTTCATTTCCATAGCCTACTCCGTGACATTAGACTTTGGCACGTGCGAAAGCTCCCGATTCTCACGGCTCCCACGGCAGCGGGGAAGACGGCACTCGCCTTGCGTCTCGGCGTGCGCTACGAACTGGAGGTCGTGTCGGCCGACGCCTTCTTGGTGTACCGAGGGATGGACGTCGGGACCGCCAAACCGACGCGGTCGGAACGAGGCCTCGTGCCTCACCACTTGATCGACATTCGCGACGCTTGGGAGGACTACGACGTCACGCGGTTCGTTCGTGACGCGGAAGCCGCCATCTCCGACGTCCTCGCGCGCGGCCGCGTTCCCCTCGTCGTCGGAGGCACGGGCTTCTACCTCTCGGCGCTGCTCAAGGGCCTGCCGACCACACCGCACGCCGATCCCGCGATTCAAGCCGAGATCGAGCGCGAATTGAACGACCGCGGTCTCGACGCTTTGCTCGCCGAGATCGCGGCGGTTCGACCGAGCGAACTCGAACGCTTGGAGCGCAACCCTCGGCGCATGATTCGGACGTTGGAAGTCTTTCGGCGCACCGGTCGTTGGCCGTCCGAATTTCGCAACACCTCGCCTCGGTTCGAGTACGACGTCGTGGCGTTCTCACCGCCGCTTCCCGAGCTTCACGAACGAATCGAAGCTCGGGTGGACGCCATGTTCGCCTTGAGCTTGGTGGATGAGGTGCGGCGCGTCGTGGCCACGCTGGAGGCGCACGGTCGCCGCCCGACGGCGTTGCAGGCGATCGGCTACAAGGAGGTGTGGGCGTTCCTGACGGGAGAGACGACGCTGAACGAGGCTCGTGAAGCGGTCGTCGTCGCCACGAAGTCTTACGCGAAGCGGCAACTCACGTGGATTCGCACTCAGCTGAAAGCGGATCTGCTCGGACGCGCCGAGGAGGCCGAGGAACACTTGTCGAGATTGCTGAACATTTGACGCTCAGCTCGCTTCCACGCCCGTTCGTTGCGCGAGGAAGTCCTTGACGGCCTTCGCCGCCGCGAGGTTCATGCCCGGCACGCGCGCGATCTGCTCGACGCTCGCCGCGCCGAGATCCTCGAGGCTGGTGAAGTGCTCCAACAAGGCGTCCTGGCGTTTCTTGCCGATGCCGGGCAAGTCGTCGAAGACGCTTTTGAGCATGCTTTCGCCGCGCAACTTCCGGTGGTACGTGATGGCGTACTGGTGCACCTCGTCGCGCACGCCGATGAGGGTGCGCAAGGCCGGGTGCGTCTCGGGCAAGAGGAGTTCGCGGTCTCGCCCGACGTCCGTGCCGCTTTCCAGCCACCATTGAGCGCCGTACACGGAAGGCAAGATGATGCGCTCCTCGCGCTTGGCGAGCGACACCACGGGAATCTTCACTCCCGCGTCCTTCATCGCGTCGAGCGCCGCGTTGAGTTGGCCGCGCCCCCCGTCGATCAGGATGAGGTCGGGCAACGGCAACTTGTCCGAGAGGCTTCCGGTGAAGCGGCGATAGATCGTCTGCCGCATCGCGTGATAGTCGTCGGGATGATCGAGGCCCGTCACCTTGAAGCGGCGGTGCTCACCTCGCCTCGCCCGCCCACCTTCGAAGACGACCATGCCCGAGACGATGTTCGTGCCGAAAAGGTTCGAGTTGTCGTACCCTTCGATGCGCCAAGGACGCTCGGGAAGCGCGAGGACTTCCTTGAGGGCTTCCAAGCCGGGATGGTCGCCGCGCTTTTCCAAGCTGAGCAGTTCCGATTCGAGGCTGTTGTGTGCGTTGCGCTGCGCCATCTCCAGCAAGTCCACCTTGTCGCCGCGCTGAGGCATGCGAAGCTCGACTTTGCGCTCCGCCTTCTCCGAGAGGATCTCGCTCCACAACTCCGCGTCCTCGAACTCGTCGGGAATTAGGATGAGCGGCGGAACGTGCGTCGCGACCGCGTAGTAATCGCCGACGAAGGCCCCGATGATCTCGGACGGCGTGGAGTCCGCCGCGCCGGACAAGAAGCGCTTGTCGCGTCCGACGACGCGTCCGCCGCGAAGGCGGAAGAGCTGCACCATTGCGTACTCGCCCGCCGAAGCGAAGCCGAGGAAATCGAGGTCGTCGAGGCTGGCCGTGATCGCGAACTGCTCCGAGCCGAACAGCTTCTCCACGGCTTGCAGTCGGTCGCGAAGGCGGCCCGCCTGCTCGAAATCCTGCTTCTTCGCGGCGTCGATCATGTTTTCGCGCAACTTCGTGACGACGCCCGCCGCGCGTCCGTCGAGCAGCGCCTTCACGTCGTCCACGACCGCGTCGTAGTGCACTTTGTCGGCCGCGCCGATGCACGGCCCGAGGCAGCGGCCCATGTGGTAATTCAAGCAAGGGCGGGGCTTGCGCTGCAACGGTTGCCCGGAGTTCTTGCGCAACGGAAACATCGTGTCCACGAGGTTCTTCACGCGCCGCACCGCCGCGCCGTCCGGGTAGGGACCGTAGTACGTCGCGCCGTCGTCGATCACCTTGCGGGTGATCAGCAGCATCGGGTAGTCCTCGTTGGTGATCTTGAGAAACGGGTAGTGCTTGTCGTCCTTGAGGAGGACGTTGTAGAAGGGACGGTGCTGCTTGATGAGGTTCGCCTCGAGAATGAGGGCCTCGACTTCGCCGCGCGTCGTGATGAATTCCAAGCTTCCCGCTTCGCGCGTGAACTTGCCGCTCTTGCCGCCCGCCTTAAAGTGCTGCTGCACGCGGTTGCGCAAATTCTTGGCCTTGCCGATGTAAATGGGAACGCCGCTCGGACTGCGGAAGATGTACACCCCGCTCACGGCCGGGAGAACGGGCAGATCGTCGAAAAGCATTGAATACAGTCTAAAGCGACGCCGAGCGAAGTACTGTTCCCGCCCGACGATGTCCGTTCACAAATGCCGTTCGAGCCACCTCAGCCAGTGACCGCTCAGGACGCCTTCGCGTTGCTCTTCGGGAAGGACGTCGGCGAGGCGCGGCAAGTCGGCGGCGCTTTCCAAGCCGCTCGGCAGCTCGAAGCGCCCGAAGCCGCCGTCGAGGTCGCTGCCGATCCCCACGCGCTCCCATCCGACTTCCTCGGCGAGGGCGGCAAACATGTCACCGACGACTTTCAGCACGGGGCGGTCCATGCCGCGGTCCCATCCGCGCCGCAAGAACTTGTTGAACAGCACGCAACCGACGTGTCCGTCTCGGTCACGAATCGCCCGCAATTGCTCGGCGGTCAGGTGCCGCTCGCTTCCGACGAGGCTTCGCACGTTGCTGTGCGTCGCCACGGCCTTCGGTTGCAACTCCACGGCTTCCCAAAAGGCTTCCTCGGGCAAATGCGAGACGTCGAGGGTCACGCCGAGTTCGCGCATCGCCGCGAGAAGGTCGCGTCCTCGGTCCGTCAATCCTCCCGGCTCGCCGTTTCCGCCGCAAAAGCGGTTCGCCTTCACCCAAGCGGGTCCCACGAGGCGCACGCCCGCGTCCACGAGGCGCGGCAAGTCGTCGGCGTCACGCAGAGGCTCGGCGTTCTCGATGAGCAGAACCACGCCGAGCGGCGACTTCTCGGGCGTCCACGCGCGAACGTGCGCCTCGATTTCCCCCCACGTTCTCAGAAGCAGGACGTGCCCATCGTCTTGCCAGCGCAAGTACGTTTCGAGTTGCGCGTCGAGTCGACGGCGCGCGTCTCGCTGATCCGCGTAGCCGCTCGGCGCTTCCTCGCTGCCCGGCTCGGCGAACAACGTGGCGAAACACAATCCGACTTCGCCGCGCCGCAAGCTGGAAAAGGTCACGGTCGGCACGTCACCGCTCGGAAGGCGTTCGCGCAATTCCTGCAGGGACAAGCGCAAGTCGCGCCCGGTGGTGGCGAGGTAGGCGAGGTCGAGGTGAGCGTCGACGATCATACGCGCCGCATCATACGGCTTCCAGGACCGCTTCGAGGGTGTGGATGGCGCCGGGCCGCACTCTGGCGTGATCGATCAGCAAGGCCCGCATGCCCTCGCTTCGGGCCGCTTCGACGTTCTCGACGAGGTCGTCCACGAACAGCACCCCGCTCGGGTGTACTCCGAGCCGCTCGGCGGACACCAGAAACGCGTCCGGATGAGGGCTTGTGCACGCCGAGGGTGCTACTGGCGATCACGACGTCCACGAGATCGTCCACGCCGATGGCCTTCAAGGTCGCCTCGACGTTCGGAAGGGTGTTGGACAGCACGCCGATTTTCAAGCCCCGCTCGCGCAGTTCGCCCAGGACGAAGCGCACGCCCGGCACGGGCATCATGAAGCGCTCGTACGGCCACTCGCGCAGGAATGCCTCGGCGTCGCGCACGTGCAAGCCGAGGTGCGTGGCCAGCTTCTCGGCGTATTCGCGCCAAAACTGCACCTCGTCCTTCAAGGTGCGCAGGTGCTGCCAAGCGCGCGCCGTCTCGGCCCACTGCGTCACCATGGCGTTCGCGGCGAACCGCCCGTCGAGATCGAAGCGTCGCGCGACCCACGCGGCGGCTTGGCGGTACACGTCGTGGTCCGTGAGGCTGAGGGTGTCGTCGCGGTCGAAGAGGACCGCCTTGACGCTCGGATTCGGTGGGGGCGTCGTCATGGTCACTCCGGGGGGCACTCAAGGAAGCGGAGCGGAGATGGCCTCCGCTCCCAAGAAAGCGTCGGGACGTCAGTTCAACTTGAACACGGCGGCCGTCTGCGCGGGCAAGCTGAGGTGCAAAAAGCCGTTCTTGAAGCTCAGCTTGGCGTCTTGTCCGTACAGGTCGCGCGTGACGGGCAACTGGGCCGTGAGCGTGTTGCGTAGGCTGTACGTCTTGCGTTGCCGCGCGTTGTTCCACGCGACGACGACACGCTGCCCTTGGGCTTCGCGCACGAACACCAGCAAGTCGTCCTCGATGCTCGACGGGACGTTTTGCAACTTCAAGTCGCCCACGTTCAGCGCGGGGTTGGCTTTGCGCACGGCGACGGCCGTCTTGGCGACGTCGAACACGGCTTTCTCTTCAGGCGTCCACTGATTCGGGAAGCGCATGTCGCGGCGGTTGTCGGGATCGCCGCCGCCGCGCATGGCGATTTCGGTACCTTGCCAAATCACGGGAATGCCGCGCAAGCTCATGAGGGCGCGCCAGCCGAACTTCGTTCGTTCGCGGGCGACGTCCTCGAAGGGCGACGAGTTCGCGAAGCGAGCCACGTCGTGATTGTCGAGGAACAACGCGACCTCGTCCGGGCGAGAAATTTCGCCTTGTCGTTCGAGCACCGCCCGAACGGCGCTCAGACTGCTGCCGCTCATGATCGCGCTGCGCATCGCCGACGACATCGAGAAGTCGAAGGCGCTGGAAAAGCCGAGTCGTTGCAACGAGTCGATGGTGCTCGCGTCGGCGTCGTACCACTCGCCGAGGGTGTACGTGTTCGCAGCGCGATCGCGCGCGAGGAGATCCTTGAGGAAGCTTTGGGGCACGTGCTTGATCGCGTCGTAGCGAAATCCGTCCACGCCGCGTGCGCGCCAGAAGTCCGCGTTCGCGAACAAGAAGTCGCGCACCTCGCGATTGTCCTGGTCGAGGTCGGGCAGCGCGAAGATCGGGCAGTAGACGTCGTTGTTGCCCTTTTGAGCGCAGGTGGACGGATTGTTGAACCACTTCGGTCGCTCCAGCGTCGCGAAGGCGCCGAAGCCGTAGTGATTCACGACTTGGTCCAGCAAGACTTTCATCCCCGCGCCTTTGGCGGCCTTCACGAACGTGTCGAAGTCGGCGAGGGTTCCGAAGTGCGGATCGACGTCGCGAAAGTTCTCGGGCCAGTAGCCGTGGTAACCGGTCGCTCCTTGGTCGCGGCCCGACACCTGTTTATAGATCGGGGTCAACCACACGGCGGTCGCGCCGAAGTCACGAATGTACGGCAACTTCTCGGTGAGGCCCTTCAAGTTGCCGCCGTGCCAGCTCTTCAAGTCGCTCTTGTCGACGTTTTGCGTCGTGAGGGGGGTGCCGGCGGCGTAGAAGCGGTCGGGCATCACTTGATAGATGATCTGGCCTTTCCACGACGGGGCGCTCGATTGCGCGAGCGCCGAACCGGCCAAGAGACCGGCGAGCAGGAAAGCGAGTCGCATGAGGAACAGTCTATCATCGGTGTTTCGAGCTACCTTGTTCCGGATGACGGTCGTGGCGAGCATGACGATTTCCCGCTACGACGGTGCTCGCGCCGTGCGGGGTTTTTTGAAGATGGGTTCGGACCGAGCCGCGCTCGCCCGCGTGTCCGGCCTGCGCTTCGTGCGCCTTCTCGGCACGGGGCGCGGTTCGGACCTCTCGCTCGGCGCGGACCTTCGCCGTTGGGCCCGCTTCGCCGTGTGGGAGGACGAGGCGGCGTTTCACGCCTTCGAGGCGACCGAATGGCGAGCGCGCGAACGGCGCGGGGCGTCCGAGACGTGCACGCTGCTGCTGCGTCCGCTGCGCTGGCGCGGCACGTGGAGCGGCCGAAACCCGTTCGGCACGCCGCCGTTCGCCGACGCGCACGATGGTCCGCTCGCCGTCTTGACGCGCGGTACCATCAAGCCGCGCCTCGCGCGGGCCTTCTGGGCTTCCGTGCCGTCGTCCCAAGCGGGGCTGCACGACCAACCGGGCCTCGTGGCGAGCCTCGGCGTGGGCGAAGCGCCCCTCTTGTACCAAGCGACCTTCAGCGTGTGGCGCGACGCCGCGAGCGTGCGCGACTTCGCTTACAAGCAAGGCGGCCACCGCGAGGCGATCACCCGCACGCGCGAACTCGGATGGTACGCCGAGGAGATGTTCGCGCGCTTCGCCGTCTCGGACGTCGTCGGGACGCTGAACGGACGTGACCTCGCGTTCCTTTGCTATAATTCCGGGCCGGGAAGGAACGCGGTCGCGCGTGAACAGCGTGAGGAAAGTCCGGGCACCACAGGGCAGGATGCCAGCTAACGGCTGGGCGGCGAGCAGACGACCGTCGAACGGCGGAACCGTGCGAAGCCGACGGACAGTGCCACAGAAACGAGTCTGCCTCCCCGAGCGGGAAACCCGTGGGGCGGCGAGGGTGAAACGGTGCGGTAAGAGCGCACCAGGCGCCTTGGGAACGAGGCGCGCTGGTAAACCCCATCCGGTGCAAGGTCCGATAGTGGGGGAGAGGCGGCCCGCCTCTTCGATCCCCAAGATGACCGCTTGAGGCGAGCGGCGACGCTCGTCCCAGAGAGATGACCGCGACTCCGTTCGGAGGACAGAACCCGGCTTACTCCCTTCCCGACACCCCGCTCAGGCGGGGTGTTCTTGCTTGGTGGAATTTCGCCCGCTCAGCGCGTCGGCGACCACGAGTCCCCACCCGACGAGTTGAACGACGCCGCCGATCGGCGTGATCGCTCCGAGGGGCTTGACGCCGCTGAGGGCGAGGGCGTACAAACTTCCGCTGAAGATCAGCGTGCCCGCCAGCAGAAAGTTCGGAGCGCGCTTCTGCGCAGGTTGCGCGCCGAGCGCCAGCAAGGCGAGCGCGTGATACATCTGATACTTCGTCCCCGTCTCGAAGATCGCGAGGGCGTTCGGGGAGAGTTGGTCTTTCAAGGCGTGCGCCCCGAACGCACCGAGGGCCACGCCGAGCCCGCCGAGGGCGGCGCCGTACACGGTGGAACGGTTAAGCGGAGTCTTGTGGAAGGACGTCGTCATGCGGCGAGTGTAGCGCCGCGCGGTGAGACGAGCGTCCCCTCGCGAACGGGCGCGGTGGGGATGTGCCGTCGCCTCATTGCGAAAACGTGGGAAGAAGTGGGAGAAAGTGGTAAACGATGGGTGAGGGGTGGTACACTCCTCATGTCCCCGACGCGCTGCCAAGCGCGAAAAACCCCACAACCTCATGAGAGGCACGGTGGGGCCGTGTGGGGAAATGAGGCCGAAGCGATGCCGTATGGAGAATACCCCTACTCGATTGACGACAAAGGACGTGTGGTAATTCCACCGTCCTTTCGCGAATTCGTGGAGGACGGCATGATTCTCACGCGCGGCATGGAAGGCTGCCTGTACGTCTTTCCCTTGACGGCGTGGCGACGGGTGGAGGAGCAACTTGAAAGCTTGCCCCTCACCGACCCCGGTAGCCGCGCCTTCGTGCGCTTCTTCTACTCCGGCGCGTCCAAAGCGCGCCTCGACAACCAAAGCCGGGTGTCCATTCCGCAGAGCCTGCGAGCCTTCGGCGGTCTCGACGACGAGGTCGTCGTCGCTGGCGCTCCGAACCGCTTGGAACTGTGGAACCCCCAACGGTGGGAGGCTGCCATCCTCGCCGTGCAGGACGACCCGCCACGTCCCGAACTTCTCGCGAACTTCACGCCTTGAGGCGCTCCTCAAAAGGCTTCGCATGACCCAAGACCTGACCCACACGCCCGTCCTCGCCGCCGAAGTCCTCGACGCCCTCTCACCGCGACCCGACCGCGTCTTCGTCGACGGAACGCTCGGCGGAGGCGGCCACACGCGCCTGCTGCTCGCCGCGGGCGCGACGGTCTACGGCATCGACCAAGACCCGTACGCCCTCGAACGCCTGCGGGCCGAGGGCCTCGCCCACCTCCACCTGCTGCACGGCAACTTCCGCGACATGAAGTCCTTGCTCTCGAACGTCGGCGTGAGCGAGGTCGACGGCGTGCTGCTCGACGTCGGCGTGTCCAGCTTCCAACTTGACGACACGGCCCGCGGCTTCTCGTACCACACCGACGCGCCGCTCGACATGCGCATGAGCCAAGAAGGCGAATCCGCGTCGGACGTCGTGAACACCCTTCCGGAAGCCGACCTCGCCTCGCTCATCTACGAGTTCGGCGAAGACCGCCACTCGCGCCGCATCGCACGCGCGATCGTCTCGGCCCGTGACAAGGCCCCGATCGAGACGACCGTGCAACTCGCCGACCTCGTGAAGCGGGCCTACCCCGGCTATTCGCGAGGCATCCACCCGGCTCGCCGTACCTTCCAAGCTCTTCGTATTTACGTCAATGACGAGCTCGGCGCGTTGCGCGACGGCCTCGCGGGCGCCCGCGACCTTCTCAAGCCCGGCGGGCGACTCGCCGTGATTTCCTTCCACAGTCTCGAGGACCGCATCGTGAAGCGCTTCTTTCGCGGCGAGAACGGCCTCATGCCTCTGACCAAGCGTCCCATCGAGCCGTCCCAAGACGAGCAGGACCGCAATCCTCGCTCGCGCAGCGCGAAGCTGCGCGTGGCAGTGAAAGGAGAGGCCGCATGACGTCCCCTGTGGAACTCGACGAGTGGCGCGCGCGCGCCTTACGCTACACCCTCATCTACGTCGTGCTCGCCGTCGCCCTCATGGGGCTGCGCTTCACGACGCGCGACATTCGCCCGGCCTTGTTGACGCTTCGTGACGAGCGCGCGACGCTGCAAGCCCAAAAGCGCGACTTGCAAGTCGCGTTGCAAACGTCGACGTCCGCCGCGCGCGTGCGCAACTGGGCGCTCGACAACGGCATGATCGACTTCGCGCGGGCGAAGAAGGAAACGGCGTCGTTCGAGGCGCTGCCGCCGCCGCCTGCCCTGCCCGAGCATCGGGCGTTGGAGGTGACGACGCAGTGGAGGTGAAAATTCGCAACCGCTCACGCCTCATGCTGGTGCTGGCGCTCGGCGCGTTTTTGCTGCTCGTGTACGCCTACGCCCAGTTGGAGTGGCGCCTGCCTCAAGCGCGCACGGCGATCACGACCGTTTTGCGCGGCAACATCGTCGCGGCGGACGGAACGGTCCTCGCGACGAGCCGTGACGTCACCGACCTCATCTACAAGGGCGGGCCCGTGAAGCGCTGGGCGGACATTCGGGCGGCGAGCGGCCTCACCGCCTCGAAGCCACCGTCCCTGGCGCCGCGCGAGGAGATGACGCTCGCCGCTCGTCTCACCGACGCGCAAGTCGATCGTCTGCGTGATCTCGCGCGCGGTCAGCCGAACTTGGAATTGCGTCCGCGTGTGGAACGCGTCTATCCGCTCGGCACCGTCGCCGGCCAACTGCTCGGCATGATGGGCCGCGACGCGGGCCTCGAAGGAATCGAGCGGTTTTACGACGCGCGCCTCGCGCAAGGCGAGGATGTCGTTCTGACGATCGATCCGCGCTTTCAGGCGGTCGCGGAGTCGGTGCTCGGGAAGTACGTGCGCGAGCACGAAGGCGTGTACGGAAGCGTGGTCGCGCTGGACGTCGCGACGGGACGCGTCCTGGCATCGGCGAGCTACCCCGAGTTCGATCCCAACGTTTGGTCGAAGTATGACGCCGCGCACCGCCGTAACCGCCCCATGATGGATACCTTCGAGCCGGGCAGCACCGTGAAGGCCCTGTCGGTCGCGGCGGCGCTCAACGAGGGCCTCACGAACCTCGACATCGCCTACGACACCCCGATGACGCGCAAGGTCGCCTACAAATCGGGCATCAACCGCATCTCGTACAAGACGATTCACGACGCCGTCGCGCGCCCAAAAGGTGTGACGACGCTGACCGTGAAAGGCATCCTGCGTTACTCCAGCAACGTCGGCATGAGCCATGTCGTGGAGCACTTTCCGTACGCCAAGCTGCACACCTACCTCAAGAACTTCGGCTTTGGTGGGCACGTCGATCTTGGCGGCGTGTACGCCGAGAACGGCCGCCTCAGCGATCCTCGAACGTGGGACGACGTCGTGCGCGTGAACAACTCGTTCGGGCAAGGGTTGTCGGCGTCGCCGTTGCAACTCGCGCTCGCGTACAACACCCTCGCCAACGGCGGCGTCTTCGTGTCGCCTCAACTCGTGATCGGCGAGCCGCAAGGCCCCACGCGCCGGGTGATCAAGCAAGACGTGGCCAAGACGACCCTAGAGTTGCTGCGCTCGGTGGTCTCCGAGGGCATTCCGCACGCGGCGGGCATCGAGGGTTACGACCTCGGGGGCAAGACGGGAACCGCGCAGACGGTGGTGAACGGTCGGTACAGCGGATCGATTTTCGACAGCGTCTTCGCCGGCATCTTCCCCACGAAGGCGCCGCGCGTGACGGTCGCGGTGATGGTCCACGGAGCCAAGCACGATTACCACGGCTCGATGCTCGCCGCTCCGATCTTTCGTGACATCGCGTCGGAAGTGTACTCGCAGTGGGCGTACCCGCCTTCCGCGCCGAGCCCGGAACAACCATGAGCTTTAACTGAGAGCAACGAGGTGACTTGGAGGGAGGCACGACATCGTGCCCCCCTCTATTGTTCTTTGGGCCACAGGAAACGACACCTGAAGCGTCCGCTTGGAGGCCGTTCGACCCCTTCTAAGTGGAAAATTCGACAAAATGTACGCTTTCAAAACACTTTTTTATGAGGCGGCACATGAGTAGGTGAGAATCGCTCTCATTTCTACTAGGCGGCCCTATCGACAGTTTTCCGGACAACGGTGGCATTCCGACCTCTGTCACGCCTCAACTCGTGAGAAAAAAAGGGGCTCCTTCTAAAAAATCCCTCACTGAGGGACCCTAAGGTTTGTTCAGAGCGCGAACGCGCCCTCCACCCAACACACGACGATTGATTGAAGTCGCTGCCGACCTATTGATCGGCCAGCAAGGGAGTTCTATGTCTCATTCTTCTCGCACGTTCCTGACTCTGACCTTATCGACCATGACGGGCGTCGCCCTCGCCGCGACCCCTATTCTTCCTGACGCGGCGATCGCCACGACGGCGGTGCGCGCCGCCCTGGAAACGTCGACCGCGCCCAGCAAAGCCACACCCAGCAAGGCTCCCGCCGCTGCGACCTCGGAGGCCAACACGCCCGTTCCTCCTGCCGTCGCAGCCTTTCAACAAGCGGTCGCGCCTCGTGTGAACACGGTCGCCTCTCAAGTTGCCCTCGCCAACACCGCCAAGCAAGCGACCGTCGTGAAGACGACCGCCAAAACGACGGCGACGAAGACAACCGCTTCGAAGACCGCTACGACCACGAAGACGGCTGCGTCCGCCAAGACCAGCACGACCACGAAGGTCACCACGAACGCGAAGGCCAGCACGAGCGCCAAGAGCACGGCAACAACCGCGAGCGCCAAGAAGACGGTCGTTCCCACCCCCGCGCAAGTGCGGCAAACCTCGATCGCCCGCGTGCAGCAGACCGCGTCGCTGAACGCCACGGGTCGCTCGACGGTCGTGCGCGCCACCGCCTACAACTCCCTGGCCAACCAGACGGACTCCACGCCCTTCGTCACGGCCACGGGAACGCGGACGCGCTTCGGCGTCATCGCCCTTTCGCGCGACTTGCTGCGGCTCTTTCCCTACGGAACCCGCGTGCGCCTCGAAGACCTCTCGGGACAGTACAGCAACATGCTGCGCAACCAGATCTTCATCGTCGAGGACACGATGCACCCTCGCAAGGCCAACACCATCGACGTCTGGATGAGCTCTCGAAGCCAAGCCCTGCAATGGGGCGCGCGCACCGTGCGCATCACCGCCCTTCGCTGACCGCGACGCACTATCTTGTTCGGCGTGACGCGCGAACCAGCCCGCTCTCTTCCCGTGACGCTCGCCCGGGCCTATCTGCGTCGCCGACGCACGCAAAACGTCATCACCGTGCTCGGCATCGCGGTCGGCGTGATGGTCCTCATCACGGCCCTGTCGCTCACGAACGGCTTTTCACGCGCCTTGGTCGACGCGACGTTGCGCGCCACGCCGCAGCTCACGCTCAATCACTACGCGCCGCCCAGCGCGCCCGTAGACGAAGTCGAACGTCGCATCGGCCGCGACTCGGACGTGACGGCGTTCACGCCGTACTTCGCGGACAAGGCCCTGCTCACGCGGCCCGCCGATCAAGGACGCTCGGCCGGAGTCGACTTCGCGACGATCTTCGGCGTGACGCCACGAGCCGCCGACGTCCTGACGCTCACGCCGCGAGAACGCGATCTCGTGCGCTCGCTGCGTCCGGGTGAAATCGTCCTCGGAAGCGCCCTTGCGCAGTCCGTCGGAGCATTCGAAGGCGACAAGTTGCGTCTCTTGAACTCGTCTCAGCGAAGAGGCGAATTGCGCGTCAAAGGCTTGTTTCGTACCGGCAACTTCGTCATCGATTCCGGCTACGCCTTCGTCCGCATCGAAACGCTGCAAAAACTCGCCAACACCAAGGGCATCACGGGGTACCAAGCGCGTCTTCGCGATCCGGACCGCGCTCCCGGCGTCGGGCGACGCCTCGTGCGCGGCGAACCGATGCTCGCCATTCCCTGGCAGGACCTCAACCGCACCCTCATCGATCAACTCGCCTTGCAAAAGCGCGTGATCGGCTTCGTGGTGTTCCTCATCGTGATCGTCGCCGCGTTCGGAATCGCCAACGTCCTCACCTTGACCGTCTTCGAGAAGACGAGCGACATCGCCATCCTGCGCGCCATCGGCGCGAAGCGGCGCGCGATTCAAGGCGCCTTCGTTTTGCAAGGCTTGTTCCTCGGCGGCGTCGGCTTGGTGCTCGGCAACGTCTTGGCGTTGCTCGTGGCCGCGTACTTCACGGTGCGGCCTTTTCAATTGCCCGGAGACTTGTACTTCATCTCTGCCTTGCCGGTCGAACTGCGCATCACCGACGTGCTGTGGGTGAACGCCGTGAGCCTCGCAACGACGCTGCTCGCCGCCTTGCTTCCCGCTCGGCGCGCCGCGAACATCGAGCCTGCCCGCGTCATTCGCTGACCTCGCCGACTTTCAGTTCTGCACCGAGCGCCGCTCGCTTTCGTACTGCGCGATTTCCGCCGCCGAGGCCACGAAGCGCGCCGCCGCCACGCGCTCGTCGTGCAATTCGCGCTCGTAGCCGTCGACTTTGAGGTACGCGCTCGCCAGAAGCAGCACGCGCGCGTGATCCCGATGGACCTTCGCGACGCCCACTTGGTGACGCGTTTCTTCCAGCAAGGCCAAGCGGGCGCTTTCACGCTTCACGCTCGCCCACTCGCTCTCGGTCAGCTTCGCGAGAAAGTCACCCTTGTACACGGCGAAGGCGCGCGGTAAGTCGCCCGCGTTGACGGCCGTCATGAAGGTGTTGTAATCGAGATTCACGGTCACCCCGCGCCCGATGCGGTACTGCGGAGCGCGGTACGGCCCCTCGGACACCAGCACCTCCGGTCCCAGCATGTCGCGCAGTTCGCGCAGGCAAGCTTTGACATACCCTTTTTCAGGATCGCGGTCCGGGAAGAGCTCGAGTTCGATGTCTCGCCTCGTTCGTCCCGGATTGAGCGCGAGGTACGCCAAGATCGCGGCGCTCCCCTCCATGTTGAAGCCGAGAGGTACCCCGTCCTTCATGGCGCGCGCCGAGCCGAACGTGCGAAGCTCGATCAAGGTGCGCGCCGTGCCGGCGTCGAGCGCCGCCGCTCCCGCCAATCCCGCGACTCGGTCCAAAACGGGCACGAGGATCGGCGCGAGGTCGGGCTCCAGCGCGGCGAAGTGCAGCAACTCCGCGAGCTCTTCCAACTCGGGCAGGAACTCCGTGTGGGCCGACAACCCCATCAATCCTTCCAAGGCGCGCCGCAGCACGTCCGACGCTTCCCTCAGCTCGCGCGCGAGGTAATGCGTGTACGAGAGTTGCAGCAAGGTGCGCGCGTGCGCGGGTCGCTGCCCTTGGGACTCGTACCGCCGCGCAGCGCCGCGCAGCAAGCCGACGGCGCTGCGCAAGTCGCCTCGCCTCCGTGCCAGCACGCCGCGCAACGCGGTGATTTCGATGGGCGGCTCCTCGCCGCTCGGCCCCGTGAACTTCGCGAGCAGGGCGAGCGCTTCGCCGTGCTGCCCCACTCGCGAGAAGTGCTCGGCTCGCCGCACGGTCGTCCACAAGCGCAACTCCAAGTCGTCCAGCGCGTCGGCGAGTCCTTCGAGCTTGCCGAGCGCCTCCAAGTACGCGCCGTAGTCTCCGGCGAGCATCGACAAGTTCGCGCGGCTCGTGAGGATGAACGCCGCGTGGTGCGGATGGGGAAACGACTGCAAAACCACCTCCGCCTCGACGAGCACGTCGTGCGCCTCGGCGTAGTTCTTGTGCTGCGTGAGCAGGTCGGCGAGCGACTGCAACGCGGCGAGCAGCGGTCCTTTCTTCGTCGAGCGCCTCAGCGTCGGCAACGCCGACTCGAGCAGCAAGGACGCCTCGTGAAATTCGCCGATCTCGGTCAGCAACGCCGCCAAATTTTGCGCGACGCGCGCGGCGCCTTCCTCGTCGCCGAGATCGAGGTACCCGCGATGAGCGCGGCGCAAGCGATCGAGGCCGTCGATGCGCTGCCCCAACAGGTACTCGACCGCGCCGAGCCATCGCTCGGCCCGCACGAGCAACTCGCCGTCGAGGTGCGTGAGAAGGGCGGTCAGCACCGTTTTCGCGTCGGTCAGTTGGCCGTTCACGCGAAGCCAGTTGCCGAGTTCGACCGCTGCTTCGAGATCTCCCTGCTCGGCCGCCTCGGACAACGGCCCGAATGCTTCATGAAGGCGACCGAGCCGCAGCAAGGCGATTCCCAGCACGCCTTGCGCGCGCGCCGTGTGCTCGGCTTGCTGCTGAAGCCGCTCGATGACCTCGTCGTATCTTCCCTCGTTGAAAGCCGCTTGCCAGTCCAACCTTACCCTCTCCGATTTTTCTCCGATGAACCTGTAGGTTGTTCTCATGCAAAAGCCCAACGTTCAAAAGGCCTTACGTCTCGCCGCCCTCGTCGCCGTGACCGTCGCCGCTCCCACTGCCGCCGCTGCCTCGCTTCAGGATAATTCAACCACGACTTCAGGAACGAAGCTTCTCGACTCGTCTCCCACGGTCTTGCCCACGGGAGGCGCCCGCAACCTGGGGTTGGAGTGATGAAGATCACGCCCGCGCCCAAAGCTTCTCAGGAACGCCTGCCCGTCGCGCCGACCGGAGTTCGGTCGATGGTGTCCGGACGCGCGCCTCACAACATCCTCGATATGCCGCGTGACGTCAGCCGCGTCGATTGCCTCACCGTCATGCCGACGCTGAGGCCCAACTTGGGGTTCGAGTGATCGACGCCCGCAAATCCGATCAACCGCAGAGTCAGCCTCTGCGCGGCGTCGTGCCCGACGAAGTGCTTCGCCACGGCGAGGACGTCGCGAAGCTTTCGCTTCGGGTCGCCGACGAGATCGGATTGGGAGCGTACGAACGGCTCGTGCTCGCGTGGGGCGCGCGCATCCACGACATCGGCAAGGCGCGCGTTCCGACGGGAATTCTCGAGAAGCCCGGACCGCTCACGCCCGCCGAACGCGGCTTGATCGAGCAGCATCCCGCGTGGGGCGTCGAGATGGCGCCGCAATCTCCGATCATGGTGCGTGAAATCGTGCTGCATCACCACGAGCGCTGGGACGGAAGCGGCTATCCCGAACACTTGAACGGCCCGAACATTCCCCTGCTCGCCCGGATCGTCGCCGTGTGCGACGTCTTCGACGCCCTCGTCTCCGATCGTCCTTACCGTTCGGCGTGGTCGAGGGAAGACGCGGTGACTTACATCGAACACGCCTCAGGTCGAGAGTTCGATCCCAGCGTCGTGGACGCGTTCATGCGCGTGATGAACGCCTCCGCTTGAACGAAGAGGCGGCCGAACGTCGCTTAATTTTCCCATGCTTTCATTTCCCGGCACATTTGCTCGTCGCCGTTGTTCGTTGCAGTCACCTCCAATAAGAGAATGGATTTTTGCGTTTCCGCCACTTGTCTCCGCAAGTCGCCGACGGAAGCCGAGGCGGGCTTGGTACAGTGGCGCTCATGTTGCGCTTGCTTTTCATCGGGGACGTGTACGGCAAGCCTGGCCGCCGTGTTCTCGCCGCCCATCTGCCGAGCATTCGCGGCGCGTACGACGTCGTGATCGCCAACGGCGAGAACGCCGCGGGTGGGCACGGCCTCAACGCCGAAAGCGCCAAGACGATGTTCTCGGCGGGCGTGGACGTCATCACCCTGGGCAACCACGCCTTCGGGCACCGTGACGTTCACGCCCTGCTGGGCTCGGCGAAGGTCGTGCGCCCCCTCAACTATCCTATCGGCACGCCCGGCGGCGGCTTTCTCACGATCCAAGCCAAAGGTGAGCGCCTCACGGTGGTCAACGTCATGGGCCGCGTGTTCATGGACCCGCTCGACGATCCGTTCAAGGCGCTCGACGATCTGCTCGAAGGGCCCGACCTCGGCTCCGTGATCGTGGACTTCCACGCCGAGGCGACGTCGGAGAAGGCCGCCTTCGCGTACCATCTCGACGGTCGGGTGGCGGCCGTGCTGGGAACGCACACGCACGTTCCGACCGCCGACGCCCGCATTTTGCCCAACGGCACGGGCTTTCAAACGGACGTGGGCATGACGGGCCCGCTCGAAAGCGTGATCGGCGCGGCGCCCGAGGGGCCCATCGCTCGCTTCACCACCAGGATGCCGACGAAGCTCACCGTCGCCGAGGGCCGCGCGGTGTTCAACGCCGCCGCGTTGACCCTCGACGGGGGAAGCTGCGTCGCCATCGAACGGTACGCGTTCACGGAGCCGGCGTGAGCAGGAGGAAAGCATGAGTTCACTCAGGGAAGACGTCAGTCGTCTCGGGCGGGTGCTCGGAAACGTGCTGCGCGAGCAAGAAGGCGAAGCGTTCTTCGAGAAGGTCGAGAGCGTGCGGGCGCTCGTGCGCGAAGCGCGCGGAGGCGGCTCGGACGCGGCGCTCCGCGCGCTGCTCGACGAGGCGGACACGGAACTCGCCGAGAACCTCGCGCGCGCCTTCGCGTGGTATTTCCAGCTCGTGAATCTCGCCGAGGAGTACGAGCGGGTTCGCAGCTTGCGCGGACGGGAGGGCCCCAGACCGCAAAGCTTGGAGGACGCCCTCGTGACGCTCAAGGAGCGCGGCTTGAGCGCCGACGAGGCCCTCGCGCTCGTGCAGAGCGTGGAGCTCATCCCGACGTTCACCGCCCACCCGACCGAGATGCGGCGCCGTACCGTGCGCGCGCACCTCGCCGAAATCGCCCGCGAACTGCCCGACCTCGGCGAGGAAGCCTTGGAGCACGTCACGGCGCACGTGGAGGCGATGTGGAACACGCCCGAACTGCGCCGCCTCCGGCCCACCGTCCTCGACGAGGTGAAGGGCGGCTTGTGGTACGTCGCGTCGATCGGCCAGGCGCTGCCGAGGCTCGCGCGCGACCTTCGGCGCGCATTCGAACGCGTGTACGACGTGCGCGCCGACGTGCGCCTCCCGCTGCGCTTCGCTTCCTGGATGGGCGGCGACCGTGACGGCAATCCGTTCGTGACGCCCGAGGCGACGCGCGACGCGCTCGCGCTTCACGCCGCGCGCGCCGAAGGCCTCCTCACCGACGTGTTGCGCCGCGCCTACACTTTCGTCAGTCAGGAGGAGGGCGGCGAGGCGAGGCCGCGCGCCGAAGTGCAGGCCCTGCACGACGGGGTCGCGGCGGGGGCGGACGTGGACGTGGCGACGCGCCTCGAAGCGCTCGCGGGTGAGCTGCGGACCGAACGTCAAGTCCGGACGGCGGACGAACTTCTCGGGCCGCCCTTGACGCTCGCGCGAGTGTTCGGCCGCCACCTCGTCAGCCTCGACATCCGAGAACACAGCGCGCTCACCGGCGCGGCCGTCGCGCACTTGCTGAACGAGGCGGGCGTTCGAGACTACGAGTCGAGAAGCGAGGACGAGAAGCTCGCCGTACTCACCGAGGAGTTGCGCTCGCGCCGCCCGCTGTGGCCCGCCGGACAGGAGCTGCCGGAAGACTTGCACCGCGCGATCTCTCCGATTCGTGAAGTCGCCGAGGCGGCTCGGCGGGTGGGGCCGCTCGCCTTCGGTCGCTACGTCATCTCGATGAGCGAGAGCGTCTCGGACGTGCTGGAGCCGCTCGTGCTCGCCCGTGAAGTCGGCTTTCGCGTGCTGCCCGTGCCGCTTTTCGAGACCCTGGCCGATTTGCGCCACGCGCCCGACATCGTTCGCTCGCTGCTGAACTCGCCGCTGTACCGCGCGCACCTCGGCTCGGACACGCAAGAGATCATGCTGGGTTACAGCGATTCGAACAAGGACGCGGGCTTCCTGGCCGCGAACTGGGCGTTGCACGAAGCTCAGCGGCGCATCTCGGACGTGTGCCGTGAAGCGGGCGTGTCGTGGCGCTTCTTTCACGGGCGCGGCACGTCCATCGGTCGAGGCGGTGGGCCCGCGTCGCGCGCCATTTCCGGGCAGCCCGGCGGCACGATCGGGGCGGGCTTGCGCATCACCGAGCAAGGCGAGGCGCTCTCGGACAAGTACAGTCACCCGCTTTTGGCGCACCGAAACTTGGAGCAAGCGCTTCATGGCCTGCTTCTGGCCGCCGCGCGCCCGCCCGAAGCGTTGCCGCCCGCGTGGACGGACGCTCTCACGCGCGCGGCCGACGCGTCCGTCGTCGCGTACCGAGCGTTGGTGGAGCATCCGGACTTTTTGAAGTTCTTCGAGGACGTCACGCCCATCCACGAAATCGCGCGTCTCAACATCGCTTCGCGGCCCGTGCGCCGCGGCGGACCGCCCACCTTGCAAAACCTGCGGGCCATTCCTTGGGTCATGAGCTGGACGCAAAACCGCGCGAACCTTCCCGGCTGGTACGGTCTTGGCGACGGGCTGAGCGCCGTGGAGCCCGCTTTGCTGCGCGAGATGTACCGCGAGTGGCCCTTTTTCCGCGCGGTCCTTGACAACGCGCAGATGAGCCTCGCCAAGAGCGACATGCTGATCTTCGCGGAGTACCTGCGCCTCACGGACGACGCGAGCCTCGGGCGTGAAATCCACGCGGCCTACGACCGCACCGTGCGGCTCGTGGAGGACGTCGTGGAAGCGCCGCTCTTGTCGAACGAGCCGCGCCTCAAGCTTTCCATCGAACTTCGCAATCCTTACGTGGACCCGATTCACCGCCTGCAGGTGGAGTTGTTGCGGCGTGCCCGCGCACACGGCGCCGACGAGGACATGGAGCGGGCGTTGCTGCTCAGCATTCAAGGCATCGCGGCGGGCATGAGGAACACCGGCTGAGCCGTTCGAATGCCGACCGTCTTCGTGTACCCTGGAGAGGGCCGACACCCATCGGCCCTCTTTTTGGAGCATCCTCAATGGAATACGTGACGCACAAACCCAGAGTCGGCATTTTCATAGACACGCAAAACCTCTACCATTCGGCGCGCGATCTTCAAGAGCGCACCGTCAACTTCGAGACGCTTCTCAAGGTGGGCTGCGAAGGCCGCGAGCTCGTCCGTGCGATCGCCTACGTCGTCGAGAAGGAAGGCGACGCGTCGCCGAGGCCGTTCATCTACAAACTGTCCACCCTCGGCTACAAGGTGCGGCGGATGTTCTTGCAGTTGCATCACGTCAACGATCAAGGCAAGGCCATCTGGGAAGGCAATTGGGACATGGGCATCGTGGCGGACATGGTGCGCTTGTGCGACCACCTCGACGTGATCGTGCTCGGCAGCGGCGACGGGGACTTCGCGGACATCGTCGAGGTGCTGCAAGAGCGGGGCAAGCGGGTGGAAGTCATCGCCTTTCGCGAGCACACCGCGCAAAAGCTCGTGGACGCCGCCGACAAGTTCACGCACATGATGGACGTGGAAGACGCGCTGATGCCGGTCAAGGAACGCAAGCCGCTGTGACGGCGTTCGAATCCGCGCGCCTCGCGAGCGGCGACGACGTTCTCGCGTACCTCGACTTTCACCTTCCCGAGGACCGCATCGCGCAGACGGGCGCGGAACCACGCGACGCTTCGCGCCTCATGATCGTCGGCGAAGAGATTCGACACCGCATCTTCCGCGACCTGCTCGAGTATTTGGAGGCCGGCGACGTCTTGGTGTTCAACGAGTCGAAGGTGATTCCCGCGCGCCTCGAGGCGCGCAAGCCTACGGGCGGCAAGATCGAGGTGCTGCTGCTGAGGGAGGAGCGCCCAAACACGTGGAGCGCGATGCTCAAGCCAGCCAAGCGCGCCGGGGACGTCTTGCACTTCGACGACCTTCGCGCCGAGATCGTCGGCCAGACGCTCGACGGCGCCCGATTACTGAAGTTCGACACGGACGTCAAGCCGCACCTCGACCGTCTCGGATCGCTGCCGTTGCCGCCGTACATCCACGAAAACGTCGGAGACCGCTATCAAACGGTGTACGCCCGGGTGCCGGGCAGCGTCGCCGCGCCCACGGCGGGTTTGCACTTCACACCCGAACTTCTCGCCGCGCTGGAGGCCAAGGGCGTGCGGCGCGCGCACCTCAACTTGCACGTCGGGGCGGGCACCTTCAAGCCGGTGGCAGGTAGCGTCGAACAGCACGTCATGCACGAGGAGACGTTCGAGGTCCCGCGGGCCACGGCCGACCTCGTCAACGAGGCGAAGCGGTCGGGGCGGCGCGTCGTCGCGGTCGGAACGACGGTCGTGCGCGCACTCGAAAGCGTGTGGGACGGCCGCGAGGTGCGGGCGAGCGCGGGGGAGACCGGCATTTTCATCAAGCCCGGCCATACCTTCGGCGCGCCCGACATGCTGGTCACGAACTTCCACTTGCCGAAGTCCACCTTGCTGCTGCTCGTCGCGGCCTTCGCGGGCGTCGAACGCATCAAGGCGGCTTACGAGGCGGGGTTGCGCGACGGCTACCGCTTTTACAGCCTCGGCGACGCGATGCTGCTCGAACGGCAGAACGTGAAGAGAAGCGCGGGCGGGTAAGTAAAAAGACGTAGAGTGCCCGCCGAGGCCCTTACCCTATACTCCGCGCATGACCATTTCCGAGGCCGTGAACCCGCTGCTCGACGTCGGGTTCGACATCCCTTTCGACCGCATTCGCCCGGAACACGCCGAACCCGCCGTGGAGCGCCTCATCGAGAACGCGCGGCGCAAGCTCGCTTCGCTCGTCGCTTGGCAAGATCCCGCGTCCTTCCTCCCGATGTTCGACGATCTCGACCGCGAGCTTCGCACGACGTCCACCATCGTCGGGCACCTCGAGGGCGTCGTCACGAACGACGAGTGGCGCGCGGCGTGGAACGCCGTCCTTCCCAAGCTCAGCGCCTTCTCGACGGAAGTGCAGCTCAGCGAGGAACTTTGGAGCGCCTTGAAGCGCTTCGCCGACACGGACTTCGCGCGGGAACTCACCGGCGAGCAGGCGCGGTACTTGCGCTTGACCCTCGACCGTTTCCGCCGTGGCGGCGCCGACTTGCCGTCGGCGCAAAAGGACCGCGTGAAGCAGATTGATTTGCGCCTCGCCGAGCTCACGACGCGCTACGGACAAAACGTCCTCGACGGCACGGCGGCCTTCGAACTCTACGTGCCCGAAGCGCGCCTCGCGGGCGTGCCCGACCGCGTGCTCAAAGCGGCGCGCGCCGAGGCCGAGAAGCGTGGACACGACGGTTACCGCCTCACGCTGCACCTTCCGACCCTCCAGCCTGTCTTGACGTACGCCGACGACCGCGAGCTTCGCCGCGAACTATGGGAAGCGCAAGGCAAAGTCGGTGTGGGCGAGGGGCGCGACAACCGCGAGCTTATTCCCGAGATTCTCGCCTTGCGACGTGAGAAGGCGAGCATTCTCGGCTTCGCCAACTTCGCCGATCTCGTGCTCGCCGAGCGCATGGCCAAAAACGGCGAGCGCGCGCAAGCGTTCGAGCGTGACCTCGTGTCGCGCGTGAAGCCCTTCTTCGAGCGTGAAAACCAAGAACTCGACGACTTCTACCGTGCCCACGCGGGTCAGGACGCGCCCGCGCTGCAGCCGTGGGACGTGGCGTACTGGGCCGAGAAGCAGCGGGCCGCGAAGTACGCCTTCGACGAGGAAGCGTTACGGCCGTACTTCCCGCTTCAATCCGTCCTCACGGGCTTGTTCGAGATCACGCGCCGCGTGTTCGGCGTTCGAGTCGAAGAGGCAAGCGCGCCCGGCTGGCACCCCGAGGTGAAGTACTACAACCTCTTCGACAAGCGCGGCGAGCACGTCGCGAGCTTCTACACCGATTGGTTTCCGCGTGACAACAAGCGCGGCGGCGCGTGGATGAACGCCTTCATCACCGGCAAGCCGACGCCGGAAGGTTTCGTGCCGCACCTCGGTCTCATGTGCGGCAACATGACGCCGCCCAGCCCAGGCATGCCCGCGCTGCTGTCTCACCGTGAAGTCGAGACGGTCTTCCACGAGTTCGGTCACCTGCTGCACCACGCCCTTTCGCGCGTGGAAACGCGCGGCCTCGCGGGTACGAGCGTGGCGTGGGACTTCGTGGAGTTGCCGAGCCAGATCATGGAGAACTGGTGCTGGGAGCGCGAGGCGCTCGACCTCTTCGCGCGTCACTTCGAGACGAACGAGGCGATTCCTCAAGACCTGTTCGAGAAGTTGAACGCCGCGAAGAACTACCGCGCCGCCAACGTCTCGATGCGTCAATTGGCGTTCGGGACGGTGGACCTCGCCCTTCACATCGACTTCGACGGGCAAGGCGATCCCCTGGCGTTCGCCCGTGAAATCATGGCGCCCCTCAGTCCCGCGCCGCTGCCGCACGATTACGCGTTCGTAGCCGCCTTCAACCACATCTTCGCCAACCCGGTCGGGTACGCGGCGGGTTACTACAGCTACAAGTGGGCGGAAGTGCTCGACGCGGACGCCTTCACGCGCTTCGCCGACGAGGGAATCTTCAGCGAGGTCGTCGGTGGCGAGTACGTCGATCGCTTGCTGTCGCGCGGCAACTCCGAGGATCCTGCGCAACTCTACCGTGACTTCATGGGCCGCGATCCGGACGCGGAGGCGCTGTTGAGGCGCTCGGGGCTCGTGTCGGCCTGAGGCAGGTTCTCTCAACCGAATCGAGGGGAGCGAAGGCGGCGCTAATCTTGCGCCGCCTTCGCTCCCCTCGTTGTCATCCTCGGCGACGGTGCGGCCGCCGAGGATGACGTGCGTGAGATTACGTGTGAGTTTCACGTTGTTATCCTTACGGTACGTTAAGATGGAACAATCCATGGCCGCGTCCAGCTCTTGCACTCATGTTTTCGTTGCCGTCAACGACGTCTCGCTTCACACGGAACTGTCGATGGCGCTGCCCGAAGCGCGCGTGCTGCATGCCGAGAGCGCGGAAGGGCTGCTTCGTGACACGCGCTCGTTCGTGCCCGACGTCGTCCTGCTCTCGGCAGATTTGCCGAGCGGCGTGGCCCTCACGGACGTCTTCGCGATGTTGCGCTCGCGTGCCGAGCACGTGCACACGCGCTGGATCGTGATGGGGCAGCGCAACCTCGGCGCGTTCTTGCAAGGAGGCGCGGACGCCCTGATCGCGCCGGGAACGCCCGCCGTCGCCGTCGCGACGCTGCTGAAAACGCATCTGACGCGCGTGCGGCAACTGCGCGAAGTGGAGGAACGCGCTCACACGCAGCAAGCGCGGCTCGACGCTTGGGCGCACGAGGAGCGCGTGCGCGACCAGCTCGTGCACATGCTCGTCCACGACCTCAAGAATCCCATCAGCGCGATTCTGGGATTGCTCGACGTCGTTTTGGAGGACGGCAAGCGTGTCCCGGCGGACTTGCTGGACTTGCTTCGCTTGTCACGCGAAGAGTGCCAGCATTTGCTGCACCTCGCCGTGAACATGCTGGACGTGCGAAAAATTCAAGCGGGCAAGATGCGCTTGAACTTCACGACCTTGTTCGCGCCGAAGATGGCGGACGTGCTTAGCCTCGCGCAAGGAGACGTCGGCGTCGGCCTCGCCGAGCGCAAGCTGATTCTGGATCTTCCGACGGCCGCCTCTCCGCTGCACGCGGACCCCGAGATCTTGCGCCGCATCTTCGCGAATTTGTTGTCGAACGCGGTGAAGCACACGACGCGCGGCGGCGCGATCGTCATTTCGGCGCGTGAGTCCAACGGCCAGATGCAGTGGTGCGTGCAAGATGACGGCGAGGGCATTCCCGCCGAGGACATCCCGAACTTGTTCAGCGCCTTCGAGCAATCGCGCCTCACGCTGCACAGTCGGTTCGACACGGGCATGGGCCTCGCGTTTTGCAAGCTTGCCGTCGAAGGCCATGGCGGGCGCATCTGGGTCGAGAGCGAGCGAGGACTCGGATCGCGCTTCTACTTCACGCTGCCGTTCATTCAAGAAGAAGAGGACGACTTCGTCGAGGTCTTGTCGAACTGAGGACGTTCGGAAGCGCTCTCGGTTCGCGCCGCCTGCTCATGGACGACGCCTGCTCGGCGCAAACAGGGTTGAAACGAAGGCTCACGATCTTGGCGACGTGGGCCTCTTCTCGTTGCGCTTTCGCTTCTTTCGCGGCCTTCTCCTTCTCGTTTTTGAACTCAGTGCAATTTTAGTTCGCGGTCTGTTAGAAACGCTTGTGACGTGATAGAACAAGACGTACATCACGGTTTCGTCTTGCGCGCGTCGTCTACCCCGAGCGTTTGTTGTCTCTCTTTTCGTGAAAAGTTGCACGAGCTTATTCCTTGCGCAACAAACCGCATGAAACGGAAGGCGCGATCGCTCACCGTTCGGAAGGAGGAAGGAACATCGAGTACGTCAACGCCCTCATCATGCTGGTCGTCGGACTGGGCATCGGCATTCTGGCGGTCGTCGTCAGCCGCATCCTCGGTCCCAAGAAGCCCAGCCGGACCAAGCTCATGGCCTACGAAAGCGGAAACGACCCGCTGCCCGGCGGCAAAGAGCGCTTCCCGGTCCACTTCTATCTCGTCGCGATGCTCTTCATCGTCTTCGACATCGAGACCGCCTTCTTCTACCCGATCGCCACGGCGTTCCAACGCGTCGGGATCTTCGCGTTCTGGGAAACGATCACCTTCGTCGCCCTGCTCGCGGTCGGCTTGATCTACATCTACCGAAAGGGCGTGTTGGAATGGGATTGAAAGACCTCTTCGAACGCGACGTCCAAGAGCTCGAAAACGAAGGCATCTTGTTCTCGAGCCTCGAAAAGCTCGTCGCGTGGGGCCGCTCGAACTCCTTGTGGCCCGCCACCTTCGGCCTCGCGTGCTGCGCCATCGAAATGATGGCCTCCACCGACGGCCGCAACGACCTCGCGAGATTCGGCTCCGAGGTCTTTCGCGCCTCGCCCCGTCAAGCCGACGTCATGATCGTCGCCGGCCGACTTTCCAAAAAGATGGCCCCGGTCATGCGCCGCGTGTACGACCAGATGCCCGATCCCAAATGGGTGATCTCCATGGGCGCGTGCGCCAGCAGCGGCGGCATGTTCAACAACTACGCGATCGTTCAAAACGTCGACTCGGTCGTGCCCGTCGACGTCTTCGTGCCCGGCTGCCCGCCGCGTCCCGAAGCCTTGATTTACGGCGTGATGCAACTCCAAAGGAAGGTGCGCGGCGAAGCCTTCGACGAGCTCGGTACGCAACTGCCGATGGTGGAGGCGTGGACGCGATGAGCACGCCCGAGCGCTTCGAGCGCCTCGGCGCGACGCCCGAGCCGGGCCTCCTGCCCCTCGCGCGCCTCGACAAGGCCCGCCTCCTGATCGCCGCCGAGGACCTCAAGACCCAAGGCTACCTGCTGATGGACGTCGTCGGAATCGATTTCTCCAAGTTCGTCGAGAAGAAGCCCGCGCGTTTCGGCGTGACCTACAACTTCTACAACATCGACACGAACGACCGCCTCTTCCTGCGCGCCTACGTCGAGGACGGCGAAAGCCTTCCGACGCTGTATTCCTTCTGGAAGGCCGCGAACTACCTGGAGCGCGAAGTCTTCGACCTCGTCGGCGTTCGCTTCGACGACCACCCTGACTTGCGCAAAGTCCTCACGCCCGACGACCTCGAAGGCCACCCGCTGCGCAAAGACTACCCGCTCGGCGAGTCCCCGACGCTCTTCCGCGACGGCCGCTTCATCGATCCGCCCGCCTTTCGCGCGGGACTCACCGGGCAAAGCGGCGGACTCACCGGCTGGCGCGGCGGCGAGCGCAAGGGCTTTCAAGACCGGGACGACAAGCCGCCCGTCACACCGGGAGTGAAGCATGACCGTTGAAGTGGACCGCCCCGAACTGCAGGCCCCCGACAGCTCCGGCTCTCTTTTGCACACCGAAGTCTTGAGCCTCAACGTCGGACCGCAGCACCCGTCCACGCACGGCGTGCTGCGCCTCGTCGTGGACATGGACGGCGAGTACGTCGTGAAGGTCGTCAATCATATGGGCTACCTGCACACCGGCTTCGAAAAGACGATGGAGCACCGCACGTACCAGCAAAACGTCACGTACGCGCCGCGCACGGACTACCTGCACTCGTTCGGACACGAGCTCGCCTACGTCCTGTCCGCCGAGAAGCTCGTCGGCGCGGAAGTGCCCGAACGCGCCAAGGTCGTGCGCGTCATCTTGCACGAACTCGGTCGCCTCGCCTCTCACACGGTGTACTTCGGCACGGGCCTGCTCGACCTCGGCGCGCTCACGCCCTTCTTCTACACCTTCCGCGAACGCGAAGCCCTGCTCGACCTCTTCGAGGAAGTCTGCGGCTACCGCATGAACCAAGGCTACCTGCGCGTCGGCGGCCTCGCCAAAGACATTCCCGACGATTGGGCCGAGCACGTCGGCGCGTTCGTCTCGCAACTCGGGCCGCGCATCGACGAGTACGAAGGCTTGTTCGCGGCGAACCCCATCTTCCTCGACCGCTCCAAGCAAGTCGGCGTGATCTCGAAAGAACTCGCGCTCGACCTCTGCCTCACGGGAGCGAATTTGCGCGCGTCGGGCGTGCCGCTCGACCACCGCAAGGCCAATCCGTACAGCGGTTACGAGGAGTACGACTTCAAGGTGCCGTGGGGCACCGACGGCGACGTGTACACGAGATTCATGCTTCGCCTCGAAGAAATGCGCGAATCTATGAAGATCATCCAGCAGGCGCTGAAGAAACTGCGGCCCGGCCCCGTCAAGGACCCGAACCGCAAAATCAGCTTGCCGCCGCGCGAAGAACTCGAAACGTCGATGGAAGCCGTCATCCACCACTTCAAGCTCGTGACGGAAGGCTTCCACCCGCCCGTCGGCGAATCTTACGTGCCCGTCGAAACGGCCCGCGGCGAAGTCGGCTACTACATCGTTTCCGACGGCGGCAGCATGCCGTACCGCGTCAAGATTCGCGCCCCGAGCTTCGTGAACTTGCAAGCCCTCGAATACGCGGGCGTCGGCGGTCAATTCGCGGACCTCGTGGCGGTCCTCGCCAGCCTCGACCCCGTCCTCGGAGACGTGGACCGGTAACTTATGACCAACACCCCATACTTCTCGGACAAGCAAGCCTTCCTTCGTGACGTCTTCTCGCGCTATCCCGACACCGAGCGCGGACGTCGCTCCGTCCTCATGCCCCTGCTGCGCGAAGTGCAAGACACCTTCGGCTTCGTGTCCGAAGCGCACATGGAGGAAATCGCCGCCGTCGCCGGGACGACCGCCACGGAAGTGCGCAGCGTCATGAGCTTCTACTCGACGTACCACACCGTCCCGACGGGCAAGTACCACCTGCAAGTCTGCTCGACGCTGATGTGCGCGCTCAAGGGCAGCGACGAACTGTGGGACCACCTCGTCGAGACGCTCGACGTGCAACCCGGCGAAGTGTCGCCCGACGGCTTGTTCAGCGTGCAGAAAGTCGAGTGCCTCGGATCGTGCGGCACCGCGCCCGTCGTGCAAGTCAACGACGACGGCTACTACGAGAACGTCGGGCCCACGAGGTGCCGTCACCTGTTGGACGCGATGCGCGCCGGAACGCCGCCCGCCTTCGACAATCCCGTGCCCGTGACGGTACGAGACGGCCAGCAACTCGACGCGAGCGGTCAACCTGTCGGCACGAGCGCCGACGTCCTCGTGAAAGTCGGTGAGTCGAAGTGACGGTCGCCACGCCTCCCAAACCCATCACGAGCGCCAAGGATCCCCGCTTCGCGCCCACACTCTACGCGC
This sequence comes from Deinococcus yavapaiensis KR-236, assembly GCF_003217515.1. Lineage (NCBI taxonomy): Bacteria > Thermotogati > Deinococcota > Deinococci > Deinococcales > Deinococcaceae > Deinococcus > Deinococcus yavapaiensis. The sequence goes on along the minus strand of NZ_QJSX01000004.1, from coordinate 163,031 downwards.
GCGTCAGCAAGCCCGACTCGCACACCCTCGACGCTTACGTGCGCGACGGCGGTTACCAAGCCTTGCTTCGCGCCTTCGCGATGGGCAACGACGCCGTGATCGACGAAGTCAAGAAGAGCGGCCTGCGCGGCCGAGGCGGCGCGGGCTTCCCGACGGGCATGAAGTGGTCGTTCATGCCGCTCAACGACGGCCGCCAGCACATCGTGTTGTGCAACGCCGACGAGTCCGAGCCCGGTTCCTTCAAAGACCGCTACCTGCTGTCCGAAGATCCGCACCAGCTTATCGAGGGCATGATCATCGCGGGCTTCGCCATGCGCGCCACGCTCGGCTACATCTACATTCGCGGCGAGTACGTTCTCGCGGCGCAACGACTCACCGCCGCCATCGAGGAAGCCACCCGCGCCGGTTACCTCGGCGACAACATCCTCGGAAGCGGCTTCTCCATGCGCCTTCACGTCCACAGAGGTGCGGGCGCGTACATTTGCGGCGAGGAAACCGCGCTCATGAACTCGCTGGAAGGCTTGCGCGCCAATCCGCGCCTCAAGCCGCCCTTTCCGGCCGCGTCGGGCCTGTACGGCCTGCCGACTACCATCAACAACGTCGAGTCGTTGTGCTCGGCCGTGCACATCTTGAAGTACGGCTGGGAGTGGCACGCGTCCATGGGCACCGAGAAGAGCAAGGGCAACAAGCTCTTCCAGCTTTCCGGTCCTGTTCGGCGCCCTGGCGTGTACGAACTGCCGCTCGGCGCGACCTTCCGCGAGCTCATCTACGACTTCGGGGGCGGCCCCACCGAGGACATCAAGGCGATCATTCCCGGCGGATCCTCGTGCCCGATGATGCCCTTCACGGACGACATTCTCGACACGCCGATGGATTACGAGAGCGTCGCGGCCAAAGGCTCCATGCTCGGCACCGGGGGCGTCACGCTCGTCCCGACGGCCGACTGCATCGTGAACGCCACGTGGAACCTCGTGCGGTTTTACGCCCACGAATCGTGCGGAAAGTGCACGCCGTGCCGCGAAGGTATCAGCGGTTGGATGGTGCGAATGTACGAGAAGCTCGTGCGCGGCGGAGGCAAGCCCGGCGACGTCGACCTCATCCTCGACATGAGCGACAACATCTCCGGCAAAAGCTTTTGCGCCCTCGCCGACGCGTGCCTCGGGCCCGTCGTGAGCAGCGTCAAGCTCTTCCGCCACGAGTACGACGTGCTCGCCAGCACCGGCAAGCCCATGTACCCGGCGAGAAAGCGGTGGAACGACCTGTGAAAGTCATCGTAGACGGCCAAGAAATCGAAGTGCCGAGCGGAACGTCCGCGCTCGACGCCGTGTTCGCCTCCGGGCGCGACGTTCCGTACTTCTGCGCGAACTCGTACCTCTCGCCGGTCGGCGCGTGCCGCATGTGCCTCGTCGAGGCGGGCAGCCCACGCAAAGGGCCCGACGGCAACCTGATCATGGAAGGTGACCAGCCCAAGATCTTCTGGTTCCCGAAGCCCATGGCGTCGTGCACGCTCGCCGCGACGGACGGCATGGTCATCAAGACGCAGTCCGACACCGTCCAAAAGGCGCAGGCGGGCATGATGGAGTTCACGCTCCTCAACCACCCGCTCGACTGCCCGACGTGCGACAAGGGCGGCGCGTGCGAACTGCAAGACCGCGCGTACGAGTACGGCTACGGCGTGTCGCGCTTCGGCTTCGACCGACGACACGCCGACAAGCACTACCCCCTGTCGGAGTTCATCATCCTCGACCAAGAGCGCTGCATTCACTGCAAGCGCTGCGTGCGTTACTTCGAGGAAGTGCCCGGCCAGGAAGTCCTCGACTTCATCGAGCGCGGCGGCCACACCTTCATCGACACCGCCGAAGGTGGGCTGCCCACCGGCTTCCAAGGAAACATCGCCGACATCTGCCCGGTCGGAGCGCTCCTCGACAACGTCGCGCGCTTTCGCGGTCGTAACTGGGAATACGACCACACGCCCACGACCTGCACGCTGTGTCCCGTCGGCTGCGCCATCACCGTCGACGCGCGCAACGGACGCATCGAGCGCATCGTGTCGGGGGAAAACCGCGACGTGAACGAAGTCTGGATTTGCGACGCCGGACGCTTTGGCCACCCCGTCGCAACGGACGACCGCCTCACGATGCCCCTCGTGCGCCGAAACGGCACACTCGTCGAGGCGACGTGGGACGAAGCGATCGCGGCGATCACGGCGGGCATGGCCAGCTTGAATCCCGGCGACCTCGCCCTCTACACGAGCGGTGACGCGACGATGGAAGAAGGACTCGCCCTCGAAGTCTTCGCCGAGACGATCGCGGCGCCCAGCGTCGACTACTTCCCGCGCTACCCCGTCTCCGTGGAGTTGCCCCTGCCGACCTTGACAGAGGTCGCGACGGCCGACGGCGTGATCGTCGTCGGCGCGGACCTCGGCGAGGAAGCGCCCGTTCTCGAACTGCGCGTGCTGGAGATGCTGCGCGGCGGCATCCTCCCGCCAACGTACGAGCACGGCACGGCCATCGCCGACTTGCGCCTCGTCGAACGCGCCGCGCGCGACCGCGCGAAACTCGCCGTCTACCACCCGACGGCGACGCGCCTCGCGACGCACGCGGGCATCACGTCGAACGAACCGAGCCTCGAAGTCCTCGAAGGACTGCTGTCGGGACGCGGATCGAGCGCCATCCAAGCGGGCGCCGCGCTGCTCAAAAAGGCGTCGAAGCCCGTCTTGATCGTCGGCTCGGACGTCCTCAATCAAGGCGCGAACGTCCTGCATCCCATCTTGACGCAACTCGCGTTGACGTACGGCGCGAAGATCCTCCCGATTCCCGCCGCGCCGAACTCTCGCGGCCTCGGGCACCTCGACCTCGTGCCGCGCGCGGGCGGCCTGCCTTACTCGCGCCTCGCGTCGGCCCGCGCCGCGTTCATCTCGCGCCTCGACCCGAAGATTCGCCCCAGCGGCTTCACGGTCGTGCACGACACGCACTTCACCGAGACCGCCAAACTCGCCGACGTCGTCCTGCCCGCCGTGAGCAACTACGAGAAGCGCGGCACGACCGTCAACCTCGAAGGGCGTCTGCTGCCCCTCACGCAAGCCGCCATCGACTCCGGCGAAGGCGCCGACCTCGTGCGCGCGCTCGGCGCGGTCGCCGAGGGCCTTGGTGTGAAGTCGAAGGTGCGCGGTTTGCGTACGGCGCAGAAGATGCTGACCGAACGCTTCGGCGTCGACTTCGCGGCCCTGCCCCAAACGGGCACGATCGTGCCCCTCGGCAAACGTCGAACCGCCCCGACGGGCCTGACCGTGAAGCCGCAACTTTGGAAGCCCGGCATGCAACGCGGCAACCCCATCCCGCTGCCGATGGCGACCGCGACCGCGCCGCGCAACATCCAGACGGTCGGAGGAGACGACTGATGCCCGCCTGGCTCCTCGACCTCGTCTGGGTGCTCGTGAAGGCGGTGCTGCTGGCCTTCGCGCTCCTCACCACCTTCGCGTACATGACGCTCATCGAGCGCCGACTGCTCGCCCGGATGCAAATTCGCTACGGCCCGAACCGCGTCGGTCCGATGGGCCTCTTGCAACCGCTCGCCGACGCCATCAAGAGCATCTTCAAGGAAGACTTCCGCGTGACCGCCGCCGACCGCATCGTGTTCACGCTCGCGCCCATCGTCGCGATCGGCATGGCGCTCACCGCGTTCGGCGCGATTCCCGCCGGTCCCGCGAACTCCTTCTTCGGCCTCAACCCCTGGGTCTTCGACCTCGACATCGGCATCCTCGCGGTGCTCGCCATCACGTCCATGGGCGTGTACGGCATCTTCTTGGGCGGCTGGGCGTCCGGCTCGAAGTACCCGTTGCTGGGGAGCTTACGCGGCTCGGCGCAGATGATCTCGTACGAACTCGGCCAAGGGCTGTCCATCCTCGGCTTGCTGATGATCGTCGGATCGACCAATTTGCGCCAAATCGTCGATTGGCAAGGCGCCAACGGCATCCTGATCCTCTTTCAGGCGCTCGGATTCATGCTGTTCCTCATTTCCAGCTTCGCCGAAACGAACCGCACGCCCTTCGACTTCGTGGAAGCCGAACAGGAACTCGTCGCGGGTTACCTGACGGAGTACAACGCGATCAAGTGGGCGCTTTTCCAAATGGCGGAGTACGTCAACATGATCACCGCCTCGGCCATCATGGCGACGCTCTTCTTCGGAGGTTGGCGTGGCCCGTCGTTCCTGGGTCCGATCGCCGAGATTCCCTTCGTGTGGCTGATCCTCAAGATCGCGCTGTTTTTGTTCTTGTTCATTTGGGTGCGCGCCACCTTGCCGCGTCTGCGCTACGACCAGCTCATGCGCTTCGGCTGGAAGTTCGTGCTGCCCCTCGCGATTCTCAACGTCGTCGCTACGGCCACGTACCTCGCCTTCGTCGGTTCGTCGCCGCTGTGGCCGCTCGGCCTCCTCGGCATTCTCGCCGTCATCGCGTGCATCGCCTTGTCCGACCGTATTCGCGTCCTCGTCAACGCGCCGCACAAGACGGGCATTCAGCCCGGCGTGACCCCCACCCACAACAAAGCCGCAGGAGGTGACTGAATGGGAGTCCTGGAAATCGCCAAGGGCATGGGCATCACCTTGTCCAAGCTCTTTCAAAAGCCCGTGACCGTTTCGTATCCCGAGCAACGCGTGCAACTCAAGCCCCGCTTTCGCGGCCGTCACATTCTCACGCGCCACCCCGGCACGGGCTTGGAGAAGTGCATCGGCTGCTCGCTGTGCGCCGCCGCGTGCCCCGCGTACGCCATTTACGTCGAGGCCGCCGAGAACGACCCTGCCAACCCGAAGTCGCCCGGCGAGCGGTACGCCTCGGTCTACGAAATCAACATGCTGCGCTGCATCTTCTGCGGCATGTGCGAGGAAGCGTGCCCGACGGGCGCCGTCGTCCTCGGAAACGAGTTCGAGATGGCCGACTTCCGCTACCGCGACTTCGTGTACGGCAAGGAAGACATGCTCGTCGGCGTGAACGGCACCATGCCGCAACGCCGCGAAGCGGGGATGAAAGGCAAGCCCGTCCGCGCCGGCTTCGAAGTCACGCCGCGCGCCGAGCTGGAGGGAGTGAAGTACCAGTGAGCGCCCTCGCCTTCGTCCTCATCGCCCTCGTCATCGTCACGGGCGCCCTCGTGACGGTCCTCGCCGCCAACGCCGTGCACGCCGCGCTCGGACTCGTCGCGACCCTCATCGGGCTCGCAATGATGTACACGTCGCTCAACGCGCACTTCCTGGCGGCGACGCAAGTCATCGTGTACGCGGGCGCCATCATGGTGCTCTTTTTGTTCGTGATCATGCTGCTCGACGCGAGCCAACCCGTCACGGCGCAAAACAAGATTCCGTTCGTGAACGAGATCGCCGCGCTCGGCGCGGGCCTTCTCGCGACGTCGATCGGCCTGATCGCGTTGACGTGGAAGGCTCCCAGAGCGCTCGCAACGGCCACGGCGCACCTTCAAGACGGCTCGCCCGCCGCCGTGGGGGAGACGCTGCTCACGAAGTTCGTCTTTCCCTTCGAGGCCGTCAGCGTTCTGCTGCTCGTCGCGATCGTCGGTTCGGTCGTCCTCGTGCGCAAGCCCGTCCCGAGCGTCGAGGAAGCGCCCGAAGGGCAGGCGGTCACGACGGGCGAACGCGAGCTCGGCGCGGCCCTGCTGTCCACGCCCGTCGTGGAAAGGCGGAACTCCTGATGGTCGGCACCGAGTGGTACGTCGCTCTGTCGGGCATCCTCTTCGCCATCGGCATGGCGGGCGTGCTCGTGCGGCGCACCGCCGTCTTGATGTTCCTCAGCGTCGAACTCATGCTGAACGCCGCCAACCTCGCGCTCGTGGCGTTCGCGCGCGCTTGGGGCGACCTCACGGCGCACACGGCCGTGTTCATCGTGATGACCCTCGCCGCCGCCGAGGTCGCCATCGGCCTCGCGATCATCGTGACGATCTTCCGCAAGCGGGCCTCCACGAACGTGGACGATCTCGCGGAGTTGAGAGGTTAAATGCTCCCCTTGTACCTCATGCCCCTCTTTCCCCTGATCGGCTTCGCGATCTTGATCCTCGCGGGTCGCAGCGTCAAGGGGACGTCCGCCGGGTGGCTCGCGTCGGGCGCGGTGCTCGCGTCCTTCGTCGTCGCCGCCCTCAACTTCCTGAACCTCGGCGGTCAAGCGCACCACGAGACGTACTGGCAGTGGCTGCCGAACATGACGGGCGGCAACAAGAACTTGTCCGTCGGCTTCTACCTCGACTCGCTGTCGTCCACCCTCACGCTCGTCGTGACGGGCGTCGGCTTCCTCATCCACGTCTTCGCCATCGGGTACATGGACAAAGATCCGCGCTTCGCGCGCTTCTTCGCGTACCTGAACTTCTTCGTGGCCCTCATGCTCGTGCTCGTGCTCGCCGACTCGTACCCGCTGATGTTCGTCGGCTGGGAAGGCGTCGGGATGGCGTCGTACCTGCTGATCGGCTTCTGGTTCGCCGGACACCACGATCGCCACGCGCAAGACGGCATCAACAACTCGAACGCCGCCCGCAAGGCCTTCATCATGAACCGCATCGGCGACCTCGGGTTCATGCTGGCGATGTTCTTGACCTTCAAGGCTTTCGGCACGCTTTCCTTGCCGCAACTCTTCTCCGGCGATCTCGAAGGCGCGAGCCGCGCCACGGTCGAGCTGATCTGCTTGTTCCTGCTCGTCGGGGCGATCGGCAAGAGCGCCCAGCTGCCCCTCACGACGTGGTTGCCCGACGCCATGGCGGGCCCGACGCCCGTCTCGGCGCTCATCCACGCCGCGACGATGGTGACGGCGGGCGTGTACCTCGTCGCGCGTTCGCACGCCTTGTTCGAACTCGCTCCGACGGCGTCCACGTGGGTCGCCGTCATCGGCGCCCTCACCGCCCTTTACGGCGCGATCTGCGCGCTCAACCAGTACGACATCAAGAAGATCTTGGCGTTCTCCACGGTGTCGCAACTCGGCTACATGTTCCTCGCCGTCGGCGTCGGAGCGTACACGGCGGGCATCTTCCACCTCGTGACGCACGCCTTCTTCAAAGCGCTTCTCTTCCTCGCGGCGGGCAGCGTCATCCACGGTCTGCACGAAGAACAGGACGTTCGCCGCATGGGCGGCTTGGCGAAGAAGTTGCCGCTCACGCACGCGGTGAGCCTCATCGGCGTGCTCGCCATCTCGGGCATTCCGATCTTCTCGGGCTTCTTCTCCAAAGACGCCATCCTGCTCGGCGCGTACGAGTCGGGCAACCTCGTGTTGTACGGCGTCGGCTTGCTTGTCGCCCTCATGACGGCGTTCTACATGGGCCGCTGGTACTTCCTCGTCTTTCGCGGCGCATACCGCGGCAAGGTCGCCCATCCGCACGAAGGCGGCGCGGTGTTCGCCTTCCCGCTCGTGACGCTCGCCGTGCTCGCGACGCTCGGCGGCTTGCTGAGCTTGCCGCACTTCCTCGGCGCGCCGAACTACCTCGGCACCTTCCTCGGCAGCGTTTTGCCCAAGCATGAAGGCGAACCGCCGCTCTCCACCGAGCTCCTGCTCGTCGCCCTCGCGGTCGGCGCGGGCGTGCTCGGCTTGTTCCTCGCTTACTCGCGGCACCGAAGCCAGCGCCTCATCGACGGGCCGATGCGCGACGCGTCCATCCACGCGCTGTACCTCGACAACCTCTACGACGGCGCGGTCGGCGCTCCGAGCCGCGCGCTCGCCGTCGCCTTCGACAAGATGGACCGAGGCGTGGACGGCGCCGTCACCGGCTCGGCGGAAGTCATCGCCGAACCGCAGGGCCGCGCCTACTCGCTGTGGCAAAGCGGATACGTTCGCACGTACGCCTTGTCCATGACCGTCGGCACCGCGCTCGTGATGCTCTACTGGGCCTTCCGCGCCCTCGGAGGAATGCGCTGATGCTCCACCTCTTCCTCTTCCTCCCCCTCGCGGCGGCCTTGCTGCTGACGATGCTTCCAAAAAACCTCAAGGGCACCGTCGCCGTCGGCGCGGCCCTCGTGAACCTCGCCCTCGGCGTGCTGCTGTGGACGCAGGGCGGCGCGCCCCTCACGTCGACTCCGTGGATCGGCTCGCTCGGCGTCACGTACACGGTCGAGATGACCGGCCCGAGCTTGCTGCTCGCGCTCGTCACGAGCTTCATGGTCGTCGTGTCGCTCGTGTACACCCTGCGCGCCGTCGAGCAAAACGGCACGATGGTGACGTCCGTCCTCGCCATGACGACGGGCCTCCTCGGCATCTTCGCCGCGCGAGACCTCGTGCTGTTCTACGTCATGTTCGAGTTTGCGCTCATCCCCGCGCTCGTGATGCTCGCCGTGTACGGAGAAGCGAACCGCATGGGCGCCCTCGTGAAGTTCGCGGCGTACACGCTCTTCGGGTCGCTCCTCATGCTGATCTCCATCATCGGCGTGAAGTACCTCGGCGGCTCGCCGACGTTCGCGCTGCAAGACCTCCTCGCGCATCCTGTTCGCGGCGCCGCGCAAACGTGGCTCTTCCTCGGCTTCCTCGCCGCGATGGCGGTCAAGCTTCCCCTCTTCCCGCTGCACGCCTGGCTGCCCGACTTTCACGAGCAAAACCATCCCAGCGGCGTCGCGGACGCGATGGGCACCCTCTACAAAGTCGGTGGGTACGGCCTGTTCGTCTTCGCCTTGCCGCTCTTTCCGCAAGCCGCCGAGACGCTGAGGCCCCTGCTGATGGGTCTGGCGGCGTTCACGGCCTTGTACGGAGCGTGGATCGCCTTTCAACAAACGAATTGGAAGCGGCTGCTCGCGTACGCGGGACTCAGCCACATGGGTCTCGTCGGGTTGGGGCTGTTCAGCCTCAACCCGATCGCCGAGACGGGCGGACTGTACCTCCTCGCCTTCCAAAACGTGTACACCGGCGCGCTCTTCCTCGCCGTCGGCATGCTGCACGCCCGAGTCGGCAACGTCTCCACGCGGCAAGGCGGCATCATGACGACCGCCGGTACGCTCTCGGGCCTCACGATGGCCCTCTGGTTCGCGTCCATCGCCGTGCCCGGCCTCGCCGGATTCATCGGTGAGTTCAGCGTCTTGCTGGGCGCGTACCAAGTGAATCCGTGGCTCGCCTTCCTCGGCGGCTTGTCCACCATCGCCGCCGCCGCGTACGCCCTCACGGCGTATCAGCACACCTATTGGCAAGTTCGCCCCGAAGGCACGATCAAAGTCGCCGACCTGCGCGGCAGCGAACTCGCCGTGCTCGCCGTTCCGCTCGCCGTCGCGATCTTCTTCGGCGTCTACTCGCTGCCCGCCCTGCACCTCATCCAACCGTACGTGCAGCCTGCCGTGACCGCCCTCGGAGGTGGCTCGTGAACTCCGCCCTCCAAATTCCCGACGTCGCCCTCGCGCCGATGCTGCCCCTGCTCATCACCCTCGCGGGCGCTATCTTCGCGACCCTCGCCTTCAAGCTGGAACGGCGCGTCACCGCCATCTTCAGCATCGCCGCGCTTGCCTTGTCCGGCTTCTCGATGCTGACGCTGTGGAACGAGAACCTCACCTCGTTCGGAGGAGGCTTGCGCGCTGACAACTTCGCGCTGTCCTTCGGACTCGTCATCCTCATCGGCGCCGTCGTCGCGCTGCTCGTCAGCCTCGACTCCACGCGCGGCGCCTCGCTGCACTTTCCCGAGTTCGACGCGCTGTTCATGTACTCCGTCACGGGCATGCTCCTCATCGCCTTCAGCGGCGACCTCATCGTCATGCTGATCGGCTTGGAGATCATGAGCCTCGCCGGATACGTCCTCGCCTCGCTGCAAGGCACGCGGCGAAGCGAAGAAGGCGGCATCAAGTACTTCCTGCTCGGCTCTATCGGCAGCGCCATCCTCATCTACGGCATCGCCCTCACCTTCGGCGCCACGGGCACCTTCGCCTTCGGCGCCATCGCGCAGCGCATCGCCGTGGGCGGCGTCGCCAACACGGGGCTGCTCGTCGCCGGGGCCCTCATGATGCTCGCCGGGTTCGGCTTCAAAGTCGCCCTCGCGCCCTTTCATCAATGGACGCCCGACGTGTACGGCGGCGCGCCCACCGTCGTCACCCTCTTTTTGTCCACCGTCGTCAAGGTCGCCGCGTTCGCGGGCTTCATCCGCGTGTTCGGCAGCGCCCTGCCGGGCTTGCAAGCCTGGTCGGGCGTCGCGCAGATCCTGGTGGGCGCCACGCTCGTCATCGGAAACCTCGGGGCACTCAACCAGAACAACTTCAAGCGCATGCTCGCGTACTCCGCCGTCGCCCATACCGGCTTTCTCGGGCTCGCCCTGCTCGCCGATCCCGCCGCGGGCGGTCCCGCCCTCGTGTACTACCTGCTGGCGTACACCTTCATGACGGCTGGGGCCGTCGCCATCTTGGCGATCTTGCAGCCCAGCGAGCGCGGCTTCGACGTCGCCGCGTTGCGCGGCTTGTACTACCGCGATCCGAGACTCGCCGTCATCCTCACGGCGTGCTTGCTGTCCCTGGCGGGCTTGCCGCCCCTCGCGGGCTTCTGGGGCAAGCTCTTCGTCTTCCAAGCGGCCTTCCAAAACGGATACGTCGCCCTCGTCGTGCTCGCGGCGATGATGAGCGTCGTCGCGCTCGTGTACTACGTGCGGCCCGCCGCGCTGATGTTCATGCCCGTGACGGACACCTCGGTGCGGCCCGTCGTCGCGCGCCCAGGCGTGTTCACGAACGTCGCCATCGTGTCGTGCGCCGTCGGAATCGTGCTGCTGGGAGTGCTGCCCGGACTCGTCATGGGCTGGCTGACGTCACGGCAGATGTGGGTGCTCGCGTTGGGCGGCGGCTGAAGACCGCTCCAGCCCGAACCACCGCAGGAAGCGAGAAGGCTCGCCTCCGCCCGCGTTCCGAACCCCCTACCCCGCCCGGGGTAGGGGGAAACGCTTGCCCACGAACCGGGATGCGTCGCGTGATCGGCAGCGAAGCGGCGACCGAACCACGGCGCCGGGAAGGGGAGGGGAAACCGCTTCAGATCGTGCGCGCCCGATCCTCGCCGCCTTCCCGCTCATCCCTTCTTGAAATCCAAATTTCCGTTCAGTCGCCTCACGTCGAATCACAGCCCTGCCGCCGTACCCTTCGTTCATCGCCGCCGCCTCCTCCTCATTTCACCGCGCGGCGCGAGGGAGACGAACCATGAAGCCGATCCGTCCTGGTGTCCACGGCATCCTCGATTACCTCGCGGCCATTTTCTTGGCGCTCGCCCCCAGTTTGTTCAACCTCAACGGGACGCCCGCCCTCGCCTGCTACATCCTCGCCGTGATCATTGCTGGCTTGACCTTGCTGACACGGCGCATGCCGAGCATCGCCAAGGCCATCCCGGTGCATTGGCACGGCGGAATCGATCTCGTGTCGGCGTTCGTGATCCTGGCGCTTCCCTGGATTCTCGGTTTTTCCGACGAGCCGACGGCCCGGTCGTTGTTCGTGGTTCTGGCGGTCGTCGAAGGCGTGGTTTGGTTGCTGACGGACTGGCGTGACCGCGAGACGGTCACGGAAGCGTCGCGCGGCACCGTCCGGTAATTCGACTCGACGTTTGGTCCTCCGCCTCCATCGGCGGAGGGCGCTTCATTTCATCCAGGGGTAGGCGAGCTTCAGGGCGTCGCGGTATTTCTCGTCGAGGCTCCGCGTGAGCTCCTGAACGTCCTTGTTTGTGAGACCCGGAATGTTGGCCGCGCCCTTGGCGACGGCGTTCTTGAGTTCGTCGACGTGCGCGTCGTACGCCTTTCGGCTCGCGCCCTTGCGCACGGTCCCCGGGACGATGCTCGGCTGCCAATTCCACACGAAGTCGTCGATGGCCCGTTCGATCTTGCGGCGCCTCGTGAGCTTGGCGCGTTCGGCGCGCTCCTTCGCCTCCATCGCGCGGCCCTGTGCGATGAGGAAGCGCTCGTCACGCTCGGCCTCGTCGACTCGGTCGGTGGCGTAGAGCTTGACGGGCGGAAGTTTGCGCCGCCGCCCGAAGCGCATCATGTTCGGGCGGGTGGCGTCGTGGTTCCCGAGAAAGTCACGGATGAGGCTGGCGGTCCAGCCGCGCCCTTTGAGGTCGTGCGTGGAGAGGAACTCGGGCGCGTCGTCCGTCACGACGTCATTCTTCCAAATTCACGAAGCGAAGGTCGAGGCTGGGCAGGGCGTCCGCGAAGGCGTGCAAAAGGTCGAGCGCTCCTTGAAGGTCGGCGAGGTCGAGGACCTCGACGGGCGAGTGCGTGTAGCGGTTCCCGACGGAGACCGCTCCGGCGGGCGTGCCTGCGCCCGCGTACTGCAAAGCGCCCGCGTCGGTGCCGATGCCTTTGAGGAGTTCGTGTTGCACGGGAAGCTTCAGGTGGTCGGCGGCGAGGTCGAGGCCGCGGCGCACGGCGGGATGGGAGAGCGTGGACATGTCCATCACCTTGACGGCGGGCCCTTGGCCGAGTCGAAGGTGCTTGGTCTTCACCTCGGGTGTGTCGTCGACGGCCGTCATGTCGAGGGCGAGCGCGACGTCCGGTCGATGTCGGCGCGCGACGTTCTGCGCGCCGCGAAGACCGACTTCCTCTTGGGTGGTGAAGGCGACGACGAGGGTCACGGGCGGTGGCGTGTCCCGGTAGCGCTCCAGCAACGCGAGGAGGACGGCGCAACCCGCGCGGTCGTCGAGGGCGTGCGCGGTGTAGCGGCCCGTGCCGCGCCCGAGCTCGGCGAGTTCTCCTTGAAATCCGACCGGATCGCCCACACGGATGCCCATGGCCCGCACGGCTTCGCTCGACTCGGCGCCGACGTCCACGTAAAGCTCGGTGTACGGAGTGACGCGCACGCGGTCGGCGTCCGTGAGGAGGTGGGCGCTCTTCGTGCCGATGACGCCGAGAAGCTTGCCTTCGCGGGTGCGAATCCAGACGCGTTGGGCGGGCAGGATGCGGTCGTCGCTGCCCCCGACCTTTTCGAGCCTGAGAAAGCCGCTGGGCTCGATGGTCTTGACGCGAAAGCCGATTTCGTCGGTGTGCGCGGCGATCAGAAGGGTGCGGGCATCTTCGCGTTCGGCCCTCTTCACGGCGTGGACGTTACCGAACGCGTCGACTTCGACGGTGTCGGCGAGGTCGAGGGCTTCTTTGGCGAGGTACTTCACGACGTCTTCCTCGCTGCCACTGGGACCGGTGAGTTCGACAAGCGCTTGAAGGTGTCCGAGCAGGGTTGGCATGGCGGTACTCTACTCGCCTTCGTGCGGGCGTTGACCATGCGCGCTTGCTTAAAACGCGTTAGTAAACGCGCTTGTCAGGCCAGTCGGGTAGAGCACGTGATCGTTGAAGATCTCGGCACCGAACGGCTAGATAGCAGTGCCGCCAGCTCCGCTCGAGTCCGGGCGGCCTTGCGAGGCGATCTCACCCTGTATCTTCCGTTACCGGCGCGGTCGTCACGGGCGGCCCGACTCCTCGGAGTCCAGGTAGCTCGCCGTGATCTCCTCACCGGCGAGGATGGGGCGGGCGGCCACGTACTGCGTCGAGGACGGGTGGCGCGTCACGTCGACGGCGTTCGGCTCGTCCGAGTGATTGATGTAGTAGTGAAAGACCTTCGGGGTCAAGATGCGCTGCCCGTTGGGCAAGACGTCCTCGTTGTAAAGCTCGCCCGCGAGTTCGGAACTGCCGCGCTGCGCCGCTTCCGGCGTGTACACGAGGCCGCCGGTGACGAGGACAAGCAGTTCACCTTCGTGGATGTCGTCGGTCGCGAAGGTTCCGATGCCGTGAATGCGCGAGGGGCGCATCACGAGGCGGCGGTCGAACCACATCGTGGTGGGTTGCGTGACGTAGGTCATGCCCGACTGTAGTTCCTCGGTCCGTGCGGCGGCATCCGCCTCTTGGCGCAGGGCGCGGCGAAGGTCCGTAGCGTCCGCCCTTGCCAAACATCCGTTCGACCTCCATACTTGAACTCGGTTCAATTTTCACCTTCCGGAGGTTTTCAGCATGACGCAAACCGCTCCTTCACCCGTGACGGTCAAGCGACCGACGCGCATCCAGAAGGCCGCCGTGATCGGCGCGGGCACCATGGGCGCCGCCATCGCCGCGCAACTCGCCAACGCGGGCATTCCGACGTTGCTGCTCGACATCGTCCTGCCCGACGCCAAAGACCGAAGCGCCGCCTCGAAGGGCGGCCTCGAACGCGCTCTGAAGGCGAGTCCCGCCGCGTTCATGGACAAGGCGGACGCGGCCCTCATCACGACCGGGAACCTCGAGGACGATTTCGACAAGCTGAGGGACGCCGACTGGATTGTCGAGGCGATCATCGAGAAGCTCGACGCGAAGCGCACCTTGTGGGAGCGCGTCGAAAGCGTCGCGAAGAAGACGGCGATCATCTCCAGCAACTCCAGCGGCATCCCGATGCACCTGCAAATCGAGGGGCGCGGCCAGGACTTTCGCCGACGCTTCGTCGGCGCGCACTTCTTCAACCCGCCGCGCTACCTGCACCTCCTCGAAGTCATTCCGACGTCCGAGACCGCGCCCGAAGTGATCGAGGCGTTCCGCGAGTTCGGCGACGTGCACCTCGGTAAGGGCATCGTGATCGCGAACGACGTGCCGGGCTTCGTCGCCAACCGCATCGGCGTCTACGGCATCGTCCGCGCGATGAACTGGATGGAGAAGACGGGCCTCACGCCCGACGTCGTCGACGTTCTCACCGGTCCGATCCTCGGGCGGGCGAAGAGCGCGACCTTCCGCACGGCGGACCTCTCGGGCCTCGATATCATCTCGCACGTCGCCAACGACCTGCAGAAGGTCACGCCGCCCGACGAGGACTTCACCTTGCCGGGCTTCCTCGTCGAGATGGTCGAACAGCGCAAGCTGCTCGGCGAGAAGACGGGCGCGGGCTTCTACAAGCGCGTGAAGGGCGCGGGCGGCAAGAGCACCATCCTCACGCTGAACCTCCGGACGTTCGAGTACGAGGACAAGGGCAAGGTGCGCCTCGCCGCCCTCGAAGGCCTGAGGAATCTGCCCCTCAACGAGCGCGTCTCGAAGATCCTCGCGTTGCAAGGACCCGAAGGCGAGTTCGTGCAAGGCCTCATGCGCGACTACTTGTGGTACGCCGCCAAGATGGCGGGCGTGGTGTCCAACTCGATCGTGGACATCGACAACGCGCTGAAGTGGGGCTTCGCGTGGGAACAAGGGCCGTTCGAGACGATGGACGTCCTCGGCGTGCAAAACGTCATCCACTTCCTGGAAATGTACGGCTACGAGCTGCCGCCGATTCTGCAAAGCTTCAAGGCGAGCGGTCGCGACAAGTTCTACCAAGACGACACCGTCTTGACGCCGAGCGGTACCGTCTCGTCCTACGAGGCGCCGTACCTCGTCCTCAAGGACCTCAAGAAGGACGCCACGAAGGTCGTGAGGAGCAAGCCCGGCGCGAGCGTCCTCGACATCGGCGACGGCGTGCTGCTCTTGGAGTTCCACGCGAAGATGAACGCTTTGGGCGAGGACGCCGTGCAGATGGTCTTCGCGGCGCACAAAGCCGTGCAGGAACTCGGGTACGCGGGCCTCGTCGTCGGGAACCAAGGCGAGAATTTCAGCGCGGGCGCCAACCTCGCGTTGATCCTCATGCAAGCCCAGGACGGCGACTTCGACGACATCGACTTGGGCATCCGCGCCTTCCAGAAGGCCACGACGTCCATGCGCTTCAGTCCGCACCCCACGGTCGTCGCGCCCTTCGGCCTCACCCTCGGCGGAGGCTGCGAGATGGCGTTGCACGCCGACCACGTGCAAGCGAGCGCCGAGTTGTACACGGGCCTCGTGGAAGTCGGCGTCGGCCTCATTCCCGGCGGAGGCGGCACGAAAGAGATGCTGCTGCGCTTCACCGACGGGCTTCCGAGCGGTCAGAACCTCATGCCCGCCGTGCAACGCGCCTTCGAGCTCATCGGCACCGCCAAGGTCAGCACGTCCGCGCACGAAGCGCGCAAGTTGGGCTTCCTGCGCGCCTCCGACGACATCTCCATGAACAGAGATCGCCTCATCGACGACGCGAAGCGCAAGGTGCTCGAACTCGCGCCCGATTACGTCCAGCCTGTCATGCGCACCGACATTCCCGTCATGGGCGAGCAGGGCGTCGCCGCCGTCAAGGCCGCCCTCTACGGCATGCTGATGGGCGGGCAGATCAGCGAGTACGACCGCGAGATCGGCCTCATGATCGCCAAGATTTTGTCGGGCGGCAACCACGTTTCCCGCACGGCGAAGGTGAGCGAGCAGCACCTTCTCGACCTCGAGCGCGAAGCGTTCCTCACCCTGACGGGCAAGCGCAAGACCCAAGAGCGCATCGCGCACATGCTCAAGACCGGCAAGCCGCTGAGAAACTGACTTCCGCCACGGCAGACTTCTTGAACTTGGTTCAAACTAGAGGACGAACATGACGCAATTCCAAGACAACGACGCCGTGATCGTGTCCGCCGTTCGCACGCCGGTCGGACGCGGCATCAAAGGAACCCTCGCCAACACCCGCTCGGACGAACTCGCCGCGCTCGCCGTGCGTGAAGCCGTGAGCCGCGCGGGCATCGACCCCGCCCTCGTCGAGGACCTCGTGCTGGGCTGCGCTTTCCCGGAAGCCGAGCAGGGCCTCAACGTCGCGCGCCTCGTCGGGCTGCGCGCGGGCTTGCCCGACGAGGTCGCAGGCGTGACCGTGAACCGCTTTTGCTCGTCGGGCCTTCAAACGATCGCGCAAGCGGCGGCGAACATCCGCGCGGGGTGGAACGACGTGATCGTCGCGGGCGGCTTGGAGAGCATGACCATGGTGCCGCAGACGGGCAACGTCTTCTCGCCGAATCCCGGCCTCGTTGACGAGCGTCCCGGCGCGTACATGAGCATGGGCCTCACCGCCGAGAACGTCGCTCAGCAGTACGGCGTGTCCCGCGAAGAGCAAGACGAGTTCGCGTACCGCAGCCACCAGAAGGCGGCGGCGGCACAGGACGCGGGCCGGTTCCAAGAGGAAATCGTGCCCGTCCCCGTGCGCGTGGACAAGGTCAAGAACGGCAAGGTCACGCAGGAAACCGTGATGTTCGAGCACGACGAGCTCGTGCGCCGCGACACGAACCTCGAAGCCCTCGGCAAGCTTCGCCCCGCCTTCAACGCCAAAGGTTCCGTCACGGCGGGCAACTCCAGTCCGTACAGCGACGGAGCCGCCGCCGCCGTCGTGATGAGCGGCCGCAAGGCGCAGGAACTCGGCCTCAAGCCTCTCGGGCGCTTCGTGTCGTTTGCAGTGGGCGGCGTGGCACCTGAAATCATGGGAATGGGGCCGATCGCGGCGGTGCCCAAGGCCCTCAAGCTCGCGGGACTCACGATGGCCGACATCGACCTCGTCGAGCTCAACGAAGCCTTCGCGTCGCAGTCGCTCGCCGTGATTCGCGAACTTGGCATGGATCCCGAGAAGGTCAACGTGAACGGGGGCGCCATCGCCCTCGGCCACCCCGAGGGTGCGACGGGCGCGAAGCTCGCCGCGACCTTGCTGCACGAACTTCGTCGTCGTGGCGGTCGCTACGGCATCGTCACGATGTGTGTCGGTGGCGGTCAAGGCGCGGCGGCGGTGTTCGAAGCGTACTCGGCGTAAATCCCGTGCGAAGGCCCCCTCTGCCTTCAAGGCAGAGGGGGCCTTCGCACGCGCCGTCAGCGCCAGAGGCCCGTCACGACGATCGGAAAGGCGTCCGGGCCCTCGAAGCCGGGCGTCAACGGCCTCACGAGGATGGCGACGCGGTCGTTCCACACGCGGATCTCGCCGAGGTGATAGCCGTACGTGCAGTTGCGCGCAGCGGGAAGGGCCGTGTCTTTTTGCAAGGTGCGGCCGTTGACGGTCAACAGCAGTCCCACCGGCTTCGTTCGCCCGGAAGCGTCGTCGGTGAAGCGGCAGGTGTTCGGAACGGTCGTTTCACGCAAGCGAACCGTGACGGGCACCGCGCCGAGGCGCGGCGACACCGTGACGGCAGGCGGCGGAACGAAGTACGTGAGGGGTTGCGGCAAGGCGGCGTCGAAGAGGACCGTGCCGACGCGCGTTCCGCCGATTCCGTACTTCGCGAGCGTCTGGGTTCGCCGAACGGTGTACTCGGCGTTCAAAGCCGCCTGCCTCCCTTCGTACGCTTGCCCGCCCACGCGCAAGCGCGCGGCGTACGTGTTGGGCACCACGTTGAGGACGTGGAGTTCACGGAACGGAAAGCCGCTTCCGTCGGCGGTCCACGCCGTCTCGAAGGCGTAGGTCGCGCCGTCGGCGGAAAAGCCGAGCGAGCGAACCTCGGGAACGTTCACGGCGAGGGCGGACGTGCTCAACAGGGCCGACAAGATCGCGAACCGCACAAAAGACCTCCGCTACAAGACCTCGCGTTCGGCGAGCTTCGCCTCGACGTCCTCACGGGTGAGGAGGGCGTCGCGCATCTCGCCGCGCGCGAAGAGGGAAAGTTGATCGCCGTTGTGCGGCGAGTCGGGCTGCGAAGAATTACCGTACGCGAGCAGCACCTTCGCCCGCACGGGGTCCGCGAACTCCACGGCGGCGACGTACGTCGTTCCGAACGCGACGTCGAAGCGCCCGTCGCCCGACCGCGTGAAACCCGAGACGCGGAAGACGCCGAACGGGTCGAGGTGGCCGTGCCCGGGAACCTCGCGCGCGCCGCGCCGCGCGCGCGTGACGTCTCCCCAGCGGCGTTCCAACGTGCGCGTCTCGGCGAAGAGCGACGCGGCCGCCCGCTTCAGGCAGCGCACGGCCCGGTCGGGATCGGCGAGGCCTCGCGGCGTGCTCGTCGGGTCGTTCCACGTCCAGCCTTCGGCCGCGATGTTGCCGAGATCCCTGGAGGGAGCCATGAGGACGAGCCAACGCGCGAACAAGTCGGCGCCGACGCTTTCTTCGGCGTAACGGCGATCCCAAGCGCCCAAAACGCGAGCCGCCTCGCGAACGACGTCGCTGTCGGACGTGCTCGCCGCCGTGAGCAGGTCCGGCAAGAGGCGTTCGGCCGTCTCGGAAGTGGTGTCGAACGTGCAGCGCACGACGTCGTCCAAGGAGACGCCTTCGAGGGCGGCGAGCATCTTGAGGCTGCGCCCCTCTCGCGGCGTGACGAGCCAAGGCGCGAGGTACGCGGGAAAGTCGCTCTTCGTGAGCGCGGCGGGCAAGGTCGTGAGCCAAGGCGGATTGTTGGCGTTCTGCACGAATCCCGACGGCGGGTCGACGACCCGAGGAAGCTCGTCGAAGGCGTGCGTCTCGTTCCAGATCAACGCCGAGTCGTCGCCGCGCAAGGTGCCCGCCCAATCCGTCCACGTACCGCCCGCGCGTCTCGGCACGAAGCCCGTGAAGTAACTGGCGGCGCGGCCCTCACGGTCGGCGTACAAGACGTTGAACATCGGATTGCTTGCGCGCCCGAGGGCCGCTTCGAACTCGGCGTGCGTGCGGGCGTTCGCCATCGCCCAGTACTGCGCGAACAAGCCGCTCATGGACGTGACTTGAAAGCCGACGCAGCGCACGGCGACCTTGCGATGCTCCTCGTCGATCACGACGGGTCCGTGCGCGGTGCGGCGCACGACGAGCGTCTCTTCGCGCTCGCCGATCCTGAGCGTCTCCTCGTGCGTCTCGAAGGGCGTCACCTCGCCGTCGAGAACGTACCCGTCGCCTTCGAGCTTCAGTTCGAAGGCGTCCCAGCCTTTGAGGGTGTTGACGGTGTGCGCCCATCCGAGGTGACGATTGAAGCCGTACCGCAGCACGGGCCAGCCGACTTGAGCGACGCCGTACACGCTCGTGTTCGGCGTGACGAGGTGCGCTTCGAAGAAAGTGTGGAAGTCGCCCCAGTACAAGTGAGGATTCGCGAGGAGCATGCCGCGTCCGCTCGCCGTGCGCGTTTTCGACAGAGCCCAAGCGTTCGATCCCGCGATGCCCGTTCCCATCGCCTGCACGTCGGGCAGAATCGTCGAGTAGGGCAGAAGGTCGTTGTATGCCTCCCCGGCGGGCCGCTGGCCGAGTTGCGTGAGGTACACGAGGTACACCCGCCCGACGTGCGCGAACACGTCGTTCACGGTGATCGGCAGCAACGAGCGCGCTTCGTCGTCCAAGGCGCCGGGATGCGCCGCAAACGCGGCGTTGACGCCCGCCACGAAGCTCTCGATCGCTTCGAGCGTTCCCGGATCCTGCCGTTCGATCCAGGCGCTCGCGAAGCTCGGAATGCCGAAGCGGCGAATGAAGCGGTCGCTCTCGGCGTACTTCTCGCCCCAAACGGCCGCCGCCTCACCGCGCGCGAGGGCGTAGAGCTTGGCGAGCAGACGACCGTGCGCGCGCGCCTGTCCCCAGCCGAGGCCGCGGAAGGCGTCGGCGTCGTTCTCGGCGTAGACGTGCGGAACGCCCCAGGCGTCCCAAAGAATCTCCGGTTGCGGCATGGCGTTCAGCTTACCTTGGCTCGCTCCGCCCTACGGCAATCGGCGAGTGCACCCCCGAGTCCGGTCGTGTATACTCCGCTCATGATCGGATGGCCGATGCGAGGCGTTCCCGGCGAGTAGCACTCGAAGCTATCTCGTGCGGGGGCGCTTTGCTGAGCGCCCCGAATTTTTTGCGTGGAGGCAGGCATGGCTGAAGACAACACCCAACCGAGTCGGACATTTTACCTCACGACCGCCATCGACTACGCCAACGGCGAACCGCACATCGGGCACACCTACGAGAAGATCTTGTCCGACGCCCTCGTGCGCTACCACCGCCTTGCCGGATACGAAACCTTCTTCCTGACGGGCACGGACGAGCACGGCGAGAAGATCGCCAAGGCGGCGCGCTCGGCGGGCAAGACGCCGCAGGAGTTCGTCGACGACCTCTCCTTGCGGGCCTTCAAGGGGTTGTACGACCGTCTCGGCATCTCGTACGACGACTTCATCCGCACGACCGAGCCGCGCCACAAGGCCTTCGTCGCAGAGGTGCTGCAGCGCGTCTACGACGCGGGCGACATCTACTACGCCGAGTACGAGGGCCTGTACTCCGTCGGCGCGGAGCGCTTCGTGACCGAGAAGGAACTCGTGAACGGCGTCCTGCCCGGCGACAAAGAGGCTCCCGAGCTTCGCCGCGAGGCGAACTACTTCTTCCGCATGGAAAAGTACCAAGATTGGCTGCGCGAGCACATCCTCGCCAATCCCGACTTCATTCAGCCGACGCCGTACCGCAACGAAGTGCTCGAAATCCTCAAAGAACCCATCGGCGACTTGTCGATCTCCCGGCCGAAGGCGCGCGTGCCGTGGGGCATCGAACTGCCTTGGGACCCCGCGCACGTCACGTACGTGTGGTTCGACGCCTTGCTGAACTACGTCTCGGCCTTGCAGACGGGCGACCTCTCCGAGCGCTTCTGGCCGCACGCTTGGCACGTCATCGGCAAGGACATCCTCAAGCCGCACGCGGTTTTTTGGCCGACGATGCTGAAGGCGGCGAACCTGCCGATCTACAAGAAGCTCGTCGTGCACGCGCACATCCTCGCCGAGGACGGACGCAAGATGGGCAAGAGCCTCGGAAACGCCATCGACCCCGTCAAACTCGTCGACGACTTCGGGCCCGACGTCGTGCGTTACAGCCTTCTTCGCGAAACGACCCTTGGATCGGACTCTCCGTACGGCGAGAACATCCTCAAGGCGCGCTTGGAAAGCGACCTCGCCAACGACCTCGGCAACTTGCTGTCGCGCACGCTGAGCATGGTCGAGAAGTACCGCGGCGGCGTCGTTCCCGAAGCGACGGAGACGACCGCGCGCGAGGAAGGCATCAAGGCGAGGACGGCGAGCATCGCGGGCGAAGTGCTCGACCTCGTGCGCGAGTTGCGCGTCTCGCAGGCGCTCGAACTCTCCATGGAGTACGTGCGCGACCTCAACCGCTACATCGCCGAGAGCCGACCGTGGGACCTCGCCAAACGCTCGGAACTCGCCGCGCGACTCGACACGGTGCTGTACACGGCGGTCGAAGGCCTTCGCGTCGCGTCCGTCCTCTTGGAGCCCGCCATTCCCACGAAGGCGCACGACTTGCGCGAGCAACTCGGGTTGGAAGGCGCGTACTTGCTCGACGGTCGATGGGGCCTCACGCCGCCGGGCACGCGCGTGAAGCTCGGCGCCGTCCTCTTTCCGAAACCCGACGCCCCGAAAGCACACGGGGATGCTAAAAAGGGTGCCGTGACGAACGAGACGAAGACGGCCCCCGCGCCGCACACCGAAGTCAAGCCCGAAGTGAAAGCCGAACCGCAGGGCACGCCCGAAATCACCATCGACGACTTCGCGAAGCTCGACCTTCGCATCGCCGAGGTGATCGCCGCCGAAGCGGTCGAAAAGGCCGACAAGCTTCTCAAGCTCACCGTTCGCCTCGGCGACGAGGAACGCACCGTCGTCTCCGGCATCCGCAAGTGGTTCACGCCCGAAGACATGGTCGGCCGCAAGGTCGTCCTCGTCGCGAACCTCAAGCCCGCCAAGCTGCGCGGCATCATGAGCCAAGGCATGATCCTCGCCGCCGAGGACGAGCACGGCAACCTGGACCTCGTGGGTACAACGCTCGATTTGCCGAGCGGCACGAAAGTGCGCTGAGACGCTTCCGGCGAAGGGGGAAGGCCGACGGCCTTCCCCCTTCACGTTCACGGCGCCGCAGGACTCGACAGCGGCCCCGTTCGGCCCTCGCGGTCGACGGCTTGCACGAGGTAGCGCGCGCCGCGCGCGAACGCTTCGCGGAAGGTCGTTCCCACCACGAGGTCGGGCAACTGGACGCGGCGGCCGTTCGTTTCGCGGTACACGAAGTACGCGACCGCCCCCTCGACGGCATTCCACGTCAACGTGAGGGCGCCGCTCGCGTTGGCGGCGCGTACGTTCGCGGGCGCGGCGAGGCGCGCGGCGGGCGGCGTGATGCTGACGACGTTCGACGGTTCGGAGGCGTTGCCCCGATCGTCCACGGCGCGCACCGCGTACGAGTACGTCGTGCCTCCGTTCACGCTGGGATCCACGAAGCCGTACGCGTCCGGTGGGAGGGTGGCGATGCGCGAGGCGCGGGCGTCGTCCTCGGCCGCGCGGTACACGTCGAAGCCGCGCAGATCCGGTGTGGGCGTTTGCGTGAAGACGAGCGCGATCTTGCCGGGCACCGCGTCGATGCGCAAGACGATCGGCGCGTCGGGCGGTGTGCCGTCCGCCGTGCGGCTCCGCACGGGCGTCGACGGCGCGCCCTCCACTCCCGAGGCGTTCACGGCACGCACGGTGTACTCGAACGAGGCGCGCACGCCTTTGGCGATGGTGTCCTTGAATGCCGCCTCCTTCACGAGGGCGCCGTTCAGAAGCGTGGGCGGCGCGGGCGTCTCGACGCCGATCTGCGTTCGGTACACGCGGTACCCGACGACGTCGTCTTCACGGCTTGGCGTCCACGCGAGGGCCACGCCGTCCGCCTGTCCCGTCGCGCGGACATTGGCGGGAGCGGCGGGCGGATTCGTGTTGAAAGCTTGCGCGGGTAGATCGGGCGACGCCGAGCTTTCCCTCGATCCGTCCGAGGCTTTCACGGCGTAGTACTGGGGACGCGTGAGGCTCGCGGCGGCGTCGGTGTACGAGGTGCTTCCGGCGGGCACGCGCGCCAGCACCGAGAGTTTGCCCGGCTTGTCGCCGCGCAGCACGACGACTTCGCGCACCCGCCGGTCCGTGAGGGGCTGCCACGAGACCATGACGCGGCCTTGCTCGCCGCGTACGAAGCGCAGCACGGGCGCGGCGAGCGGCACGGTGTCCGCGCCCTCCACGGCGAGGACGGGCGAGGCGGCGCTTTCGCGGCCGAACACGTCGACGGCGGTTACGCGGTAACGGTACGTCTTGGCGGCATCGAGACGGGCCTCGTCGAACGCGGGCGTGACGCCGCGCGACACGACGATCAGCGACGACGTCGCCTCCACGAACGCTCCGCCGTCCACGGAGCGCTGCACGCGGTACCCGACGACCTCCTCGCCGCCGCGTGTCCACGTGAGCCGTACGCTGCCACGCCCGAAGGTCGCCTTGGGCTGAGGCGGGGCAGGCAGGGGTGAATCCTGCCCGACGCGCGCCGTGACGCGTCCGAGCGTTCGCCCGTCGGCCGTCACCGTGTACGTGTACGTGCCCGCCGCGAGGTTCGTGTCGTCGTACAGCAAGCCCGCCGCTCGCGCGAGGTTCGGTTGCAAGACGCTTCCCAGCAAGGTGAGTAGCAGGTAGCCGCGCTGCTCGCTCGACGTCGTTCTCAAGGCCGCGAGGCCGTTGGTGAGCAACGCGAAGTCGTCGGCGTCCACACGGAAGCGCGCGGCGGCGTCGGCGGCGTTGAGCGGCCGAACCGTGAACGTCCGCTCGGCGCCCGATCCGCTGCGCGTGACGACGAAGCCGCCTTGTGGCAAGCCCGTGTCGAGCACGGGAAACCGCAAGATAACGGCGTCACGCGTGCCGAGCGCCAAGGGCCGCGACCCGCTCGGCGTCTGGACGAACGCGGTCGTTCCGAGCAGGAAGGCGGTCAAGATGATGATTCGCATGGTCATCCTCCCGAGTCAGAAGCTCGCGCCCGCCGAGACCGTGAAGGTCGGGATGAGGGGAAGGTCGACGGTGAGTGCAGCGCTTCCGCTAAAGGCAATCGGGTCGTACGCGCTCAACGTGCCCTCGACGGTCGCCTGCAGGTGGACGCCGAAGCTCTTGCCGTTCCATTCCATGATCTCCTGCTTGTTCGCGAAAGGACGGTCGCGTCCCGCGCAACCCGCGCGGACCTCGAAGCCGTATTCGAACTTCACGCCTGCCTTGAACGAGACGGGGTCGAGAACCAAGCCCGCGTTCGCGTCGAGGGCGGAGTCGAAGCTAGCGCGTGCCCACGGATAGCAATCAAACGGCGATCCGAGTTTGCCAAGTGCGCCCGCCACACCGAAGCGCGCCGTGAAGCCGTACCCGACGAAGAGTCCCGTGCTGCGCTCGACGAGGAGCCCCGTGCCCGTGAATCTGAACGGAAGGTCACCCGGCTCGAACGCCTGCCCGAAGATGAAGTACGACGTGGACGTCACGCCGCCCAGGGCTGGAATCTGCAAGGTCGCTTTGGACGGCTGGGCGTACGTCCCGATCTTCACGAACTTCTGGTCGGCGACGCGCACGTGCATCCACGACGTGAACGTCACCACGTCGTACAACGTGAACGCCCGCAAGTCGCCGCACGAGATGCCGTCGACGGGGTATGGGCCGAGGCAACCGTACATGTCGAAGCCGTCGCCGGTGATCGTCGCGAGAATACGGCTTTGCGGCGCTTCGCGGCCGAACACGCCCCTCGACAAAGGCGTGAGGATCCAGCCGTCCGCCGTGAGTTGGAAACCGCGTGCGTCCACGCTGAAGATCGAGCGGAAGTGCAGCGAGTTTCCGTCTTCGAAGGCCCCGGTGAGACCGCCGATGACTTGAATGCCGCTGCCCAGACTCTTGGCGGGTCGCTGGGCGTACTGCGGCACGGTCGCGCGGTCGGGCCAGCGCATGCGGTACGCCACGCCGCCCGTGAAGCCGTAGATGTTGAACGCTCCGAGGACGCTCACGATGGGCGCGCGAGAATCGACGCTCGCCTTGACGTAGAAGTACGGATCGCTGGTGAGCCCGAAGAGCGCCTCGGCCGTCACGCTGAAAGCGCTGTTGCCGCGTCCCATGTCGAGCCCGCCCTTCAAGAACAACTCGTAGCCGCCGTCGACCTTCGCGATGGTGACGTCGCCGCCACCTTGCATGGCCGCGAGAACGCGGACGTTGCGGCCGCCGAGGACGACGCGCTGCTCGTTGCCTTCCACGCGGAAGGTCGTGTTCGCGTTGACGTACTGCGAAAAGCCGTCCGTCCGCAAGACGAAGGAGCGCTCGCGGCCTTCCGAGACGATGTAACGCGCCCGCGCGGACACGGCCCGCACGACCGGCGAGAATTGCTGCTTGCCGTCGAGGCCCAGGGTGTACGCGCCTCCCGCTCCACCGAGAACGACATAGTCGATGTCGAACGGCTGTCCGAACAGCTTGAAGTCCCCGCCCCACGCGGGCGTGCGGCTCAAGCCCTCCGCGTCGGGCGCGCGGCCTTGGAATCGCGCGCTGCCGTCGACGCGCAACTCGATCGACCCGAGCGGCGCGTTGCCGTCGGTGACTCGCGTACCGTAGAAGGTCTCCAAGTCGGTTTGCAACGCCGCCGACAAGCCGCTTCTGGCGGTCAAGGCGTAGCCGCTCGCGGGGGACGGGGCGCCCGCCGCACCGCCCGCGCCGCCTTGCGTCTGCACGGGCGACAGCGAAACCGGCTGTAATTCCCGCGAGCCGAGGGCGAAGCTCGTGAGGCGCGGGGCGCTGGACGTCGCGAAGTTCGCCAAGGCGAGGTTGGCGGTCGTTCCCCCTCGAGAGACGTTTCCGAAGGCGGTCGCACCGTCGAAGCGCTTGCGCTTGCCCAAGCTGGGGCGCGTTCTCGGCTGTAGGGTCGACAAGTCGCCGATGCTCCACGTCGAGGAGTTCATGACGAGGTCGAGGGCGTCGCCGCGCTCCGTCCACGCTCCGCTTCCGGCGTTGAGGATCGTGGTTCCGAAGTCTCGCGTGACGTCGCCCTCGATCGTGTAGCGAACGCCGTCCGACCCGAGGGTCATCGTGACCGGCGCGTCCTGCTCCCACAGCGGGACGCGCGTCGTGGCGGCGATGTCCGTCGTGGCCGGAACGTTCTCCACGACCTTGACGCTCGCCGCGCTCAAGCGGAAGGTCCAGCCGCGATCCGTGAACGAGCCCGCCGCGACGTCGCCGGCGAACGTCCAACCGCGCCGCAACGTCGCCGTGGTGGGCGCCGCGCTCGCGCCGCCGAGCTTCGGCGTGACGCCGCGAAGGACGACGCCCGTCCACTCGGCACCGCCGGGCGGTGCGGGCTCGCTCGGCACCGCGAGGTACAGGGCGCGAACCTCGTCGACGGCCGCGTCGCTTCGAGCGGCGCTGAGGTCGAGCACGAGGTTCGCGGTCCCCGTCAGCGTGAGCGGCGTGCTCGGAACGGGAAGTCCGTTCAACGTCGCGCTCGTTTCGCCGAAGAGATCGCCCGTGTCGGGCGCGAGGCTCGCGTCGGTGACCGTGTACGAGGCGCTGGGATCGGGGCGGCACGACTGCGCCGCTTGCTTCAGCCCGGCGATCACCGTGGACACGTCGCTCACGGGCGAAGCGTCGCGCAGCGACGTCGCGAAGCGTTGGTCCTGTCCGCGGCCGGGGCGGTACGACATGAGCTGGTAGCCGCCGAGAGGCTCGGGCGGCGTCGGCTTCGGCAGGACGCCCGCCAAAGCGAGGCGGCGCGAGAAGTTGACGTCTTTGAGGCGATCGATGAGGCCGGGATCGAGGCGGCTTCCCGACGGCGACGTGCAAGCGAAGCGCAAAATGACGTTCCCGGTGAAACGGGCGCCCGTCGGCGCGAAGACGGCTCGCGTCGGCTTGAGCGTGAAGCCCGTGACCCCGGCGGGCAAGGGCGTCGTGTCGAAACGCGCGAGATCCATCGTGACCGTGCCGTCCGTGACCTTCACGCGCGTCTCCGAGACGTCTTGCACCTTGAGGCCCGTGAAGTTCACGCCGACGTCCTTGAAGGCCTCGACGCCGCCCACGACGAGGGTGTGCGTCGCCGCGCCCGCGAAGGCGTCCGGGTCGAGGTTCGTGACGACGCCGAGCTTGAAGATGAAGCCTCCGACGTCCATCTCGGTCGGCACTTCGCGCACGCGGTACACGATCGCGGCGGGCGTGGGAAGGATCGGCGTCTCGCCGGGCGCGGGGTCGGGCTGGTACGAAAGCGTGAACGTCCCGACTTTGTCGGTGGGCAGGTTCGGAACGGGGAAGACGACGCTCGACCGTCCGAGCGGAGCGTTCAAGACGGCGCGGGCGATGGGCGTTCCGTCGAGGAGGACGTCGCCTTGCAATTGCCCTTGGCCGGAGTACTGCAAGGTGAGGGCGGCGTCGACCCGCGCTCCCTTCGCCACGACAGGCGCGGGGCGCCCTTGCGGATTCACGAAGCTCAGCGTGAAACTTTGCACGACGAGGCTCGGCGTGACCCGCACGGTCGCCGTCACGGGCGCGGCCAGTCCTTCGGCGGTGAGTTGCACGACGTACAAGCCGGGCCGCGTGTAACGGTGGCGCGGCGCGGGACCGCCGCCCGTCACGGCGTCGATCGTGTCGTCACCCCAGTCCAAACGGTAGGGATAGCTCGCCACGGTGCCGGCGAGCGTGGCGGTGACGTCTTGCCCGACGACGGCGGGATTCGGCGCGACGGACAGCGTCGGGGTCGGGAGGCGTACCGCCAAGGTCACGATGACGGGCGCGACACCTTCCGCCGAGAGCCGAACGACGTACGTGCCGGGCGCGCGGTAGACGTGCGTGGAGGTGGCAGTGCCGTTGCCGGTGACGTTCGAGGTCGCGTCGTCGCCCCAATCGAGGGTGTACGCGACGCCCTGCACGAGGTTCCCGAGCGTCGCCGTCACGGTCTCGCCGACCGCGGCGGGATTGGGCCGTGGCGTGAGGGTCGGTGTGGGAACGCGCACCGTCAGGGTGGACACGACCGGAGCGACCCCATCAGCCGAAAGTCTCACGACGTACACGCCGGGCTGCCCAAACACGCGCGTGAGAATCGTCGAACCTGCCGACGCGGTCACGGGCACGGTGGTCCCGTCGCCCCAATCGAGGGTGTACGCGACGCCCCTCACGAGGCTCCCGAGGGTCGCCGTCACGGTCTCGCCCACGGCGGCGGGATTGGGCGAGACGGCGAGGCTCGGAGCGGGCAGACGCACCGTCAGGGTGGACACGACGGGCGGCAAGCCCTCGGCCGTGAGTCGCACGACGTACGTGCCGGGTTGCTGGAAGACTTGCGTGAGGGTCGTCGAGCTTCCGGTCGCGTTCACGGGTACGGTGGTCCCGTTTCCCCAGTCCAAGGTGTACGAGACGCCCCTCACGAGGCTCCCGAGCGCCGCCGTCACGGTCTCGCCGACCGCAGCGGGATTGGGCGAGACCGTGAGGCTCGGGGCGGGCGGTCGCACCACGACCGTCGCCGTGAGCGGCGCCGAGCCGCTCGACGTGAGCCGCACGACGAAGGTCCCGACCGTTTGGTAGGCGTGCTCGGCGGCGGCCGTGGACGGGCTGGCGGCGACGCTGATGGGAGTGGTCGTGTCGTCGCCCCAATCGAGGATGTAGTCCACGCCCGCGAAGAGGTTGCCCATCGAGGCGCTCACCTTCTCGCCGACGGTGACGCTGGTCGGCGTGACGGTCAGGGTCGCGGTGGGCGACGTCACCGTGACCGTCGTGCGACAAAGGACGGCTTCACCGCGTTGATCGCGCACGACGGGAAAGAAGACGCCGGGCGAGCGGAACGCGTGCGTGAACTGAAAGCTTCGCTGGCGTCCCACCGTGAAGGGCGGGGCCGTGTCTCCGTCTCCGAACTCCAAGGCGTACGTGCTCCTCGCCGAGCCCGTGACGTCCACGGTAAACGTGACGTTCGTGCCGACCGTCGTGGCTGACGGCGCCGCCGCGATCGTGCAATTCGTCTGGTCGACGATCGTCACGACCGCGCTCGCGTAAGGCGCGCCGTCGTTGCGAATCGCGACCGTATACACGCCCGGAGTGAAGTACGCGTGCACGATGGTGCTGCTCGCTCGCTGCAGTTGCTCGGTCGTTCCGTCACCCCAGTCGAGGACGAATCCTTGCGGATTTCCGGCATTCGGCGAAATGCTGTACGTCGCGCCCACGCCGATGCCGACGTCCGCGCGGTTGGCGGAAAGTGTCAAGGTGACGCCCGCTTGGGCGAGCGCGCTCGACCCGAGGACGATCAGCCACACCAGCACCACGGCGAGCCACCGCGGTGTCCACCGTCGGTCTTCAGAACGCATACCTCACCCCCACTCCGAATTGCACGCTCGGGCGATTCGATCCGTTCGACACGCGCACGTTCGCGCTCACGCCGACGTTGCTCGTCAAGGCGTACAAGCCTTGCAGGGTGGCCGTCGCCGTGAGCGGCAGCGACGTCGTCGCGCTGCCGAGCGAGCCGATCAGCGACCACGTCAACGGCCCGGACGTCACCGAGACGCTGGCGTCCGCGCGGTAAGACCACGGCGTGGCCGATCCCGCTTGGTAACGCGCGTTGCCGCGCAACGACAACGTCGCGTCGCCCGAGCGGAATCCCAGCGACGCCTGCCCGCCCACGGCCGGTTGCGCGCTTCCGAAGGCGTCGGGAGCGAGGCTGCCCGTGACGCTCGCCGCGACGGACCACGGACCTTCGCGAACGTTCACGCCGATCGTGGCGTCCTGCGACGGCGGTTGCGTGAAGACGATCCCGTACTCGGCGCTCCACGACGTCGGCGCGTCCGGCCCCAGCACTCCCGAGAGTCGCGCGCCGACCGCGCCGTTCGAACGCTCGACGCTCGCCGTCAAGCTGAGGTCGTCGAAGCGCGTGGACGTCAACGACACCCGCTCGGCGTCGAGCGTGACGCTGTCGAACGACACGCTCGCGCCCAGCGCCTCCGTGTCGCTCAGCGGAACGCGGGTCTCGGCGGCGACGTTGTAGTTCAGCGTGTTCGGCGTCTGCACGTTGCTCGTGACCTTGGCGCGCAAGCGGACGTCTGCCTCGTCGATCTTGCCGCTCGCGCTCAGGCCGAGCGACCGCGACCCGCCGAGCGTGTCGGGCGTGGCGTTCGCGCGCGTGTCGTCCATTGAGGCGGTCGTGCCCCACTGCCAAACGTCGCTCAAGCGGCCTCGCACGTCCAAGGTGGCGCTCGTGACGGCGTAACCTTGCGTGGGCCGCGCGTCCGTGGCGCGCACGAGCGTCAAGGTGCCGTCGGTGAAGAATCCGGGGTCCGGGCTCGTGTAGCCCAGCACGCCCGTGTACGTCTCCGTGGCGCGCGACGTGTCGGCCGCGAAACTCGTCACGGCGAAGAAGGTGCCCACCGAGACCGTGAGGTTCGCGCTGCGCGTGTACGCGTCGAATTGAGGCACGCGCAGATTCAGCGTGAAGTTCGGCATTCTCGCCGAAAGCTGCCCGTCGACCGCGACGCTTTCGAGACCGATCGGCGGGCCGAAGAAGCGGACTTGAAAGAAATTGGAGGTCGATTGCGCGCCCGCGCTCGCCGCGAACAGCGCGGCTCCTAGCAGACAAGCTCGCCGCATCAGCGCACCCCCCGCTCGCTCGCCGCCGCGTCGACGTCGCGCTCGATGAACTCGAAGGCGCGCAGCAACGTCGAAAAGACGTGGGCGTCACCCGAGCGCCGTCCTTCGACACGAACGATCCAACCACCTTCCTCGCTCCTTGTCACGAAGACCTCGTAGCGCCAGTCGGGCGGTGGGTGTCGAGCATCGCTTTTCATGCGGTACCTCCCGGGCGTCACCGTACGCGGGGAGGTGTGATAAAGGCGTGACAAGACAGAAGCGCGACCGGGCGGCGGCGCGCTACCATGAGATACACACGACAGCCCGAGGGCTCGACGTCGCGTTGCCAGACACCGATTTCGATCGTTCTTCCCGAGAAGCAAGCCGCTCAAGAGAGGCTCTCATGGTGGAATTGACGCTGCTCGGCGCGCCGAGCGTGAAAGTCCGAGGCGAACTCGTCAAGCTGCCGACACGCAAGGCGTTGCTGCTGCTCGCGTACGTCGCCTTGGAAGGCGAGGCGAGTCGCGGCGTGCTGTCGTCGATGCTGTGGCCGGGCGTGGACGCCCGAAGGGCTCGGCAGAACTTGCGCGCGGAACTGTACCGCTTGTCGCGCACCCTCGTCGGCGAGCACCTGCACATCACCGACGACCGCGTGGCGACGCGCGGCGCGTGGCGCGTCGACGTCGCCGAGCTTCAGGAAGACGACGTCGCGAGCTTTCTCGACGGAGACGTTCCCGACGGCGACTTCGCCGAGTGGATCGCCGCGCGCCGTACCAAACTGCTCGCCCAAGCGAGAACGCGCCTCGTCGCCTCGGTCGCCGCCTGCGAGGCGCGCGGCGACTTGGAAGGCGCGGTCGAAGCGTCGGCGAGGCTCGTGAGGCTCGACGAGACCGACGAGGTCGCGTGGCGCGACCTCGTGCGGCTCAGCGTGCTGCGGCGCGACGAACGCGGCGCCCGTCGGGCCTACGAGGCGTTCAGCGACATGCGGCGCCGTGAATTCGGCGTCGGGCCCGACGAGGTCGCGCGGCGTTGGTTGAACGCGCTTCACGCCGAGGCGCAGAGCGGGGCCGAGCGACTTCACGCGCCGATGGTCGGCCGCGAAGACGCTTGGCGCGAGTTGCAGAGCTCGCCCGCTCCGCTGCTGCTGCTCGGCGAGCCGGGCGTCGGCAAGTCGAGGCTCGCGCAGGAGTTCAGCGCCGCGCATCGACCTCGACTCTTCTTGCGCGGCTTGCCCGAGGCGCGCGCTTGGCCGCTCGGCGCGCTTCGCGTGGCGCTGCGGTCCGCTTGGGAGCGTGGCGTGCTGCGCGACGTCGACGCGGACACCGAGACGCTCCTCGCGCGGCTCCTTCCGCGCGATTCGAACGACCCGCCGCCCGTCCTCGACGCGTCGCCCGAGCATCGCAGCCGATTGTTCGAACATCTCGCTCGGGCCGTCGTGAAGGCGCTCGGACGCGGCACCCTCGTCCTCGACGATCTGCACGACTTCGACGATCTCGGCCTCGAAGCCCTGCGCGCCGTGTTCGCCGAGGCGGCGCGCACGCCCCGCGCCGTCCGACCGCGCCTCGTGCTGACCGCCCGGACTCCCGAGTTGCGCGCGCATCCCGCCGCCGCCGCCCTCGTACGTGACCTCGAGGCGCGAGGGGAACTGAGGGTGCTGCCCTTGACGTGCCTCAAGCCGACCGAGGTGCTGGAGGTCGTGCGCGCCACGACGCGCACGAGACTCGGAACGCGCTTCGCGGAACGCTTGCACGAAGCGACGGGCGGCAATCCCTTCTTCTTGCTCGAGACCTTGCGGCACCTGCGAGATCGCGGAGACGTCACGGTGGACGAGCGCGGCGTGTGGCACACCCGCTTCGACGACACGACGCGCGACTACTCGGAACTCGCGCTGCCCGCGAGCGTCCTCGACGCCGTACGCGCCAGCATGAAAGCCCTCGGCGAGGACGCTCGGCGCATTCTCGACGTGCTCGCCGTGCTGGGTCGCCCCGCCTCGCTCGCCCTCGTCGAATCGGTCGCGCGGCTCGATCCATGGAAAGCCGCCGACATCGTCGCGCTCGCCGCCTCGGCAGGATTCGTTCGGTCCGAGCGCGGCACGGCGCGGCTCGCGCACGACCTGCACCGCGTGGCGCTTCTCGGCGGTCTCGACGCGGCCCGCCGCGTCGTGCTGCACCGCGAGGTGGCGCTCGCGCTCGGCGAGGCGGGCGCGAGCGCGGCGGAAGTCGCGCACCACGCGGTCCTCGCCGAAGAGCCGATTCTCGCCGCCGAATGGCTGACGCGCGCCGCCGTCGAAGCGATGACGGCGTACGCGTGGAAGGAAGCGAACGACTTCGCTTCGCGCGCCCTCGCGCTCGCGCCGAGCGGCCTCGTGCGCGCCCGCGCCTTGTCGCTGTGCGTCGAGCTTCGGCACCTGGAGGGTGACCTCGACGGGGCCTCGACCTACCTCGACACGTTGCGGCGCCTTGCCGACGACTTGCGAAGCGAAGCGCTGCACTTGGAAGTGGACGCTCACTTCGCGCGGTTGAAGTACGACACCGGAGATCACGCGGGCGTCGTCACCCTCACCGAACGACTCGTGGAAGGCGGGCGGGCGAGCGACGTGCGTGCTAAGGGACACATGTGGCGCGGATTGTCGCTCGTGCGTCTGGGCCGCATGAGCGAAGCGCGTGAGCACTTGCAGGCGGCGTTGCGCCTCGAACCCACGCAGCGCACGCGCTGGACGTTCAACGTGCATTGGGCGCTCACGCAAATCCACCTTGTGGCCCGCGAGTTCGACGAGGCGGGCGCGCACGCGTCGAACGCCTTGGAAACGGCGCGCGTCCTCGGCGATCCGCTGGCCCGCGCGCAAGGCGCGATGCTGCTCGGCGGCGTGTTCCTCGCGCGGGGTTTGGCCGACGAGGCCGCGCGCGCGCTGCAGGAAGCGGCCGAGGAGGCGCGCGACCTCGTCCAGCCGAAGCTCAAGGCGACCATCGCCCTGAACCTCGGGGCGGCCAACGCGCTGTCACGACGCTACGAGGCGGCGGCGCGGGCGTTCGAGACGGCATTGCTGGAAACGCCCGCCCTTCTCGACCTCGACGAGGCCGCTCGCGCCAACCTCGCCGCGATGCGCTTCATGCTCGGCGACATGGACGCCGCCGCGAATCTACTGACGGGCGCTTTGGAACAAGCCCGGACCCGAGGCGCCTCCTTCGATGTCGCGCGGAGGTTACTGAGCCTCGCGAACGTTCACCTCGCGTGCGGCGACGCGCGCGTGACGCACCTGCTCGCCGAGGCGCGTGACCTCATCGCCTCTCTCGACCTCTCGATTCTGCGGCACTTTCTGGCGAGCCTCGAACTCGCCAGGGCGCTCCTGACGGGTTCGCGCGGCGAGATCGCCGATCTCGCCGCCGCCCTCGCCGCCGCCGAGGACGCCGTGCAAAGCGACGAGGTCGAGCGTCACCACCTGCTGCTCGCCGAGGCGCACCTCGCGCTCGGTCAATGGGAAGAGGCGAGGAGGCGCGTGCTGCTGGCGCCGCTCGGCGCGTGGCGCGCGCGTCTCGAACTCGCCGTGCTCGACGCGCCCGACGTGGTCGCTGTACGCGCGTGGCTCGGCGATCCGACCGTGCCCGCCGTGGACGGGCTTCTGCTCGCGGCCGCCTTGGCGAGCCGCACGGGCGACAGGTCGGACGAGCGGCTCGTTCGACGCCGCGCCGCGAGCCTGCTCGCACGCACGTCCGACGCCGACGTGCGCGCGGCCCTGAAGGCTCGCGTCGAGTTGATTCGGGCCTCTTTCGCCGCCGGGTCGCGACCGCGAAGGTGACGCGGGGCGCGAGGGGCCGAAGCGTCCTCTCGGGTCCACCTTTTCTCGGCGTGGTTGACAGGGCGTCCGAGGGGCATTACAAGAGAGAAAGTCCGCTCTCGAAGGCTCGCCGACGTTCTCGGCGGCTTCGCCCTCTCGCTTCCCTGGAGGACTTCGACGTGCCTCGACCCAAGATCGCTTTCGTCGGTGCGGGCAGCACCGTCTTCGCCAAGAACCTGCTCGGCGACATCCTGAGCTTCGAGGAACTCGCCGAAGCCGACCTTCGCCTGTACGACATCGACGAGGCGCGTTTGGCCACCACCGAGGTCGTCGCCGGCCGGGTCGCCGCCCAACTCGGGGCCGTTCCGAGCATCACGGCGACGACCGATCGCGAGCGAGCCCTCGACGGAGCCGACTTCGTCATCAACATGATCCAGGTGGGAGGCTACAAGCCCGCGACGGTCACCGACTTCGAGATTCCCAAGAAGTACGGCCTGCGCCAAACGATCGCGGACACGCTCGGCGTGGGCGGCATCATGCGCGCCTTGCGCACCGTGCCCGTCTTGCTGGACATGAGCCGGGACATGGAGAGGTTGTGCCCAGGCACGCTGCACCTCAATTACGTCAATCCCATGGCGATGAACATGTGGGCGTTGCAGCAACTGTCGACCGTTCGCTCGGTGGGCTTGTGTCACTCCGTGCAACACACCGCCTCGCTTCTCGCGCGCGACCTCGGCCTCGACGTTCGGGACATCGACTTCGTGTGCGCGGGCATCAACCACATGGCCTTCTACCTGAAGTTCGAGCACCACGGCGAGGACCTTTATCCCCGCTTGCAGGAGATCGCCGCGTCGGGCCGCGCTCCGGCCGACAACAAGGTGCGCTACGAGATGCTGCGCCGCCTCGGGTACTTCGTGACCGAGTCGAGCGAGCACTTCAGCGAGTACGTTCCGTACTTCATCAAGGAGCGCCACCCCGAGCTCATCGAGCGCTTCGGCATTCCCCTCGACGAGTACCCGAGGCGCTGCGAGAACCAGATCGCCCGCTGGGAGGCGTTGCGGACCTCGCTCGAAGACCCGGACGCGCCGCTCGAGGTGCGCCGCAGCGTCGAGTACGGCTCGCTGATCATCCACAGCATGGTGACGGGGCAGCCTCGCGTCGTGTACGGCAACGTCCGCAACGACCACCTCATCGACAACTTGCCGAGGGGATGCTGCGTCGAGGTGCCGTGCCTCGTGGACCGCAACGGGCTGCAACCGACCCGCGTCGGCACCTTGCCGCCGCAACTCGCGGCCCTCATGCAGACGAACGTCAACGTGCAGGCGCTCACCGTGGAGGCGCTCGTGACGGGAAGGCGCGAACACGTGTACCACGCGGCGATGCTCGATCCGCACACGGCGGCGGAACTCACGCTCGACGAGATCTGGTCGCTCGTCGACGACCTTCTCGACGCGCACGGCGACTTGATTCCGCCCGAACTGCGCCGAGACGCGCTCGTCGAAGCGTGAGGAGGTGCCCGCGTCGCTCAGGCGAGCAAGGCGCGGGCGATGATGAGCTTCTGGATTTCCGAGGTGCCTTCGTAGATGCGAAGAAGGCGTTGATCGCGGTACCAACGCTCGACGGGATAGTCTTTCATGTAGCCCATGCCGCCCGCGATCTGCACGGCCTTGTCGGCCACCCGTGACAAAGCCTCCGTCGCGTGAAGCTTGGCGATGGACGCCATCTTCTGCACGTCGGCGCCCTCGTCGACCATCCACGCGACCTTTTGCCACAAGGCGCGCGACGTCTCCAAGTCCGCCGCCATCTCGGCGAGCATGAACTGCACGGCTTGAAACTCGGCGATGGGCCGACCGAATTGCTCTCGGGTCTTGGCGTGCGCGGTCGAGAGTTCGATAAGGTGCTCCATGGCGCCGCTCGCCCGCGCCGCGATGCCGACGCGGCCGTTCGTCAGGATCTTGAGGGCTTCCTTGTAGCCTTCGTTTTCTCGCCCCAAGAGATTCGCGGCGGGCACCTCGCACTCCTCGAAGATGACTTCGGCCGAGAGCGCGCCCTTTTGACCCATCTTCTCGTCGATCTTCCCGACGCGCACGCCCGGCGCGTTCATCTCGACGAGGAACGCGCTCATGCCTCGTGGCCCGAGCGCGGCGTCGGTGAGGGCGATGACGGTCAGTAAGCCCGCGATGGGCGCGTTGGAGATGTAGTGCTTCGTGCCGCTCAGGACGAAGGAATCGCCGTGCTTCACGGCCTTCGTCTTGATGTTCGCCGCGTCACTGCCCGAGCTCGGCTCGGTGATCGCGAAGCCCGTGATGAGCTCGCCCGTCGCCATGCGCGGCAGGTAACGGCGCTTTTGTTCCTCGGTGCCGAGCTTCACGAGGCCGCTGGTGCCGATCGAGGCGTGCGCGGAAATCACTCCGCCGAAGCCCATGTGGGCGTGCCCGAGCGCTTCGTACACCGCGCAACGCCCGACCATGCCGAGGCCCACGCCGCCGTACGCTTCGGGGATGGACAGCCCGAACAACCCGAGCTCCGCTGCTTGCCGCATGAGGTCGTCGGGCACGCGGTTCGTCGTCTCGATTTCGTGCGCGCGAGGCTCGACGACGTCGTGCGCGAAGTCGCGCACCATGGTTTGCATCTGGACGAGTTCCGGTTCGAGTTCGAAATTCAAGGCTGGACCTCCTGAAACGGGAACGGGCGGATGCAGGATCCGCCCGAAGGGAATCGGCACGGTTACTCTCTCGGTACGAGCACCATACCGCTTCGCGGCTCGACGGAGAACGTGTGGTGTTCGCCGATCCTCACGGCTCCTCCGGTCACGACGTCGGTGTACGATCCGGGCTGCAAGGACGCGAGGTACACGGCTTGCGGCGTGCGGTCGGCGTTGAGGACGACGTACGCTTCGCGTCCGGCGAAGGCGCGCTTGTACGCGACGGTCTCTGCGAAGGCCGTCATGACCTCGAAGGTGCCCCTCGTCAAGACGGGGGACGTGGTGCGCGCGCGCGCGAGGCGCCGCGTGAGCTCCAAGGTCTCGTGGTCCCAGCGCGCCTCGTCCCAATCGAAGGCGCGGCGGCAGTCGGGATCGGGGCCGCCCGCGAGGCCGATCTCGTCGCCGTAGTACACGCAAGGCGCGCCGACGTACGTGAATTGGAAGATCGTCGCGAGGCGGTGCGCGCTTTCGTCCCCGCCGACGGCCGTGCGAAACCGAGCGGTGTCGTGGCTGCCGAGCAAGTTGAGCTGCGCGAAGGTGATTTCGTCGGGGTACATCGCCGCGACGCGCGTCATGCGCTCGGCGAAGGACGGCGCGTCCATCGGCAAGACCTTGCCGGTTCCCGACGCTTCGTTGACGCGGTTGTCGAGGGTATGCGCTCCGAAGAACGCCAGGCACGGGCGCGTGAACAAGTAGTTCATGACGGCGTCGAACTGGTCGCCCGACAGCCAACGCTGCGCGTCATGCCAAATCTCGCCGACGATGTACGCGTCGGGATTGGCCGCTTTAACGCGCGCGCGAAATTCACGCCAAAACGAGTCGTCGTCGATTTCGTTGGGCACGTCGAGGCGCCAGCCGTCCACGCCGCGCTCCACCCAGAACGTGGCGACGCTCCACAAGAACTCGCGCACGGCGGGCGAGTCCGTGTTGAACTTCGGCAAGGCGCGGTTGTCCCACCACGCCTTGTAATTGGCGGGTTTCGTGCCGTCGTACGGACTCAGCGGAAAGGCGGTGACGTGGAACCAATCGAGGTACGCCGAGTGCGGGCCGTTCTCCAGAATGTCGTTGAATTGGAAAAAGCCTCGGCTGGCGTGGTTGAACACACCGTCGAGGACGACGCGGATGCCGCGCGCGTGCGCTTCGCGCAGAAGTTCGTCGAGGGCCTCGTTTCCTCCGAGCATCGGGTCGACGTTGAGGTAGTCGTGCGTGTGGTAGCGGTGGTTCGAGGCGCTTTGGAAGACGGGACAGAAGTAGATGGCGTTCACGCCGAGGCTTTGCAGATAATCGAGTTTCTCGACGACTCCGAGCAAGTCGCCGCCCTGATACTTGTGAGGGTGAGGCGCGTCACCCCAAGCTTGAAGGTGCGTCGCTTTCGGGACACGCTCGCTTTTCGCGAAGCGGTCGGGAAAGATTTGGTAGAAGACCGCGTCCTTGACCCAGTCGGGCGTCTTGATGCTCACGCGGGCATGCTACCGCGATCACACGCGCCTCAGAAAGTGAGATGTGACGAACTCGGCGGCGTCTTCGGGCGTCTTCACGTCCCCGACCGCTCGCGCTTCCTCCACGGCCCGCAAGGCTTCCCCGACGATCGGGCCGGGATCGACGCCGAGCAAGGCCATGATGTCGGCGCCGCGCAGCAGGGGAGACGGCGCGGCCGGTTGCTCTTCGAGCGCTTCAAGGACCAGGCTCATGGCCGCTTGGTACGCGAAGCGCGTGGCGGGCGTGGAGTCGGGTCCGCGCGCCGCCTCGCGGTCGGCGAGCATGAGGCGTAGAAGGTCGGGAAGAAGGGCGCGGCGTCGATGCACGAAGCGCCGCGCTTCTCGTGGCGAGCTCGGCAAGGGCAGCATGTGCGCCTTCACGAGGGCCGCCGCGCGTTCGACGACGTCGAGCGGGAACTTCAGGCGCGTGAGGACGTCGCGCGTGATCTCCGCGCCGACACGGTCATGGGCGTGAAAGCTCGGCCGTCCGGTGCCCGAGTCTCGCTCCAGCGCCCGGGGTTTGCCCACGTCGTGCAGCAGCGTGGCGAGCCGCAGCGTGAGGCTCGCGTCCTCGAAACGAGCGATGAGCTGATGAAGCGCCTCGACCCCGTGTCGAAACACGTCGAGATGATGAAAGCCGCCTTGCGTCACGCCGATTCCTTCGCGCAGTTCCGGCAGATACAACTGCAGCAAGCCGAGATCTTCGAGCAACTCCACGCCGTCGGCGGCCCGGTCGTGACCGAGGAGGGCGCTCAACTCGTCGCGGACGCGCTCGAAGGCGGGAAGGGGCAAGTTCGATCGCGCGAGGCGCGCGACGGTCTCACGCGTCGACGCCTCGATGGAGAATCCCAGCGTGACCGACAACCGCGCCGCTCGCAGGAGGCGCAAAGGATCGTCGACGAGATTCGCCTCGCTCACCATACGCAGCGTTCGGCGTTTCAGGTCCGCTCGTCCCCCGAGCGGATCGATCACTTGGCCGTCCTCGCGCATGGCGAGGGCGTTGACGGTGAAGTCGCGACGCGCGAGGTCCGCCTCCACGGCGTGCGGCAGCGGCACGAAGTCGTGCTGCTCGCCGCGCCCGACTGCGCGCCAGTAGCCGCGCTCCTCGTCGATTTCGAACGCGCTGCCGCCGAGGCGGGCGGCCACTTCCCGCGCCGCCGCCTCGGGGTCGCGCGCCAGCCAATCGAAGTCTTTCGGCTTCACGCGCCTCAGCACGTCGCGCGCCGCACCGCCGACGAGCAGGCTGTTCGCCGGAAACGCGGGCAGGCGCGGTCGAAAGAAGAGCACGTGCTGGATTGTAGACGATGCTCATCCCGGCGGCGAATTATCTTCATAAAATACTCAGGTGAGCCGACTCGTCGTCTTCGCCTGTCTTTTCCTGCTCGCCGCGTGCGCGCCACGCCCCGCTTCCTACGGCGGCGGCGAGACGCCGTACACGGGCGACCTCACGCTTCGCCCCGAGGGCACGCCGGACGTCGTGATCTTCTCGGTGGCGGGCCGCTGCTCGGCTTTTTGCACGACCGCGCCTCAAGACAACTGGGACTACCTCACGCCGCGCGGCACCGTGGCCGCGATCGCGAACGCCTTTCGCGCCAAGAGCTTCAAGGTCGAGACGTACGGCTACTCGTCGAACTTGTTCGAAACGCACCGCTCGGGCATCTCCAACAAGGACGAGGCGGGCTTCTTGAAGCTCGAGGCGGACTTTCGGCGGGTGAGCGACGAGTTCGTGCGTGGCAAGGCCAATCCCACGCGCATCGTGCTGCTGGCGCACTCGCACGGCGCGAACTGGACGCACACGCTCGCAAAGCTGTATCCGTATACGCCGATCGCGCTCATGATCGACCTCGACGCCATCTGCGCCCTGTGGGATCTCGACAACCGACCCGCGTTCGAAACGCTGTACCGCGAACGCGGCGGGTCGCCGTGGGCGTTCGATCCCTCGCGGGCGTGCGACGTGACGTACATTCGACGAAAGGCGTACCGTGTCAAGGACATCGCCTTTCCGAACGTCGCCTTGAACCTCGAAGTGCAAAGTCAACGAGTCGTGCCGGGCGGCACCTCGGACGATCCGCGGAACTTGCCCGCCAACTTGCCCTTCGACACCACGAACAACGTGCGCCTCGACGGATCGCGCGACGGCATCGAGACGTTGACGTCGTGGACGGAGGATCACTCCACCGTGACGCGCCCGACGAGTCGCGCGATGAAGTGGGTATTGTCGTACGTCGAGGCGCTCGACTGGAGATGACATGCCCAAGCGGCGCAAGTCGATTCAGCGGCGCTCAACATCGAGGACGGATTAAGCGTTACCCTAAGAAATCGTGAAGCATCTTCACGATGTGCGAGGTGCTTTCATGACGCTTTCTTCGACGACGCTGCCCCACGTTCTTTCCACGCTCGCCCGCACTTGGACGCTCGAACTCGTTGGCAAGCCCAGCGTGACGAGTTCGCCGGACGAAGCGGCCTTCGGTCCGTGGCTCGCGAGTCGCTTGCGAAGCCTCGCGTACTTCGCCGACCGTCCCGACGACGTGTGGCTGGAGCGCACGAAGGACGACGCGCGAGAACGCTTCGTCGTGTTCGCCCTCGTGCGCGGCCGAGGTGAGCGCACGGTCCTCCTCACCGGGCACTACGACGTTGTCGGCGTGGAGAACTACGGACCGCTCGCCGACGACGCCGGCCGTCCCGAGCGCCTCGCGCCTCGCCTCGTCGAAGACTTGCGCGCCCGCGGATCGAGCGCCGCCGACCGCCTCGCCTTCACGGACCTCGCGAGCGGCGAATTCTTGCCGGGGCGGGGCCTGCTCGACATGAAAGGCGGCCTCGGCGCGGGCCTCGCCGTCCTCGAAGCGTTCTCGCGGCACGAGGACCGCGAAGGCAACTTGCTCTTCGTCGCCGTGCCCGACGAGGAGGACGCCTCGCACGGCATGCGTACGGCCGCGCCGCTTCTGCCGACGATCTCCGCTCGGCACGACCTCGACTTCGTCGGCGCCGTGAACCTCGACGCGGAAACCGACCTCGGAAGCGGCGCGCTCGGACGCTCGGTGTTCCTCGGTTCGGTCGGCAAGCTCTTGCCGAGCGTCCTGCTCGTCGGGCGGCCCACGCACGCCGGAACGCCCTTCGACGGACTCAGCGCGTCGCTCATGGCGTCCGAACTCGTCCGTCTCGTCGAGAACAACCCCGACTTCGCCGACCCCGGACTGCCCGGCGAGCCTGGCACGCCTCCGGTGCTGCTGCAACTTGCTGACTCCAAGGACCGATACGACGTCACGACGCCCGACACCGTTTGGTGCGCCTTCAACATCTTGACGCGTCAATGGGGTGTCACCGACGTCCTCCGAGCATTCACCGACGGCGCTCGACAAGCCTTGCGATGCGCCCTGGACGTGACGCGCGAACGCGCCGAGCGGCACGCTCGTTTTGCCGCGACGCCCCCGGCGACGTTCGATCACGCGCCGCGGGTCTTGACGTACGCCGAACTGCGCGCCCTCGTCGACCGCGCGGGAAAGGGCGCCGACCTCGACGCGCTCGCCGTCCGCCTCGCGGGCGACTCTTCCCTCGACACGCCGCGCGTCTCGCGCCTGCTCACCGAGGCCGCCGTGCGCCTCGCCGACGTGCGCGGTCCCGCCGCCGTCGTGACCTTCGCGTCGCTGTACTACCCGGCGGCGCTTCTCGGGGACGCGCCGAAAGCGCTTCGCCTGCGCCGCGCCGTCGAGAAGGTCACGGCGCGCCTCGCCCATGAAACCGGCGAGAGCTTGACCGTGCGAAACTTCTTCACCGGCGTGTCCGACATGAGCTTTCTCGCCGGCCGACCCGACGCCGAGGACGTGAGCGCCGTGAACGCCAACTCGCCCGCCTACGGCAGCCGCCTCACCTTCGACTACGATCGGCTCGCCGAGTGCGCCCTTCCCAGCGTGAACGCGGGGCCTTGGGGTCGTGACTACCACCAACGAACCGAACGCGCCCACGTTCGCTACGCTTTCGAGACCCTCCCGGCCCTCCTCGCGGCGTTGTGCGAGGAAATGCTGACGGGCGAACCGTCTTAAGAAACGCTATTGGGACTCTCGAGCCAGGTACGGTACCTTCCGGGCAGGACATTCACTGCTCCTCACTCTCGTACGTACGACCTCGGAGGTCCGAATGAATTCGTCATCGCTCAAACGTCTCGCCGTGTTGAGTTCGACTGCCTTGCTCGCCGCGTCGAGCGTCGCCTTCGCCGATCTGCCCCAAGTT
This sequence comes from Deinococcus yavapaiensis KR-236, assembly GCF_003217515.1. Taxonomy (NCBI): domain Bacteria; kingdom Thermotogati; phylum Deinococcota; class Deinococci; order Deinococcales; family Deinococcaceae; genus Deinococcus; species Deinococcus yavapaiensis. The sequence goes on along the minus strand of NZ_QJSX01000004.1, from coordinate 119,831 downwards.
CGTCAACGTGGCGAGCTTCGCATCGTTATGAGCGGCGAGTACCCGCCGTTCTCGCAGCCCGGCCCGAACAACACCTTGCAAGGCTTCGACGTTGACGTCGCCCGCGAAATCGCGCGTCGACTCGGCGTGAAGGCCACGATCATCAAGGCCGAGTTCTCGTCGATCATCGCGGGGCTTCAAGCCGGCCAATTCGACCTCGCCGTCGCTTCGCAGTCCAAGACTCCCGAGCGCGAGCGCGCCATCGACTTTCTCAAGACGCCGTACTACTACGACGGCTTCCAACTGTTCGTGCCGAGCAACTCGACCGCGACGACCCTCTCGGGATTGAACGGAGGATCGGTCGCCGTCGCCCTCGGTACGGTCTTCGAGAAGTACCTGCGTGACCAGAAGTACCCGAACATCGTCACGTACAGCGGCGAGCAGGAGATTTTCCTGGCGCTTTCGTCGGGTCGCGCGGCGGGCATGATCACGACGCGCTCCGTCGGTTCGATCGCCATCAAGAACGGCCAGAAGCTCAAGGCGGCCGGAAAGGTCCTCGCCGAGGACAATCCCTACATCACGCTCGGCAAGAACAACCCGCAACTCAAGGCGGCCGTCGAGCGCGCCTTGGGAGGCATGCGGCAGGACGGCACGCTGCGCCGCATTTCCGTGAAGTGGATCGGAAGCGACATCACGCGTCCAACCGCTGATCGCTGACCGCCTCGGAGTTCCGCCTTCGCCGTCGGCCCGCGCCTTCACGCTCGGGCCGACGGTTCGCTCTATCGGAGGTCCGCTGTCATGCTCGACGTTTTCACGCCCGACGTTCTCAACGCCTTGTGGCAAGGCACGCGCGTCACGCTCGGCCTCACCGTGCTCGCGTCCGTCTTCGGCCTCGGCCTCGGCCTCGTCGCCGCCCTCGGCCGATTGTCGAGGCTGGGGCCGCTTCGTCTGCTCGCGGGCATTTACATCGAGATCTTTCGCGGCACGCCCCTCTTGGTGCAGCTCTTCTTCTTGTTCTTCGCCTTGCCGCAACTCACCAAGGTCACCTTGCCGCCCTTTCAGACGGCGGTGATCGGCCTGAGCCTGTTCGCGGGCGCGTACGCCGCCGAAGTCATTCGCGCCGCCTTGCTGAGCGTACCGCGCGGACAAGCGGAAGCGGCGAGCGCCCTGGGCCTCAAGCCCACGCAAGTCTTGCGGCTCGTTCTCGTGCCGCAAGCCGCCAGGATCGCCGTGCCCGGCCTCGGCAACCAATTCATCGGCCTTCTCAAGGACTCCAGCCTCGCCTCCGTCATCACCGTCACGGAACTGCTGCTCACCACGCGCGGCATCGTCAGCAGCAACTACCAGCCCGTCCCGATGTACTTCGCCGTCGGCGTGATCTACTTCGTTTTGTCGAACGCCGCCGCGTGGGTGTTTCGCCGCATGGAGCATCGATTGGCGCGCCCGTACGCGGTCGCTCGCTGAAAGCACGAGGAAGGAGGCCGGGCGAACCCGGCCTCCTTCCTCGTGCTCAGGACGTTTAGACCGCCGGGCAGTTGTCGACGACCGGGAGGTAGTTCGTGTTGAGCGTGTCCGTTTGGCCGAGCGGGCTGTGGGCCACGATTTGAACGCGCGTTCCGCCGATGATGACGGGATTGACGATCGGGCTGACGATGATCGCTTGAGCAGTGAGCTTGTCGTTCGGAACGGACAAGGGCACCGAGCCGGGGCTCGTGAAGAAGTCGACCGTCACGCGCGAGCCCGTGTTGGTGGTGTTGGTGACGTTCAACGCGCCGCTCACGCTGCCCGTCGTCGCGCCTTGCAAGCGTGCGTCGACCGTGTTGACGCTGCCCGCGTAATTGAACGCCAACTGCAAGTTCGTCGCGCGGTCGTCACAAATGACCGGACCGGAGTACGTTCCGCCACGGAACGGCACGTTTTGCACCGTGAACTGACTCGTCAACGTCAAGCTGCTCTCGTCGATGATCAAGTCGCCACCCGACGACAAGCCACCACACGAAGCGAGTACCGCACTCAAACCGACCAACGCGAAAGCCTTTTTCATATCTTTCACTGTGCAAGGCCATTCTGACGCGTTCGTGACGAACGCTTTAGCAAGCGCTGAGGGTTCTGCCAATGCTAAAATCTACGGTCATGACCGTAAACGTCAAAGCTGCACTCAAGTCCGCCGTGGAGGAGGCCGGGCGCGCCCTCGGCGCGACCATCGAGGCCGTCGTCCAAGAAACGCCGCCCGACAAGCCGGGCGATTACGGCACACCCGCCGCCTTTCTCCTCGCCAAGGCGCTTCGCCAAAATCCGGCGCAAATCGCCGCGAAGCTCGCCGAGAGCGTCGTGCTGCCGCTCGGCGTCGCCCGCGCCGAGGCGGTCGGGCCGTACCTGAACTTCTTTCTCGACCCCGGCGCCTTCGTGCAAGCGGTCGTGCAAGGCGAGGGGCGCGTCGACGTCAAGCCCGGCAAGGTCGTCGTCGAACACACGGCCGTGAACCCCAACAAGGAGTTGCACGTCGGGCACTTGCGCAACGTCGTCTTGGGCGACTCCATGGCGCGCGTCTTCAAAGCCGCCGGGCACCGCGTGGAAGTCCAGAACTACATCGACGACACGGGTCGGCAAGCCGCCGAGTCCTTGTTCGCCCGCGATCACTACTACCCGAACGGCTGGCAGGACGCCTTCGAGGCGTGGCGCGTGAATCAGCCAGCGTGGAAGGCGCGCCTCGACCATTGGCTCGGCGAGCTGTACGTGCGGCTCAACGCCGATCCTCGAAAGGCCGAACTCGAACCCGGCATTCGCGACGTCATGCACAAGCTCGAAGCGGGCGAGTTGAGAACCGAGATCGAGGAGATGGTGAAAGCGCAACTCCAGACCTGCTTCGCCCTCGGAGCCGAGTACGACTTGTTGACGTGGGAGTCCGACATCGTCGGAAGCGGCTTTCTGAAGCGCGCGATGGACTTGCTGAAGTCGAGTCCGTACTGCTCGCATCCCACCGAGGGAAAGTACGCGGGCGCCTTCGTGATGGACATGAGCGAGTTCATTCCCGGCCTCGAAGATCCCACGCTCGTCCTCGTCCGCAGCGACGGCACGGCGACGTACACGGCCAAGGACATCGCGCAGCAATTTTGGAAGTTCGGCCTCTTCGAGGGACTCAAGTACAAGGCGTTCATGGAGCAGCCGAGCGGCGAGATGCTGTACACGTCGCATCCCGACGGCGAGCCGAGCGGTGATTTCGCGCACGCCACCGAGGTCATCAACGTCATCGACGATCGTCAAAGCCATCCGCAGAAGATCGTGAAAGCGTCGCTCGCCGTCGCGGAAGCCAACGAGCAAAGCGAACGCTCCTTTCACCTCGCGTACGGCACGGTGCTTCTCGAAGGGCAGGCGATGTCGGGCCGCAAGGGCATCACTCTGAGCGTCGACGAAGTTCTGGCCGAAGCGCAAGCCCGGGCGAAGGCCGTCCTCGGCGACCGCGAACTCGGCGACGCGGACGAAGTCGCCCGCAAGGTCGGCATCGGCGCTTTGCGCTTCGCGATGCTCAAGAGCGAACCGACGCGTCAAATCGACTTTCGCTGGGATCAGGCGCTTGCGCTGACGGGCGACACGGCGCCGTACGCCCAATACGCGGCGGTGCGTGCCTCGAAGATCGTGCAAAGGGCGAGCGCCGCCGGGCTTTCCTCTCAGCGCGCGGACTTCGCGCGGCTCACGACCCTCGAACTCGACCTTGCCAAAGTCGTCGCTCGCGCCCCCGAGATCCTCGAGGCGTCGGTGCGGCAGCATTCTCCGCACGTCGTGGCGCAGTACGCCCTCGACTTGGCGACGGCCTTCAACGGTTGGTACAACCACAAGGACGAAGGCGGCAAGAACGACACGAACGTCATGGCGAGCCCCGAGGGACTGCGAGAAGCGCGCCTCGCCCTCGTCGAACGCATGCACGCCGCGCTCGTCGAGACGCTCGGCTGGCTCGGCATCGAAGTCCCGTCCGAGATGTGACTCGTCGTCGCCTCCTTTCCTCCGCTCCGAGAGGAGGTGACCGCCGAGGCGTCACGGCAGCATTTCGTTGTCACCGCTGGCCTCCGCTGGACTCGCCGTCGAAGCGGGTGCGCCGAGAAAGTCGAGCAGCAAGTTGGTCACGCGAACCGGCTCGTCGCTCATGACCCAGTGCGAAGCCATGGGGAGGCGCACGACGCGCAGGTTCGGCACCCACTTGTGCAAGTCCTCGGTGTTGCCGGGCTCCAAGGCGACGTCCTTCTCGCCCCAGATCAGAAGCGTGGAAACGTCGATTCGTGGAAACGCCGATACAGGTCGGAAGCGGACGAGCGCGCGGTAGTAGTTGATCATCGCGGTGAGCGCGCCGGGCCGCGAGAGCGCTTCGCGGTATCGTTGGGCGTCCTCGTCGGTGAAGCCTTCGGGCCGCGTGCTCGTGCCCCTGAAGAACTCGGCGACGTTAGGAAGCATTCGGCGAATCAGGAACTCCGGCAGGAACGGCAGTTGGAACAACGCCACGTACCGCGACTTGCGCCGCTGCCGAGGATTGCGAGCGAGCTCGCGGCGAAACGCCTTCGGGTGAGGCGCGTTGAGAATCACGAGCTTCGCCACGACGTTCGGAAACGACGCCGCGACTTGCCACGCGACGACGCCGCCCCAATCGTGCCCGACGACGACGGCTCGCTCCCGTCCCTGAGCCCGCACGAGCTCGGCGACGTCCGAGGCGAGAAGGTCCAATTTGTAGCCTTCCACGCCCACGGGCTTGTCGGACAAGTCGTAGCCGCGCATGTCGGGAGCCACGACGCGGTAACCCGCGCGGGCCAACGGCGGCAATTGATGCCGCCACGCGTACCAGAATTCCGGAAATCCGTGCAGCAGCACCACGAGCGGTCCGCTCGTCGGTCCGGCCACGGCGACGTGCAAGCGGACGCCGTTGACTTGGAGGTCTTGGAAAGCGACTTCACCCGATCGCGTCATGCCTCAGCTTGACGCACGGCGCGTGAAAAGTCTCGACGCTACCTTGGCAAATGATGAACGCCTTGGCGTGCCGTCTCAGGCGGGTCATCCACGGTCTTCCTACAATGCCCTCAGCGTGCTGGAAGACGACGCATCCCGTGACCGAAACGACGCCAGACACGCCCTCCGATTCGTCGTGATCGTCGTGCTTCTCATCGTGGCCTTCGCGGTGCTCGCGCGTTGGGTGGATGTCTCGGCGGGCGGATTCGCGCCTCTGGGTCCCGCCTATATCACGCTGGGCTTCGCGTTGCTGATCGCTGCGACCGGCTTGACGATGATTCGACTCGGGCCGACGCGTTCGATGCGGCTGTGGCTGGCGGTACTGCTCGGCGGCCTCAGCGGCGTGGCTTTCGAGCGAGCGTTCGTCGGCGGCAGCCCCGCGCTGCAGTTCCTGCTGCTGCTCGTCGTGACGAGCAGCGTGATCCTGACGTGGATCGTCGGGCACCGCGAGGTGCACAAGCGTGACGTGGCGCGCGATCCTCTCACGAACCTTTTGACGCGCGAAGGTCTCACGCGCGCGTACGAGACGTTGCCGATCGGTACGCCGTGCGGCGTCGTCATGCTGGACCTCAACGACCTCAAGACCGTCAACGACATCGGGGGACACAGCGCGGGCGACGCGCACATCCTGGGCGTCGCCCGCGCGATTCGCGCCGCCTTTCCCGGCTTCGCGCTCGTGAGCCGGTGGGGCGGCGACGAGTTCCTTGTGCTCGTTCCTCAAGCTCCGTCCGAGCGCATCATGAAGTGGGTGAAAGCCGCTCTGGCCGCCGCGCCCGCTCCGACGCCGGGCGTTCCCGCCTTCGCGTTCGGTCTCGCCGAAGCTTGCTCGCCCGAGCCCTTGCTGCGCGCCGTGGCGGTCGCCGACCAAGACATGTACGACATGAAGAGCCGCAAGTACACGCCGGGCGGACGTGACGTGTCGTGGGGCGTGGAGGACGTCGTGCGCCTTTTGCAAAACCTCGACACCGTTCAAGACCTGCTCGGGGAAGGACTGGAAGCCGTGCGGGCGTTGCTGGGCTTCGAGGGCAGCGCGGTGTGGCGGGTGCGCGGCGACTTCCTCACCCTCGTGGAGGTGTACGGCGCGCCCAGCACGAACGTGCGAAGCGCGTCCGACGCCTTGCGGCGCCTAGAAGTGCGCTTGTCGCGCGGCGGCGGCGTCTTCATGCCGCTGCTGAGTGGCAGCACCGTCGCCGTCGCCGATTTCACGAGCGTCCGCGTCGACCGTGAGGCGGGCGCGCTCGCCGAACTGCAACGGCACGGCCTCAAAAGCATTCTCGTGGCGCCCGTGCACGCTCGCAGCGAAGTGGAGTGGCTGCTCACCGTCTTCTCCTTCGACACGTGGCGCACGATCACGCCGCAAGCGCGGCGCGTCATGGAAGTTCTCGCGCTGCGCGTGTCGCATGTCTTGGAGCGCGACCGCGTCGTGCGCCTCGTGCGCGAGACGCTCGAAGGCGGCTTGCTCGGCCTCGGCGTGGCCCTCGAAGCGCGCGCTCTGGAAATGGCCGGTCATACCGACCGCGTCGTGGCGCGCGCCCAGCGAGTCGGCGAGGCGATGGGACTCAGCCTCTCGCAACTCGGCGAGTTACGGCAAGGCGCGTACCTGCACGACATCGGCAAGCTCGCCGTGCCCGACTCGGTGTTGCTCAAACCCGGCCCGCTCACGTCCGACGAGACGGCCGTGATGCGCACCCACGCTCAACGCGGCGCCGAGATCGCGTCGCGCATTCCGGGTCTCACCCTCGGCGCCCTGGAAGTCATCTTGCATCACCACGAGCGCTGGGACGGCTCGGGGTACCCGCACGGCTTGAGCGACGACGAGATTCCGCTGCTGGCACGCATCTTCGCGGTGGTGGACGTCTACGACGCGCTCACGAGCGAACGCGTGTACAAGAAGGCTTGGTCGTCCACCGAAGCGATCGAGGAACTCAAGCGCCAAGCGGGCTGTCAATTCGATCCGGCCGTCGTCGACGCCTTCGTGAAGCTCACCGCGCCCGAGCGCGCGAACTGAGTGCGTCCACGCCGACGCTCGGTTGGCTACACGTATTTCTCGCCGCGCACGACCGAGACGTCTTCCACGTACGCGATCACGGCGAAATGCGGAAAGTACGTCGCGGCGAGGTGCTCTAGCACTCGGTCGGCGACGTCGGGCGACACGATGGACTCCAGCTTGACGTTGTGCCCTTCCCACTCGGAGGCGCGCACGCCGCGCGATCCTTCACCGCGCACCTCCGTGACGGTGTGCCCGCGCGCCCCGAGGCGCTTGACGTCGCGCACGAGGCGCTCTTCGAGCAAAGCTTCAGCGATGATGGTGACGCGTTTGAGGACGACGGTTTTCACGTTGACTCCTGAACGCGCTTCACATCAGGCCGTGAAGCGCCCGCGAAAGGGCGTACATGAGGGGAATTCCCACGCTGAGGTTGAACGGGAAGGTCACTCCGAGCGACGCGCCGAGGTACAGCGCGGGATTGGCTTGTGGAAGCGCGATGCGCACGGCGGCGGGCGCGGCGATGTACGACGCGCTCGCCGCCATCACGCCGAGAATCGTGCTGCCCCCGATCGACAAGCCCGAGAGCGTCGCGAGCAGCACGCCGACCGAGCCGTTCACGATCGGCGCGAGCAGACCGAAGCCGATCACGAAAGGGCCGACCTTCTTCAAATCCCGAATGCGCCCCGCCGCCACCATGCCCATCTCCAACAAGAACAGCACGAGCGCGCCCTTGAAGGGATCGACGAAGAACGGCGCGACTTGCGCGAGGCCCGCCTTGCCGCCGAGCGCGCCGATCACGAGCCCGCCGAGCAGCACGAACAGGCTGCGGCCCGTGAGAAGCTCTCGCCACACCTCGGCGCGCCCGCTCGCGGCGCCGGGCGCGCTCACTTCCAAACGCGAGCGGGCGATGGAGAGCGCCACGACGATCGCCGGGACTTCCAGCAAGGCGACGAGGGCGGGCATGAAGCCTTCCACGCGAACGTCGAGCGCCGACATCGTCGTGATCGCCGCCGTGAACGTCACGGCGCTCACCGAACCGTAGTGCGCGGCGACGGCCGCCGCGTCCGCCACGCCGAATCGCCCGACGCGGCGCATCACGGCGTACACCACGACGGGAATCGTCACGCCCAGCACGAGGGTCGCTAGCGCGGGCAGCACGAGGGTCGCGAAGGGCGTCTCCGACAGCTCGGCGCCCCCCTTGAGGCCGATCGAGAGGAGCAGGTAGATCGACAGCGACGTGTACAGCGCCTCGGGAAGGCGCAAATCGCTGCGTACGAACACGGCGACCATGCCGAGCACGAACGCCAGCACCATCGGCGAAAGCAGGTTCAGCCGCAACAAGTCGAGGGCGTCCACGAGGCGATACGGTAACACGCGCGAGCGGACGTGTGCGCTCACTGCTCTAGAAAGGCCACGAAACCGTGTTAGCGTGCAGGCGACGTGACAGACGTGACCGCGCTCGCCTTCCGCTTGGCCGACCGACTCGCCACGGTGCCCGGCATCGTCGCCGTCCTCTTGGGTGGCTCTCGCGCCCGCGGCGCGGCGCGGCCCGACTCCGATCTCGACTTGGGCTTGTACTACGAAGGCCCGCGCGCCTTGAACGTCGACGCGTTGAGCGCGCTGTGCCGCGACGTGGACGAAGGCGCCGCGCGTCCGACCGTGCCCGGAGGTTGGGGTCCGTGGGTGGACGGCGGCGCTTGGCTGACGGTTCAGGGTCAGCGCGTCGACTTCATCTACCGCGACTTGAAGCGCGTGACGACGAGCGTCGAGGACGCCTTGGCGGGCCGAGTGACGCTGCACGCTCAAGTCGGCCATCCGCATGGAATTCACGGTCACCACTACGCGGCCGAATTGGCGCTCGGAATCGTCTTGAGCGACGTCGATGGTCGTGTCGATCGGTTGAAGTCGCTCGTGAAGGAGTATCCGCCCTTGCTCAGCGAGGCCCTGCTGCGGCAGTACGCCTGGCAAGCGGAGTTTTGGCTCGCCGGGGCCCTCAAGGCGAGAGGGCGCGGCGACGTGCACTGGTTGCAAGGATGCGCTTTTCAAGCTGTCATGGCGATGGTGCAGACGCTATGCGCGCGCCACGGCGTTTGGCTGACGAACGAGAAGGGCGCCGTTTCCGTCGCGGCGAGCGTTCCGAGCGCGCCTCATCACTTCGAGGCGCGAGTTCGGACGGCCCTGTCGGCGCTCGATCTCGAAGCCGTGCGCACGCTGGCGCGGGAAGTCGCCGACTCGGCGTAGCACCAAGATGAAGGGCGAGGCGCAATACCGCCTCGCCCTTCATTGATTTTGCTTGGCCGCTCAGTAGCGCTCGGCCACCGTCTTGAGTTGCAGGAAGTACTCCAAATAGTTCGGGCCGCCCGCCTTGGAGTCCGTGCCGCTCATGTTGAAGCCGCCGAAGGGCTGCACGCCCACGAGCGCGCCGGTGATCTTGCGGTTGATGTACAAGTTGCCGACTTCGAACTCGGTGCGGGCCCGCTCGATGCGCTCGCGCTTCTTCGTGAACACGCCGCCCGTGAGGCCGTACTCGGTGCCGTTGGCGATCTTGAGGGCCTCGTCGAAGTTCTTGGCGCGAATCACGGCGACCACGGGACCGAAGATCTCGTCTTGGGATACCTTCGCGCCCGGCTCGACGTCATCGAAGATCGTGGGCTCGACGAAATGTCCGACGGAATTATCGACGTTGCCGCCCGCGAGAAGCTTGCCTTCCGTCTTGCCGATCTCGATGTACCGCGCGACCTTCTCGAAGCTCTCGGCGTTCACGAGCGGCGTGACGTTCGCGTTCTCCTCGCCGGAACCGACCTTGAGAGCCTTCGTCTTCTCGACGACCTTTTCGATCAAGGCGTCGTGCACCTCGTCCACGACGATGAGGCGGCTCATCGCCGAGCACTTCTGACCGGCGAAGCCGAAGGCGCTTTGCACGGCGGCCGTCGCCGCTTCGTCGAGGTCCGCCGTTTCGTCCACGATGAGCGCGTCTTTTCCGCCCATCTCCAGCACGACGCGCTTGAGCCACTTCTGGCCGGGCTGCACTTTCGCGGCGTTCTCGTTGATCATGAGGCCCACTTGACGCGATCCCGTAAAGGTCACGAAGCGCGTCTTCGGGTGCTTCACGAGGTAGTCGCCGACTTCCTCACCGAGGCCCGGCAGGAACGCGAGGACGCCTTCGGGCAACCCCGCCTCGAGCATGACGTCCACGACCCACGCGGCGATGACGCCGGTGTCCTCGGCGGGCTTGGCGATGACGCAGTTGCCCACGACGATCGGCGCGGCGAGCATGCCCGTGAAGATCGCGAAGGGAAAGTTCCACGGCGAGATCGACACGCCCACGCCGATCGGGATGTGATGCAGACGGTTCTCTTCGTGCGGAAAGTCGTGCGTCTCGCCCGGCACCGCGTACTTCATGCTTTGGCGCGCGTAGTATTCCAGGAAGTCGATGGCCTCGGCGGTGTCGGCGTCCGCCTCGGCCCAGCTCTTGCCCGCCTCCAAACTCATGAGAGCCGAGAACTCGTGCTTGCGGCGCCGCAGGATCGCCGCCGCCTTCACGAGGATGCGCGCGCGGGCGTCCATGCTCCACGTCTTCCAGTCCTCCCAGGCCTTCCAAGCGACTTCGAGGGCGTACTCGGCGTCTTCTTTCGTCGCCTTGGCCGTGTAACCCACGACTTCGCTGTGCTTGGCGGGATTCGTGCTGGCGATGGTCTCCTTGGTTTCCATGCGCTTGCCGCCGATCACGAGCGGGTACGTGCGCCCCAGCGTCGCGCGGACCTTCGCGAGGGCGTCCTCGTAAGCTTTCTTGTTCTCGGGCAGGCTGAAGTCGGTGAACGGCTCGTTCTTGAACGGAGTGAGTTTCAACATACGGGTCTCCTTGCGCTCGCCGTCAAGGCGAGGGTTGTCGTGCGCGCTCGGCCCAGTAGGCCCAAACGTCGGTGTAAAGGTTCGCCCAGCAGTCCGCGTCGTCGTCGTGCGCTTCGGCGAACTCCACGAACGCGAGGACGGCGGACGCCTGAGAATCGGTGAGGCGTTCGAATCGGCGGGCCTTGAGGTCGTACCACGGATCGGGCGAGAGGGCGTGCATCACGGCCTCGAACGCGCTGCAAGCGAGCATCGGTTCGTGGCGAAGCGAGCGGGTCAGGTAGGCGGGCAGGTAGTACGCGAAGCCGACCTCGTCCAAAAACGAGAACGGGCTGTAGAAGTCGATGTCTTGAGCAGGAAGGTCCCACCACGGTCCTTGCCAGTCCTGCTCGCGCGCGGCTCGGCGCGCCGCTTCGTCTCCGTAGCGATCGATGACGCGCGCTTCGCTCAGCGTCACGCCGTCCCCGAGCGTCACGTCGTCGAAGGCTCGACGGATGGATGCGAGCAGGTGCTGTCTCGTCACGTCGGTCATGAGAGGCTCCTGGAACGCTCGGCCCAGTACGACCAGGCGTCCGAGTAGAAAATGTTCTCGTTCGGGTCGTGCTCCTCGGCGTACTCCAGAAAGGCGGCGATCGCGGCGGCTTGCGGCGGCGTGATCGCGCCGAAGTTTTCGACGAGGTTGGACGGATTGAGCGCGAAGAGCGCGATGTTGGTGCTGTCGCGTTGCAAGTCGCTTCGCAGCGCGTCGGTGAGGTACGCGGGAAGGTAGAACGCGAAGCCCGCGTCGTCGAGAAACGAGATCGGCCATGGATTTTGCAAGTCGTCGCTGGGAAGTTCCCACCACGCGTCCTTGCGATCGAGCGCGCGGGCGGCTTTGCGTTCCTCGAGCGATCCGTACGAATCGATGACGTCCGCTTCCCGCAGGCTCACGCCGCTTCCAAGTGTCACGTCCTCGAACGCCGCTCGAATCATCGCCAGCAATTCGTCTTTGGTCATAACGTCACCACGCGGCCGCTTCGCCGTGCGTCTTCCGCCGCGAACGCCAAGACGTGGCTTTCGACCTCCAAGTCGAGGGGCAGGGGAGAGCCGCTTCGCACGGCGCCCACGAAGGTGTGCATGAGGCCGTCGTCCCCTCCGCCGTGACCGCCGCCCGACATGCCCGTCGGCGCGGTGATCGGAACGACTTCGGGTTGGGCGCCACCTCGGAAGCTGGCCTCGTCGTGGTCTTGAATCGTGATTTCCTGCGAGGCGCCCGTGAAAGTGCCGCGCAACGTGGCCTTCATGCCGTCGATTCGCAGGGTGCGTCCCTCGACCGCGCTGTGTCCGTGCACCGTGAGGGTGCCGCTCGCGCCGGAGTCGAATTGAAACGCGACGACTTGATGATCGACGACGTCGTTGTCGCTTCGATACACGCAGCGGCCGTACGGTCCGGTCTGCAGGGCCTGCTCGCGCGCCTCGAAGCTCGGGTCGGGCGAAATGACGCTCGTGGGCCATCCGACGCTCTGCGTGAGGTACGTCTTCGGAGCGTAAAACGGACAGGCGTCCGCGACCGGGCAACCGTCGAGGCAGCGCTGAGGCGCTCCGGGCGGCGCGTGTTCTTCTCGGAAGTGCAGCAAGCTCGCGAAGCTCGACAACCGCTCGATGCGCCGACCCGTGATCCACGTGAGCAAGTCGAGGTCGTGGCTGGCCTTCGCCAAGAGCATCGGGCTGCTGTCGACTTCTCGTCGCCAGTTGCCGCGCACGTACGAGTGCGCGAAGTGCAGCGCGTGGACGTTCTCGCGCCACTCCAAGTTCACGACGTCCCCGAGACGCCCGCTTCGCACGACGTCTCGGACGGCGCGGAAGAAGGGCGTGTAACGCAGCACGTACCCCAACATCAGCACGACGTCCGCGTTGCGCGCCGCGTCCACCACGCGGCGCGTGCCGTCCAAGGTGGACGCGATGGGCTTTTCGAGCATCGTGTGGTAACCCGCCCGCAGCGTCGCTTGGCCGCTCGCCTCGTGCTCACGGTCGGGCAGGGCGACGATGGCGGCGTCGGCGAGCTTCGGGCGGGCGAGCAGGTCGTGCCAGCGCGCGAACTGCCCCTCGCTCGGGATGCCGTGCGAAGCGGCGAACGTCGCGCGCTTGGCGTCGTCGGGCTCGGCCACGGCCACGATCCTCAACGACTCGGGATGCGCGAGCGCCCAAGCCCCGTACACGTCGGCGCCGCGATTGCCCGCGCCGAGCAGGACGGCCGTGACGGGCGGCATCTAGCTCTCGACCTCTTCGAGCACTTCGAGGAACACCTCGTCGAGGACGCCTCCGTTGATGAGGTCCTCGATGGCAGGCAGGACCGTGTCGGGCGTGAGGTCGCGCAAGACGAGCGTGTCCGTGACGGGCAGGTAGATGCCCGTGAGGCTCGCGTCGATGTCGTCGAGCGTTCGTAAGGTTCCCGCGTACCGCTCGCCGCTCGCCGTCTCCACGAGCACGTCGACCCGTCCCGCTTCTCGTAGTGCGATTTCGTCCGACACTCCCAACACGAACACGTTCGCGACCGCGCCTCTGAGTTCGATCATGGCCTCACCCTTTCAGCATGCCGCGCAGCACGAACAAGACGTTGGCGGGTCGCTCGGCGATGCGGCGAGAAAAGTACGCGTACCAATCGCGCCCGTACGGAATGTAGGCGCGCACGGTGAAGCCTTCCTTGGCGAGCCGCTTTTGCAAGTCGCGGCGGATGCCGTACAGCATCTGGAACTCGAATTGACTCTTGGGAATGCCGTGCGCGATCACGAAGCGTTTGACGTCCTCGATGATGCTCTCGTCGTGCGAGGCGACCGCCGTGTAATTTCCCGCCTTGAGGTGCGCGTACGTGAGACGGCGGTACGCGGCGTCCACGTCGGCCTTGTCGGGCATCGCGACCGTCTCGGGCTCCAGGTACGCGCCCTTCACGATGCGAAGATTCGGGTGCAGGTCGTCGAGGGCGGCGCGGTCCTGCTCGGTGCGGTACAAGTACGCTTGCAAGACCGTGCCGACCGTGTCGGTACCGAACTCCGACGCGAGCTCGCGAAATTGTGCGAGGGTCTCGTCGACGCGCGGGTGGTCCTCCATGTCGAGACGCACGAACGCCCCGATGTGCTGGGCGCGCGTGAGGATACGCCGTGCGTTCACCATGCCGAGGTTTTCGCCGCTCGCCGTCGTGAGGTCTTGCCCGATTTGGCTGAGCTTGATCGAGACGTACTTCGGGTAGGGCTTGCCGTCGAGAGCGTCCATGATCGCGAGGATCTTCTCGGCGAAGGTGTTGGCTTCCTCCTCGCTCGTGACCATCTCGCCGAGCAAGTCGAGGATGCCGTGAACGCCGTCTCGCTCCAGTTCCTCGACGGCGCGGACGGCGTCTTGCAGGTCGTCGCCTGCCACGAAGCGCTGCGCGACGCTCCAGCCGCGTGTGCGCACGACGCTCTCGACGGCTTTGTTGCCCGCCACCCCGAGGACGGCGGAGCGGTAGATACGGTCGATCATGATTCCTCCTGTTCGTCGAGCGCGTCGCCCGCCGTGGTGAGCAGGGACGTCGACGTGAGTTCGGCGAGGACGAGGGCGGCGAAGGTCCGGACGTGCGCCTTGGCGGCGTCACGGGCGGAACGTCCGTCGCCGCTCAGCACGCCGCTCAAAATGGCGTGGTGCTGTTCTCGGGTGTGCGGGTGGGCGTTGTACGTGCGCGTTTGGTGCTTGATGAGGGCGACGCGTTGCTCCAAGGTGCGTGCGAGGTCGAGGAGGGCCGAGTTGTGTGACGCCTCCATCACGGCGCGGTGAAAGGCGAGGTCGAGGGCCGTTTGCTCGCGGTAGTCTCGTCCGGCGGCTTCCAAGCGCTTCAGGGCTTCGCGCAACTTGCGGGCGTCCGCGTCGGTGTGGTGACGCGCGGCGAGTTCGGCCCCGAGGCCGTCGAGCGTTTCTCGCACCTCGTACACTTCTCGGGCTTCGTCGGCGCTCAGAACGCGCACCCACACGCCTCGGTTGGCGCTCGACGCAAGCAGGCCTTCTTGAACGAGGCGTTGGACCGCCTCGCGTATGGGCGTGCGGCTCACGCCGAGTAAGGTGCCGAGCTCGACCTCGCCGAGTTTCTCTCCCGGCGCGAACTTGCCGCCGAGGATGAGGTCGCGCAGGTGTGCGTACACCGTTTCGCGGACGAGGCCGGGCCGTTCGAACACGTTGGATATTGTATACAAAATCCAAACGCCTTCGCAACGAGGCGCGCCTTCATGCGCCATGACCCGAGTCATCGCCGAATCACTCCGAGTTCGCTACGGTAACTCTCGAAGGCAGGGGACACCTGCCTCACGAGCCGACGAGGATACTGAAGATGATCTCCGTGCGCCAAGCCTCTCCGAATCCTGCCTCTTCCGCCGCTTGGCGGACCGTGGCGGCCATTCTCGCCGTGCTGTCGCTTCTGTGGACGCCGATGCACGCCGCGATGGCCATAGAGATGCGCTTGACCGGGACCGAGACGTGCTCGCACTCCCATTCCGCGGAGTCGGTCCACGCCGATCCCCGACACGGCGGGTCGTCGAAGCACGAGCAGAACGCGCCGAAACGGCACGTGACGTCTCGCCAAGGCTGCGAGTGCGGCGCCGCGCCGGAGGTGACGCTTCCCGGCCAAGTCGTCCTCGCCTTGCCGCTCTCGGTCCCCACGGTCCCCGTCGCCCCGTCCACCCCGCGCGTTCGGACACTCGACACCACGCCCGTCGCGCGAGGGCCGCCCTTCCCGAGCTGAGTCAGGCACGAACGGGCTTCACGTCGCCCGGTTCGGTATTCCTTCGACCTCGCTCACCTCTCGGGAGTCTCGATCATGAATCACCTCGGCAAAATCCTGCTCGCCACCCTCGCCCTCGCCTCCACCGCACTCGCGCACACGACGAAGACCGTCGGCACGGGAACGAACCAATACAAGGTCATCGTCGGAAGTCGCGTCGAGCCTGCCACGACCATGCAGCTCAACGGCCTCGACCTCATCATCCGCACGATGAACGACCAGCCCGTCGAGAACCTCCAAAACAGCCTCAAAGCCGAAATCACCACGCTCGACGGCAAGTTCAAGCGGGAACTGACGATTCGCGCGCAGTTCGGCAAGCCCGGCTACTACACCGACGACTACGTCTTCTCGCAGCCCGGCCAGTACAAGATTCGCGTGTACGGCTACATCGGCACGACCTCGTTCGACGAGACCTACGAGACGCACGACGTGCTGAAGCTCGAAGACCTCATGTTCCCGCCCGTCACGGGCCGCTGAAGGAGCCAAGCCATGCGCAAGATCCTCACCCTGCTGACCGCCACGTTGCTGAGCTTCGCGCTCGCGCACGCCGAACTCGAAAAAGCGTCACCCGCCGAGGGCGCCAAGATTCCCGCTCCCCGCCAAGTCGTTTTGAGCTTCACCGAGGGCGTGCAAGTGCGCTTCTCGACCTTCAAGGTCTACCGCGTCGGTGACTCCGGCGACCGCCTCAAAGTCAACGGCCTCGCGGGTCAACTCGTGACGAAGGTCCTCGACCTCAAGAACGACGCCGCGAGCCGCGCCGACCTCGGCCTCGTGGCCCGCACGGGAACGCACGACGAGGTGACGCTGCGACTGCGCTCGAAGCTGCAGCCCGGCGCGTACGTCGTAATGTGGAAGGCCTTGAGCGACGACTCGCATCCTGTCACGGGCTACTACGTGTTCGACGTGCACTGACCGATGCTTTGGCTTCCGAAAACCCTGTTGTACCTCGGACTGGCCCTGCTGCTCGGCGGGGCGGTCTTTCGGCGATTCGTCTCACCCGAACCCCGCTCGCCCTTGCGGCCGCTCGTGGTCGGCGCGCTCCTCGTCGTGGTCGGCGCGCTGGGCACGGTCACGCTCACCCTCTCGGACCTCCTGGGGCCGTTCGGTCTCGCCGACTTCGCCGAGTACCTGTTGTCGAGCTCGGGCGGCACGGCCGTCTTGGCGACGCTCGCCCTCACGGCGGCCGTGCTCGCCTTCGAAGGCCAGCCCGTCAGGACATGGATCCCGACGGGCGTGGCGGGCGCGCTGCTCCTCGCGAGCGTCGCCGAGCAAGGGCACGGTCGCCAAAGCATCCTGCTGCTCGGCCTGCATGTCGTCCACCTCGCCGCGATGACGGCGTGGATCGGGGCGGTCGTGTTCCTCGTCGGCTTTCCCCGTGACGAAGCGACCTTTTGGCGGGGCGTCGAGCGATTGTCGAACCTCGGTCTGTGCAGCGTCGCCGTTCTCGTCGCCACGGGTCTCGCCGCGACCGTCCTCGCCTTGCCCGGCGTCGGGGCGCTCACGGGCAGTACGTACGGCCTCGCGTTGCTCGTCAAGCTCGGATTCTTCGGCGGGGTGTTGCTGCTCGCCGCCCTCAACAAGCTCGACTTTTTGAAGCGCCGCAAGTTACCGCAACTGCGCGGCGCCCTGCGCGTCGAGGCGGCCCTGCTCGTGTCCGTTCTCGCGTCGAGCGGCGTCCTCGCCACGACCGCGCCGCCCGAAGTTCCGGCGGCGGCGCTCGTCACTCCCTTCGAAACGACGCTCGGCGGGCGTCCGGTTCGAGGCGAGTTTAGCCTCGAACCGGGCGGCGTGCTCAGCGCGCGGATCGAGGCGGAACACGCGCCGTCCGCCGTCTTGCACATGACCGAGCACACCATGCCGCCCATACAGTTGACGTTCACCCGGACGGGAAGCGTGTATACCGCGCGAACGCGGCTGTGGATGAGCGGCGCTTGGAAAGCGACCGTTCGCGTGAACGACACGGCGACCGATGTGCCGCTGAACGTTCGTTGATCTCCCGAGCTTCCGCGCGTGGTACAACGACCTCGTGGAAGCGCACAACTATGATTGGCAATCGGTGCCGCGCGAACAAGTCAACGAGACGTTCGTGCGGCAACTCATCACCGGCGGCGGCGTCATGCTCGCCCGTCTCGAACTCAAGGTGGGCTGCGTCGTGCCCGTCCACTCGCATCACAACGAGCAGGTGTCGACGGTGCTGTCGGGCCGCATCAAGTTCTTCCTGGGCGAGCGCGAGTTGATTCTCGGTCCGGGCGAGACGCTCGTGATTCCGCCCCACGTGTCGCACGGCGCGGAAGTGCTCGAAGACTTCGTCGGCTTCGACATCTTCAACCCGCCGAGGGAAGACTGGATCAACGGCAGCGACGCGTACTTGCGCAAATGAAACAAGCGGCGGAGCTCTTCAAGCTCCGCCGCCGCGGTACCCGCCTGACATTGAGGGTACTCAGGCCTTCGAGGGGCTACCCTCGACGGGCACCTCCACCAACCGAATTAAAATACAGTCGGATCACCTCCCTTCCGTGGTAAAAGCATCTTACGCCTACGTCTCCGGCGGAACGAGAAGGGCGTCACAAAGCAGGCGTTTCGGCGGACGCCTTAAGCCGAACGCGCAGTAATAGCGCGACCAGCAAGGCGCCGAACGCGACACCCGCCTCGACGAACGGCACCACGTCCGTGCCGAACCGTGCCGACAAGACGCCCAGCAACCAGGGAAACAAGGTGCCGCCGAATCCGCCGCAAGCGAGCACGAGCGGCGCGAGACCCGTCGAGATGTTCTGACCGAACCATGCCAAGGTCGTCGCGAACAGTGGCGCGATGGCGAGGCCGACGAGCAGGTAAGCGAAGCGAGCGGCAGGCGTGGAGGCGAGCAGGAGCGCCACGATCGCAAGGACGAGCGCGCTCAAAATGATGCGCGGCAACTTGAAGCGCAGCGCGAGCGGCGCGCCCAGCAAGCGCCCGATCGTCACGGCGAGCCAAAAGCCGCTCGTCCAAGTCGCCGCGTTCACCACGCCGAGGTCGGACAAGTGGGCGGTCATCCACGACCCCACGCCCGCCTCCACGCCGACGTACAACACGAAGAACCCTCCGAACAGCGCGAGCGGCACGATCGGCGCGCGACCGGACGAGGCGACGGTCGTCTCCGGCAGGTGCGGCAGTCGCCCGGCGCTCAACAGCAGTCCGAGGGCCGTGAGTCCCAACAGCGCGTACGGCCAGGTCTGACCTCCGAGGGCCGAGACGCTCAGCGGCGCGAGAATGCTGCCGAGGCCGAAGCAGGCGTTGAGGATGTTCAAGACGCCCGCCGCCCTCACGCCGAGACGAGCGCCGCCGACGTTGAAGGTGACGCTGACGAAGCCGAAGCCGAAACCGGCGAGCGAAGCGCAGACGACCGCGAAGGTCCACGCGGGCGCGAAGGTCACGCCCGCGAGTCCGAGGGCGATCAACGCGGAACCCACCCTCAACAGTCCGCGGAGCTCCAGCCGCTTGAGCAGCCCTCCGGCGGCCAGAATGCCGAGCATCGATCCGAGAAAGTGAGAACTGGCGATGAGGCCGACATCGGCCCGCGAAACGTCGAAGCGCGCTTGCAACGCCGAGAAGGCGGGGCCGTAGACGGCCTGAAGCGCTCCGAGCAGAAGAAAGGCGATGAATCCGAGAACGTAGAACGAGCGCACGAGTACCCATCTTAAAGGGTTCAGATGCGGTTCGAGGAATCAGGTCGTCACGATGTCACGCTCGTCACCCGCGCCAGCACTTCCCGCCCGACTTGCAAGAACTCGCGAATCACGGGCGAGGTGTCGTCACGCCGCCAAGCCGCGTCGATCTCCACGACGGGCGCTCCGTCCAAACGGCGGTACGTCACGCCGGGAAGGGCGAGCTTGCTGAAGAACTGAATGGGCAAGAACAACCCGATGCCTGCAGCGACGAGGCTCAGCAGCGTCGGCACCTCGATTGCCTCCTGCACGATGCGCGGCTGAAAGCCCGCGTTCGTCGCCGCGCTCATCACCTGATCGAAGTACGTGGCGCGCACGTGACGAGGAAAGAACACGAAGTCGTGCTCACGCAAGTCCTCCAGCCGCAGCGATTCGCGCGCCGAGAGCGGGTGACGGCTCGGCAAGGCGACGATGAGCGGTTCGCGCCAAAGCGCCTCGCGGGCCAGCGAGGGATCGCGAACGGGCAGCAGCACGAAGCCGATGTCGATACGTCCTTCACGCAACGCCTGCTCCTGCTCGGCGGCCGTGAGCTCCAAGAGTTCCACGGCGACGCTCGGGTAGCGGTCGCGAAACGTCCGCACGACTTCCGGCAAGCCGCCGAAGGCGAGCCCGCTCACGAAACCCACGGCGAGCCGCCCGACCTCCCCGCGCGCCGCTTTGCGCGCCCGATCCGACGTCTGCTCCAACAAGCTCAGGATCTGCCGCGCGCCTACGAGAAACTCTCGACCGGCGGGCGTGAGTTCGACGCGGCGCGTGGTGCGGTTGAACAAGCGCACGCCCAGCTCTTCTTCGAGGTTGCGAATCGAGCCGCTGAGCGCCTGCTGCACGACGAACACGCGCTCGGCGGCCCGTCCGAAATGGCCTTCCTCGGCGAGGGCGACGAAGTAGCGAAGTTGACGGAACTCCATGAAGACAGTCTAGCGACGCGTCTCAGCGTTTTGCCTGGACAGGCGAGCGGAAGGCGGCGAGGACGCCTCCCGCTCGCCCCGGATCCATGCGCCAGTACGCCCCTTCGTTGCGACCTGGCAACACGAACGTCTGGAGTTTCGGGCGCTTCATCGCGAAGCCCAGGATGTCTTGGTAGTCGCGCTCGGAGAGCGTCGTGCGCGAGTTCGCGCGGACGGCGGCCGAAACGCGCGGCAAACGCTCCAACCCGCTGGGCGTCAGGAGGCGAAGCGTGAGGGCTTGCAGAAAGTCGCGGGTTCGGTCGATGCGGCCGATGTCGCCGCGCGCGTCGTGACGAAAGCGCAAGAACTCCTCGGCCTTCTGCCCGCCGAGGGTCTGACGGCCCGGCTGGAAGTGAATGTGGAGCTTGCCCGCGAAGTCGTCGTAGTTCATGGCCTTGCCCACGGTGAGCGTGACGCCGCCCGCCGCGTCCGTCAAGTCGCGTACGCCCCGCAAGTTCACGAGCACGTAGGCGTCGATTCCCACTCCTGTCATCGCGGTCACCGTGCGAACGAGGGCGTCCGCGCCCGAGCGCGGCAAGACCGAGTTGATTCGCGATCCCGAGGAACCCAGAAGCGTATCTCTGGGCAAGCTGAGCGTACGCACGACGTTTGCGCCCGGATCGAGTTGCACGAGCAAGATGGTGTCGGTCGGACTGCGAAACGACTCGACGCGCGCCCCGCGCGCCGTGTAGATGGGCGTCACGCCGGCCACGAGGTACGTTTTGACGCCTTGCGGCAAGGTCGGAATCGTGACGAACTTCCGGGGAGACAGGGGCGCGGCTCGGCGCGCCGTGGCCGTTGTCGCGGGCTTGACCGCCGTGCTGGCAGTCGTCGGGGTGCTCGGCTTCGCGGCCGTGCCCCCCTTGACGGAGCGAGAAGCGGTCGAAGCGGACTTCGTCACCTTCGCCGGGGTTCGGGCGGTTTGTGCGGGGGCCTTCGTCACCTTCACCTGGGTTTTCGTGGTCGGCGTGGACGCCGCTGGCGCCTTCGTTCGAGTTGTCGTGGTTCGCGTCGTAGTTTGGGCGGCTTGTACCGGCGTCTTCGTCACCTTCACCTGAGTTTTCGCAGTCGGCGTGGACGCCGCTGGTGTCTTCGTCCGAGTTGTCGTGGTTCGCGTCGGGGTTGTCGTCGCCTTCACTGGAGGCGTCACAGTGAGCGTCGGCGTCGTCGTGGTCTTCACCTGGGGCTTGACGGTCTGGGTGGGCGACGTCCTTGCCTTCGTTTGAGTCTTCGTCGCCTTGGCAGGGGTCGTCACCTGGACCTTGGCGGGCGTGGTCACCTTCGTGACGGACACCGTCGAGGGCGCACGTGGCACGACGGACGCGGTGGTTTTCGCCGTCGTAGCGGTCGGCTTGACGGAGGAAGGCGCCGTGGCGGCAGGGGACGACTTGGCGGGCACAATGGGCGCGGACGCTTGCACGGCGGGGTTCGACGTCGCGCGACTTCTCGAGGTCGTGACGGCGAGCGCGGCCAGCATGAGGAGAACGACGGTGACGACGAGGACGAGGACGCGCGGTTGCCGTGCCATTTGACCTCAGTGTAGGGGCCGCGAACCTTCCTGAGGTGAGCCTGAATAGGGTGCTTCGGTGATGCTCATTCACGCGTCGAAGTGGTGAATTGTGGAGTGAACGCTTGTTGGACGTCTTTTCCTTCCCGCGTAGACTGATGAGGTGCAAACGGCTGTTCGGGAGGAAGAGGGCGTGGTTCACACTCTCTTCACCTTCGCCGTTCATCCGTAGCGTGGAGCACGGACGCGACCGCCTCGCCCTGATGCCATGGCGCAGGACACGTGCATCCCTAGAAAGGAACGATCGAACGACATGACGAGCAGCACCAATTCCAGAGCGGCCTTGTCGACGGGCGAGCGCGACAAGCTCAACAAGATCGAGACGCAAGAGTGGCTCGACTCGCTCGCGTACGTTCTCGCGAGCGCGGGCCGTATCCGAGCCGCCGAACTTCTCGAAGACCTCGACCACTACGCCTACTTCAACGGCGCCCCGATCCTGTTCAAGCAGAACACGCCGTACATCAACACCATTCCTGCCGAAGCGCAACCCACCTATCCCGGCGATCTGGAGATGGAGCGCCGCATTCGCAACATCATTCGCTGGAACGCCGTCGCGATGGTCGTGAAGGCCAACAAGAACTCGGACGGCATCGGAGGGCACCTCTCCACGTACGCCTCGACCGCCGAGCTGTACGAAGTGGGCTTCAACCACTTCTTCGTGGGACACGGCGCCATGCCCGACCGCTCGCTGATCTTCTTCCAAGGGCACGCGAGCCCCGGCGTGTACGCACGCTCCTTTCTCGAAGGACGCTTCGACGCGGCGCGCCTCGACAACTTCCGCCGCGAGCTTCAGAACGCGCCCGGTTTGTCGTCGTATCCGCACCCGTGGCTGATGCCCGACTACTGGGAGTTCCCGACCGTCTCCATGGGCCTCGGACCTCTGCAGGCGATCTATCAGGCGCGCTTCGTCAAATACCTCGAAAACCGCGGCCTCAAGCCCAAAGGCGACGCCAAAGTCTGGGCCTTCCTCGGCGACGGCGAGATGGACGAACCGCAAAGCGTCGCGGGCCTGCGGTTCGCCGCCTACGAAAACCTCGACAACCTCATCTTCGTCCTCAACGCCAACTTGCAACGCCTCGACGGTCCGGTTCGCGCCAACTCGAAGGTCATCCAAGAATTCGAGGCGCTCTTCCGCGGCGCGGGATGGAACGTCATCAAGGTGGTGTGGGACTCGAAGTGGGACGAGATCCTCGCCAAGGACTACACGGGCGCCGTCGTGAAGCGCTTCGAGCAACTCGTCGACGGCGAGTCGCAGCGCTACGCGGCGTTCGGCGGCAAGGAACTGCGCGAGAAGTTCTTCAACACGCCCGAACTGCAAAAGCTCATCGAGGGCTGGACGGACGCGGACCTTGAGCTGCTCAACCGCGGCGGGCACGACGTCAAGAAGATCTACGCGGCGTACAAGGCGGCGACTCAGCACAAAGGCAGCCCGACCATCATCATCGCGCGCACCGTGAAAGGCTACGGTCTCGGCGAGACCGCCCAAGCACGCAACGTCGCCCACCAAGTCAAGAAGCTCGACTACCACGCCCTCACCGCCTTGCGAGACACCCTGGAGCTGCCCCTTACCGACGAGCAAGTCGAGCACTTGGAGTACTACCATCCCGGCCCCGACTCGCCCGAGGTGAAGTACGCCCTCGCCCAGCGCGAGAAGCTCGGCGGCTTCCTGCCCGAGCGCACGGTAAAGTTCGACCCCGTCCAAGTGCCGAGCGAGGAATTCTACGAGGAGTTCTACAAGGGAAGCGGCGGCCGTGAAGTCTCCACGACCATGGCCTTCGTGTCGATCCTCTCCAAGCTTCTGCGCGACAAGAACATCGGTCAGCGCGTCGTTCCCATCGTGCCCGACGAGGCGCGCACCTTCGGCATGGACGCGCTCGTGCCGCGCATCGGGATCTACTCGCCGCGCGGCCAGACGTACCAACCCGTCGACGCGGGCAGCTTGATGGCGTACAAGGAAGCGACCGACGGACAGATGCTGGAGGAAGGCATCACCGAGGACGGCGCCATGTGCTCTTGGATCGCCTCCGCGACGAGCTACGCGGTGCACGGCGTGCCCACCATTCCCTTTTACGTGTACTACTCTATGTTCGGCATGCAGCGCGTCGGCGACCTCGTGTGGGCGGCGGGCGACCAGCGGGCGCGCGGCTTCCTGATCGGCGCCACGGCAGGCCGCACCACCCTCGCCGGAGAAGGGCTGCAGCACCAAGACGGCAATTCGCTGCTTCAGGCGTACGTTGTGCCGAACCTTCACACGTACGATCCCGCGTTCGCCTTCGAACTCGCCGTGATCATCGAGGAAGGCATTCGCCGGATGTACGTCGAGAACAAAGACGAGTTCTACTACGTCACGGTCGAGAACGAGAACTACGTGCAGTTTCCCATGCCCGAAAACCACGCGGAAGTCCGCGAGGGCATCATGAAGGGCCTGTACCGCCTCAAGCGCGCCGAGAACGCGGACGCCAAGCTGCACGCGCAACTTCTGGCGAGCGGCCCGTCGATGACGGCGGCCCTCGAAGCGCAAACCCTCCTCGCGAACTACGGAGTCGCCACCGACGTTTGGAGCGCCACGAGCTACAAGGCCTTGCATCAAGACGCTTTGCTCACCGAGCGTGAGAACATGCTGCACCCCGACCGCGAGCCGCAGCTCAGCTTCGTCGCGCGTCAGCTCGGCAAGGAGAACGCTCCCGGCGTGCTCGTGTCCGTCTCGGATTACGTGAAGCTCGGCGCGGACGGCCTCAACGGTCACTTGGACCGCAAGCTGTGGACCCTCGGCACGGACGGCTGGGGACGCTCGGAAGCGCGCGAGGAACTGCGTGACTTCTTCGAAGTGGACGCGCGCCACATCGTCGTCGCGACCCTCTACGCTCTGCTGCGTGACGGTCAAATCAAGGCGGACGTCGTGAAGAAGGCCATCGCCGACTTCGGCATCGACCCCGAGCGTATCGCGCCCGTGCTGCGCTGAGCCTCGATTCGAAAGGACATTGACATGGCGATCGAAGTGAAACTGCCCGAGGTGGGCGACAACATCGAGCAAGGCAGCGTCGTCACGGTGCTCGTGAAGCCGGGCGACACGATCACGGAAGGCCAACCGATCATCGAGATCGAAACGGACAAGGCCGTCGTGGAAGTCCCGAGCGGCGCGGCGGGAACCGTGCAGGACGTGCGCGTTAAGGAAGGCGACTCCGTGGCCGTCGGCGGCGTGATTCTCACCTTGACAGGAGGGGAGAGCGCCCCGGCGCCGCAAGCGGCTCCTGCCGCGCCCACTCCTGCCGCGCCTACCTCTCCTGTGCAAGTGAGCGCGAGCGCTTCGGCGACGCCAGCGACCGCGCCACGTCAAGTCACGCTGCCCGACGTGGGCGACAACATTGAGCAAGGCAACGTCGTCACGATTCTCGTGAAGCCGGGCGACACGGTGACCGAAGGCCAGCCGATCATCGAGATCGAAACGGACAAGGCCGTCGTGGAAGTTCCGTCGAACGCTTCGGGCACCGTGCGCGAAATCAGCGTTAAGGAAGGCGAGGCACTCGAGGTCGGCGGCGTGATCCTCACCTTGGAAGGCGGCGCGCCGGACGGCGCCTCGCCGAGCGGCGTCGGCTCGGCCCTCGGTCAAAGCGGGGCGGGCGCGGAAGTCGACGAGGCCGTCACGGTCGCGCCGCAAGCGTCGACGGCGCAGCGCGTCGCCGACGCGCAAGTCGAAGCGCAAAAGCAGCAAGCCCAGTCGCCCGCGCCGACGTCGCCGAGCGCTCCGCCTGCCACGCCGCCGCAAGCTCCACAAGTCTTCGACGGTCGTCACGTCATCGCGGCCGCGCCGAGCGTGCGGCGCTTCGCCCGCGAGCTCGGCGTCGACATTCAAACGGTGCACGGCACGGGCCTCGCGGGACGCATCTCCGAGGAAGACGTGCGCCGCACCGCCGGAACACCCAGCGTCGCCGCGGCGGCGCCCGCCGCGCAAGCACAACCCGCCGTCGCCGCGCCCCAAGCGGGCGCGCAACCCGCGCCCTTGCCTGACTTCAGCAAGTTCGGCAACGTGCGTGCCGAGGACATGAGCGGGATTCGCAAGGCGACCGTGCGCTCCATGACGCAAGCGTGGACGACCATCCCGATGGTGACCCACTTCGACAAGGCCGACGTCACGAAGATGGAGGAAGTTCGCCGTCAATTCGGCGCGCGTGTCGAGAAGGCAGGCGGCAAGCTCACCATGACGACGATCTTGATGAAGGTCGTCGCCAACGCCTTGCGCCGCTTTCCGAAGTTCGGCGCGAGCATCGACGTGGCGGGCAATCGTGTCATCTACAAGGAGTACGTGCACCTCGGGGTGGCCGTCGATACCCCCAACGGCTTGCTCGTGCCCGTTCTGCGGGACGTCGACCGCAAGAGCATCACCGAACTAAGCGTCGAAATCGGTGAGATCGCGCAAAAAGCGCGCGACCGCAAGCTCAAGCCCGACGAGATGCAAGGCGCGACCTTCACGATCTCGAACCTCGGTGGAATCGGCGGGCACGCCTTCACCCCGATCGTCAATCCACCCGAAGTCGCCATTCTCGGCGTGTCCCGCGGCGGCTTCGAGCCCGTGTGGGACAAGGAGACGGGGCAGTTCGAGCCGCGCAACATGCTTCCCCTTTCGTTGACATACGACCACCGCCTCATCGACGGCGCGGACGCCGCGCGCTTCATGCGTTTCATCTGCGAATCGCTCGAGGACCCGTTCCTGATCAGCTTGTGAATCGTCACCTCTCGCCTCGCTCCCGCAGGGAGCGGGGCATTACACTGCCGTCGTGACTGCTTCGACTCGCGTTCTCGTCGGCAAGGTCGACGAGTTGACGGAAGGTTCTCAGACGGAAGTGAAGGTGGACGGCAAGAGCGTCCTCGTCGTGTGTTACGAGGGGCAGTACTACGCCCTTCGCAACAATTGTTCGCACAAGGACTACCCGTTGAAGGGCGGTGATGTCGACATGGGAAGGATCACGTGCGAGAAGCACGGCGCGAAGTTCGAACTCGCCACCGGAAAGGCGAAGACGTTGCCTGCCGTGAAGCCCGTGCAAATCTACAAGACGCAGATCGACGGGGAAGAACTCTTCGTCTTGCCCTTGTGACGACGAAAGCCGAGGCCACCTTGCAAGGTGGCCTCGGCTTTTCATGACGGCGCGCGGCGATTTACAAGGCGCGGACGACCAACGCGATGCCCATGCCGCCTCCGATGCACAAGCTCGCCACGCCCGTCTCCTTCCCGGCGGTGCGCAGGGCGTGCACGAGGGTCACGAGGACGCGCGCGCCCGACGCTCCGATCGGGTGTCCGAGGGCGATGGCGCCGCCCGTGACGTTCACGTTCGAGTCGTCGATGCCAAGGTCACGCACGACGGCGAGCGACTGCACGGCGAACGCCTCGTTGAGCTCGTACAGGTCGACGTCCTTCGGGGTCATCCCGAGCTTTCCGAGGGCGAGCGGTACGGCTTTGGCCGGTCCGATGCCCATGATTTGCGGATCGACGCCGATCGTCGCGTACGAAGCGATCTCCGCCAGGGGCGTCAGGCCGTTCGCGGCGGCGTACTCGTCCGTGGTGATCAGCAGCATCGCCGCGCCGTCGTTGATTCCGCTGGCGTTGCCTGCCGTGACCGTGCCGTTCTTGTCGAAGGCGGGGCGCAACTTCCCGAGCGTCTCCACGGTCGTGCCAGGGCGCACGTACTCGTCACGGTCGAAGATCGACACGCCCTTCTTGCCGGGCACTTCCACGGGAGTGACTTCATTCGTGAACGCGCCCGACTCGATCGCGGCGGTCGCGCGACGCTGACTCTCGGCGGCGAAGGCGTCCTGCTCTTCTCGGGTGATGTTCCACTGCTTGGCGATGTTCTCGGCGGTGACGCCCATCGCGTAACCGTGGAACACGTCGGTGAGGCCGTCCGACATCATCGAGTCGAGCAACTCGCCGTGGCCCATGCGGTAGCCTTCTCGCGCTCGCGGCAGCAGGTACGGCGCGCGGCTCATGTTTTCGATGCCGCCCGCGAGGTACACCTGTCCGTCGCCTGACTTGATGCCCTGCACGGCCGAGATGATCGCTTGAAGGCCGCTGCCGCAGACGCGGTTCACGGTTTGACCGGGAACGTGGTGTCCCAAGCCGACCTTCACCGAGATTTGCCGAGCGGGATTCATGCCTTGTCCTGCTTGCAGCACGTTCCCGACGATCACGTCGGCGATGTCGTCGCCTCGCACGCCCTCGAGTACGGCTTTGGCGGCCGCCACGCCAAGGTCGACGGCGGGCACGTCCTTGAGGCTGCCCAGGAAGCTTCCGATCGGCGTGCGCTTGGCCGCCGCGATGACGATTCTGCTCATGACGACCACTATACCGAACGAGCGTTCGGTCGCGTTACACGCCACACCCACCAAATCAGCGGAAGCTGCAGCGGGACGCGCGCCCACACCAACCACGGCGGGATGCCCTCGAACGCATTGGCGTTGAGGGCCATCCAGAGGTTGGCAGGCCACACGGCGAGCAGCAGCGCGATCAACCCGGCGCCCGCCGCGCGCCGCGTGGTAGGGGAGAGGAGACCCAGCCCACCCACGATTTCTGCCGCGCCGCTCAGCAAGACGGCTTCTCGCGCGGGAACGCCTGGAGGAACGATGCGTTCGAACACGTCGGGCCGCACGAAGTGCCCTGTTCCCGCCGCGACGAACAGGATGCACAACACAACGCTTTCCTTCACCGCTTCACCTCCGACCCGCAGAACCGGGATGCGCCTTCGAAGAGAAATGAAGCAGGGGCCCCGAGGTCATCTCGGGGCCCCTGCTGAAGAAGGACTTACTCCTTCTTGCCTTCGTCCTTGGCTTCGTCCTTGCCGCCAAGACCGAACTGCGCGAAGAGGTCGGCGTACACGTCGCCGAGCTTCGTGCTGATCTTGCCGCTGGACGCGTCCTTGGCCGCGTAGCTGTAGTCGTAGTCGATGCCGTCGCGACGACGACGACCGCCGCCACCTTGACCGCCCTGACCACGATCACCGCGTTGACCGCCGCCCTGCGACACGAAATCGCGGGGGTTGCCGCCACCGCCGAGGGCGCGACGACGCGAGAGGCTCGCGCGTTGCTCCACGGGATCGATGTTGAGAATCACGGCTTCGATCTCGTCGCCCTTCTTGAAGAGATCGGCGGGATTGTTCACTCGCTGCGTGTCGAGCTCGGAGATGTGGATGAGACCTTCGATGCCCGGCTCGATCTCCATGAACACGCCGAAGTCCGTGATGCCGGTGACCTTGCCCTTGACCGGCGTGCCGGGGGGGTAACGGTCGGGCAAGGCGCTCCACGGATCGTCGCTGGTCTGGCGAAGGCCGAGGCTGATGCGACGGTCCTTCGGTTCGATGCGCAAGATAATCGCCTCGACTTCGTCCCCTTCCTTGAGGACTTCGTTCGGGTGACGAATGCGCTTCGTCCAGCTCATTTCGGAAACATGCACGAGACCTTCGAGGCCCGCCTCGATTTCGACGAACGCGCCGAAGTTCGTCAGGTTCGTGACCTTACCGGTGACCTTCTGGCCGATCGCGTACTTCTCGACGGCGGACTGCCAAGGATCGTTGGACAGCGCCTTCATCGAGAGGTTGATGCGCTCGCGCTCGGGATCGACGTCGATGATCTGGACTTGGACCTTGTCGCCGACCTTCACGACTTCACGCGGGTGGTTGAAGCGGCCGAAGGTGAGCTCGGAACGGTGGACGAGACCGTCGAGTCCGCCCAGGTTGACGAACACGCCGAAGTCCGTGATCTCGACGACTTCGCCTTCGAAGACGGCGCCAGGAACGAGCTTGCCCATGGTGGACTCGCGCGCCTTGGCCTTCTCATCTTCGAGGATCGAGCGATGCGAGATGATGACGCGGTTGCGCTTGCGGTTGAGCTCGATGAGCTTGACGCGCAAGGGCTTGCCGACGTACGGATCGAGGTCGTTCACGCGGCGCGTGTCGACCTGCGAGGCGGGCAGGAAGGCGCGAATGCCTTCGACTTGCGCGACGAGGCCCCCACGAACCTTCTCGGTGATATCCACCTCGAACGATTCGTTCCTCGCCTGCAGGTCGGCGAGCACACGCCAGCCCTTGTCCTGATCAGCGCGCTTCTTGCTGAGCACGATCACGCCGTTGGGGATGTCGGAGCGCACGACGTACGCTTCGATTTTGTCCCCGGGCTTGAACATCGCCTGCGCCTGCTCCATCGTGATCGGCTCGTCGGCGACTTGCGAGAACGGAATGACGCCCTCGATCTTCGCGCCGACATCGACGGCGATGCCCTCGCTGCCGATGAACACGACGGTACCGTCCACGATGTCGCCGCGGTTGATCTCGCGCGCGCCCGGAAGGTTCTGGAACGACGCGTCGAGATCCTCGAACGTCATCGCAGGGTACTCTTCGGTCGCGTTCGAAGCACTGACGGCCTCGGGCGTAGCGGTCGCGGTTTCAGCGGTGGGCGTAGCGGTCGTGCCCTCGGCTTCGGGCTGAGTGCCCCCATCTTGCTGGGGGGTCGGGGTAACCTGGTCTTCCATGAACGAACATCCTCCTGAAGTCCTCGTCATGACGAGGCAACGGTTCATTGTAGCACTTTGCGGCGAGCTCTGCCAAGGGCAGTGAGCGAAATTGGCTTGACCGCATAAATAGGTCGTCGTATACTCTTCGCTCGTACTTGTGTAAAGCAGGCAACATCGGTGGGGCATCGTCTAACGGCAGGACAACGGTTTCTGGCACCGTCAATCAAGGTTCGAATCCTTGTGCCCCAGCCAGCCGCCCACGGGCGGTTCTTTTGCCTCGCTGCCTGCGGACAGCGCCCCCTCACCTGGGAGCCGACGTTGCAGAGTCAGGCCGCGAACGCGAACATGGTCGGCGTCAACGTCGTGCTCAACGGGGCCGTGACCGACGCCGCGCTCAATCAACTCGCGCGGTACGGCAAAGTGCGCGACGTCATCGCGAAGATTCGCGCGGTCACGTTGCAGATGAGCCCCGGTAACCTCGCCGCCATTCGGGCACTCTCCGTCGTTCGAGCGGCGAACGTCGATGCCGAGCGTGGAACAGGACCGACGGCGACGGCGGCCGCTCAAGACCTTGCTGACGGAATCAGCACCTGGGATCTCGACGCCATACAGGTGACGGACAAGACGCCGAGCGGCGACGTGCCCACCGTCTCCCACGACGGAAGCGGCGTGTACGTCGCCGTGCTGGACACAGGCCTCGCCAACAACTGGGCCTCCAACTTGCCGAAGGACCGAATCGCCACCCAGTACGCTCGCTCGTTCGGCGGCGGTGGCGAGGTGGGAAACGTGTCCGAGCAGCCCAACATGTGGGGACAAGACCAAAACTCGCACGGCACGCACGTCATGGGTACGATCCTCGGCGACGACTTCGGCGGCACGGCCGTGAACGGCGTCGCACCGAGAGCGACCGTCACCCCCGTGAAAGTGCTCAATCAAAACGGCTCGTGCTGGTCGTCGGTCATCGCGCGCGGCATCACGTACGTCGCCAAGCTCAAGGCGTACGATCCCGTCTTGAAGAACAGCCCCGTCGTCATAAACATGAGCCTCGACGCCGTCGAGCAAGCAGCGACCGATTACGCCGTTTCCATGGGCGTGATCATCGTGGCGTCGGCAGGCAACTCGGGGAACGCCGGCATGGGCTACCCCGGCGCATACGCGCCGGTCATCTCGGTGGCGGCAGGATGGAACGGTGAGTGGACGAGCCGCGGGTGGTGGCACACGGACGTACCCGACCCGACCGACATCGGCGACTTTTACATCACGGACTTTTCGAGCCGTCAGTTGCCGGGTCAGGACCTCGACGTCGCCGCTCCGGGAAGTTGGGTCCCAGGACCGTATCAGGTCAACGGTCAAGCTTCGTACTACGACCTCGGCGGAACGAGCATGGCCTCGCCACACGTGGCCGGGATCGTCGCGCTGATGGTGCAGAAGAACCAAGCGCTGACCGCGGATCAGGCCGAGGCGATCCTCGAAGCCTCGTCACGCCCCATGAACCCTGGCTCGCTCGTCGTTCCGCAGCCGAGCGGCGCGACGGAGACGTTCTCCTGGGACGGCGACGCCACGGGCAGCGGACTGGTTTCTGCTGCGACGACCCTGGGCTCGACTCCTTGAGGCTATGAGGAAACGTCGGCTGCACGGTATGCAGTCGACGAGTCGCTTTACTTTATAAAGTGCCTTCGGTACCTTCGCGAAACGCGATTCCTGTTACCCTGTCTTCATGACGGCATCCTCCCATCACTCGTACGACGTGGTCATCATCGGCGGCGGCCCCGCTGGCCTCACCGCCGGAATTTACGCGGGCCGCGCCAACCTCACGACGATCATCCTCGAGAAGGGGCAGCCCGGAGGCCAAATCGCTCAAACCGAGGAAGTCGAGAATTACCCCGGCTTTCCCGAGCCGATCAGCGGCATGGAACTTTCGCAACGCATGGTCGAGCAAGCAGAGAAGTTCGGCGCCAAGCTGGAGATGGACGAAGTCGAACGCATCGACCGTGACGGCCGCGAATTCGTCGTGAAAGGCTACGAGGCGACGTACCGCGCCAAGGCCGTCATCATCGCGACCGGAGCCAATCCCAAGCGGCTCGGTGTTCCCGGCGAAGACCTCTTTTGGGGCCGCGGCGTCTCCACGTGCGCCACGTGCGACGGCTTCTTCTACCGCGGCAAGCACGTCGTCGTGATCGGCGGCGGCGACGCCGCCGTCGAGGAAGGCCTCTTCCTCACGAAGTTCGCTGAGACGGTCACCATCATCCACCGTCGCGACTCCTTGCGGGCCAACAAGGTCGCGCAGGCTCGCGCCCTCGCCAATCCCAAAGTGAAGTTCATCTGGGACTCGGTCGTCGACGAAGTCGTCGGCAAGGGCGACACCGAGTTCGACAAGCAGGTGAGCGGTGTGAAGCTGCGCAACCTCAAGACGGGCGAAACGTGGTTCCACGAGACGGACGGCGTGTTCGTCTTCATCGGGCACGTGCCGAACACGCAGTTCCTCGGCGATCTCGTACGCCTGCGCGACGACGGGTACGTCGACGTCACGGAAGACATCTACACCTCGGTGCCGGGTGTGTTCGCCGCCGGAGATGTCAGCGACTACGTCTACCGCCAACTCGCGACGAGCGTCGGGGCGGGCACCCGCGCCGCCATGAGCGCCGAGCGGATGCTGGCGCACCTCGAAGTCGCTTCGAGCGACGTTGCGACCGACGCCGTTTCCGCCGACTGAGCTCTTGGCCGCCAACCTCCTCGGCAAGATCGCCCGGCTCGCGCGCAGTCTGCACGCGAGCCGGGCTCGGCCCGACGACGCCTTCGCCGCCCGTTTTCTCCAAGGCGGCGAAGGCGTCGTCTACCTCGCCATGGATCCGCGCGACCGCGAACACGCGTGCCGAGTCGCGCGTACGCTGCTGACCGTGCGGCCCGACGCGCCGCCTCACCTCGTCGCCGCCGCCCTCCTGCACGACTGCGGCAAGAGCACGCGGCCTTACCGAGTCGCGGAACGCGTTCTCGCGGGGCTCGTTCCGATGCGCTTCGCGGCGCGTCTGCCCGTGGGCTTCGTGCAGGTGCGCGCTCGGCACGCTCGCCTCGGCGCGTCGATGCTTCAGGCAGTGAACGCGCGCCCCGAGGTGATTCGTCTCGTCGAGCGACACCATACGCCCGACGACGGCGACGCTCGCTTGCTGCACGACCTCGACGATCTCGAATGATCCTTGAGGCGCTCAACACGAAGGCGCCACCTCGCGCGCTTAGCATCGACGCATGACCGATCCCGAGCGTCACCCCACCGACACGCCCCTCACCGAGAAGGAGAACCGCGCGCCCGACAAACAGGACGATCCGTTCGGAATCGGGTTGTCGGGCGACGGTGTGACCGAGTACGGCGAGGGGTTCACGGACGACGAGGCGGCGCATCGCGCGACGCACGACGACGACTGAGGCATAAGGCACGGAGGACTTCATGAGCGACGACAAGGCGCCCGACCCGCGAACGCAAGACCACGCCCATCAAGGGCAAGCCGACCTCGGCTACGGCTATGGCAGCGGTGACTACGGCTTTCAAGGCGAGAACCGCGACCACGAAGGTGACACTCTTCAAGACGACGGGCGAGATCCGCCGAACGACGCCGCGCTCGAGACGACGGTGCGAGGGGCCCTCTCCACGCTGCCGATCACAGCCCTCGACGTTCGCGTGGAGCGCGGCGAAGCGTACTTGTACGGCATCGCCGTCAACCGTGACGCGATGCGCCTCGCCGCCGAGGCAGCCCTCGCCGTGGACGGCGTGAAGGACGTGTACAACTCCTTGCGCACGCCCGACCAGAGCGCGGGCGGCGAAGTCGATCCTCGCTCTTCGCGCGATCCGGACGAGTCCGCATGACCCAGCCTCAAGACATTCCCCCTACGATTCCGCCTCCCGACCTTCCCGGCGAGGTTCCCGAGCGTCTGCCGCCCTTCGAGACGCCGAGCCCGGTTCTCGATCCCGAGTTGCCGACGCCCCATCCGTCACCCGAACCGCCCCGCCCCGCCAGCGATCCGTCCGAGCCGACGCTGCCGCCCGAACCGCTCAAGAATCGTTCCTGACCGAGCGGTGCGCGGCCAGGCGGTACAATCTCGTGGTGCGACTCGCCCTGGAACCCACCACCGATCCTCACGCGTACGACGACGTCGTACGCTCGCTGCCCATCACGAGCGCTCTGCAAGGCTGGGCGTACGGTGAAGCGCGGCGCGTCCTGGGCTTCGAACCCGCGCGCTATCTCGTTCGCCGCGACGGGCGAGCCGTCGGCGCCTTGCAGCTTTTGCGCCGTCCTCTCGCGCCGGGCTTGAGTTATCTGTACGCGCCGCGCGGCCCCGCCCTGGAGGACATCAACTTGCTCGCCGACGTGGCGAGCGCCATCAAACGTGTCGCGCGCCCGACGGACGTCAAGGTCCTGATCGAGCCGCCCCTCGCGCGGCCCGCGCACCTCATTCCCGACGCGCTCGGACCGTGGCGCCGAGCGCAAGCCGAGCAGCCCGAGCACACCATCGTCACGAGCCTCGTGCCGAGCGAAGACGAGCTGTTCGCCAACTTGCACTCTATGGTGCGCCGCAACGTCCGCACCGCGCAGAAGTACGGCGTGACGGCGGGACGCGACGAAGATTTCGAGGCGTTCTGGGACGTCTTCACCGCGACGAACGAGCGCGCCAAGCTCGGCGCCTTTCCCCGAGCGTACTACGAAACGATGCTGCGCGAAGGCGCCGCGCACGGCGGCGAAGCATACCTCGTCCTCGCTCGGCACGAGGGGCGCGCCCTCGCGGGCGGCTTCTTCCTGGCGATGGGCGGCGCCACCAACTACCTCTTCGGCGGCTCCATCAAGGACGACCGCGCCACGCCCGACGGCTCGGAGCGCAAAGACGTCAAGGCGCCCACCGCCTTCTACTGGCACGCCATGCTCGACGCGAAGCGGCGCGGATACACGAGCTTCGACTTTTGGGGCATTCCGCGAACCCTCAGCGGCGACAAGCACTCGTTCGGCGTGTACAAGATGAAGGAGAACTTCGGCGGCGAGAAAGTGTGGTTTCCCGGCTACGACCTCGCCCTTTCGCCGCTCGCTTCGGCCCTCACGCGCGTGCAACGCTGGCGCAAGGACCAAAACAACTTCCGCAAGCGCGGCACCACCCAGGACGTGCTGTGATGGACGCGGCCCTCGCCCTCGTCGGACATCGGCCCGAAGTCGCGGTCGCTCTGCGCGAACTGGGCCTGACCGCCTTGCGCGTGCCCGAGGACAATTTGACGAACGTCCTCGACGCCCTGCGAACGCTGCGCTTCGTGGGCGCGCTCGTCGCGCCGCACAAGGAGGAGGCGGTGTTCGGCGCGGTGCAGCCCGACGCCTTGGCCCGCCGTCAAGGACGCGTGGACGCGATCGCGCTCGCCGGATCGACGTACGGCACGCACACTCTGGAAGAAGCCCTCGTGCGCCTCGTGGACGACAGCCGCTACGCCGTGCGCGGCGCGCGCCTGCTGCTGCTCGGCCGAGATGCGCCGCTGCGCGCGGCCCTCAGCCTCGCGCGCCTCGGGCCGTCGATGCTCACGATCGCCACGGACGACTTGCCCGAAGCGCAGCGTGACCTCGCCTTGCTGCCCGCCGGAACGAACGCGTACGCGGTCAGCACGCGCGATACCTCGTTCGGCGGCTACGCCGAGCGCGCCGATCTCGTCGTGCTCACCAACGGCTCGCTGCCGCGCGGCGTG
Source organism: Deinococcus yavapaiensis KR-236 (assembly GCF_003217515.1). Classification (NCBI taxonomy): domain Bacteria; kingdom Thermotogati; phylum Deinococcota; class Deinococci; order Deinococcales; family Deinococcaceae; genus Deinococcus; species Deinococcus yavapaiensis. The sequence goes on along the minus strand of NZ_QJSX01000004.1, from coordinate 83,816 downwards.
CTGCAGCCGTACCATACCCTTCTCGACCTCACGGGCGAGGCGTGGTCGGAAGCGACGCGCGCGGGCGTCCCGGTGTTGCCCGCGACGAGCTTGTCCGCCTTGCGGCTCGCCGCCCAACTCGAGCATGCCACAGGCCAGAAATTCAAGCCGGAAGCGCTCGCCGGCGTCGCGCAAGTCCTGATGTGACGCCGGAAGGAGTGCAATGGAAAGGAGGTCGCTTTTGGCGACCTCCTTTCCATTGCACTCGCTTGTTCACGGCTGAGCCGAGGACACCGGACTTTCGTGCGGTACATGGCCCGAAGGCAGCGACTTGAAGGTCAAGTGCTCGAAGGTGACGAGCGCGCCCACCACCAGCAAACCCAGCAGCAAGGCGAGCGACAGCGAGAGTGAAGAGCCCACGAAGCCGAGCGCGACGAGTGCGACGACCGCGGCGGCCCGCGCGAGCAGGACGCGTGACGGCAAGTTGCCTCGGCCGCTCGACTGCACGACCGTCAAGGCCGCCAGGTACACGGCGAGTCCGCCGTACAGCAGCCAATTCGTGTCCGGTTCCATGCTGCCCGTCTTCGCGTCTTCGAAGGCGAGTTCGACGCCCATGCTCGTCGCGACGATGCTCGCGAAGACGGCGAGATGCGAGTATCCGTACACGAAGCTGCGCAGCAGCGCTCGGCGACCGCTTCTCAGCGCGCGGTCGATGACAGAGTGATCCATCCGGTCGAAGTACAGCCACCATACCGCGCCCGCCAGCATCAACCCCACCGCCGCGACGGGCCAGGCCGATTCGATGCCGCTGGCTTTGGCGCCCGACGCGACCGCGATGACCGATTCGCCCAACACGATGATCGTGAACAGGCCGAACCGTTCGTCCATGTGCGACACTTGCGCCGGAATGCGGCGCGAGGTGGTGTAAGCCAAGACGGTCGCGACGATCTCCAACACGATCGCGACGCCCCAAATCCAGTAGCGGGCCGATCCGTCCACGGCGAGCGAGGCCGCCCAGAGCGCCGTGCCTATGGCGAAGCCCGCCGCGTACTTCGCGTTGAGCTCTCGGCCTTCCTCGTGCGCCCGCGACGCCCATACGTGCAGGGCCGTCAGCGTCAATCGGAGCCCGACGTACGACGCGACGAACAGTTCCGGGTGGCCCTTGACGACACTCAGCAGGCCCACGGCGAGGCCGAGGCTGAACGCGATCTGCGTGAGCATCAGCAGGCGCAGCGCGACTTCCGGCAGTTGGTACTTGTCCACGAAGTAGCTGATGCCGATCCACGCCCACCACACGGGGACGAACAGCCCGAGAAAGACGAGGACGCCCGACACGTCATGCTTTCCGAGCAGCACCTTCGCCAAGTTGCCGATCGCGACGACGAAGACGAGGTCGAAGAACAATTCCAGCCAAGTCGCCCGTCGACCGCCCGCTTCCTCGGCGTCCGCCAACGTCAGACGCAGCCCAGCGAATCCCGCCTGCCTTTCTCTGTTTTTCTCCATCTTTTCATTGAGCCACACGCGACGGCGCGGCGCTAGGGGCCCACCTCCCTTGCGGTACCACCAAGTTCGGCTTGCTGTATGAACGCCCACGAAATCGCCTTCATTAAGGGAGGTAACCCCCTTGTTAATGAGTTAGAGCTTACTCAATATGAAGGAACCATGGACAGCGTACTTCGAGGAAGCCGACTTGCCCCGTCGTTTGACGACACGATGACGGGCAAGATCGTCGAAGACGCGCGTCTGGCGCTCGGAATGCCCTACATCGCGCTCGCCCGCTTCGACGAGGCGACGCGCACGACGCGGATCGTTGCCACGGGCGGAGCGAGCGGCGATGCCATGCAGCGCGGCATACGGCTCGCGCGGCGGCTCATTCCGTCGTTCGATCCCTTCTCGGCGACGGCGTCGGCGGACTACAACGAACACACCCGCGCGGTGTACTTCGAGCGACGCGTCGTCATGGCGCCGCTTTCGGACATCGTCGGCGACCTCGTCCCGCCGCTCATGCTGCAAATCGCGGCGAAGGTCGCGGGCATTTCGCACTGCATGCTCGTTCCCCTGCACGTCGAAGAGCGCGTCTTCGGGTCGCTGGTGTGCGTGCAGCGCGGCGAGACCTTCACCGAAGCGGACACGCGAATCGCCTGTGCGTTCGCCTCGCAAGTCGCGCTGCACCTTCGGAACTTGGAACTGCTCGCCGAGCAGCGCCGAATCACCCTCGCCCTCGAAGAATCGCGCGCCCTCGTCACCGAAGCCGAGGAGCGCACGAAACGCGAAATCAGCGAGTTTTTGCACTCACGCGTGCAATCGCGTCTGCTCGTCGCGTGGTACCGTCTCGGCGAACTCAGCGAGCAGTACCCCGAGGCGCGACCCGCCTTGGAACGCGTGCGCGAAGACTTGGAGCACCTGCGCGAGCACGACGTCCGCTCGATCAGTCATCTCCTGCACCCCGAGGCGCTCGGCGTCGGCCTGGTCGCCGCGTTGCAAGTCCTCGCGTCGCGCCTCGTGGGAGTCCTCGACATTCGCATCCTCGCGGACCGTGCGCTGCTGGCGATCGACTCGCCCATTCACAACCGGTTGCCGATGAACGTGCGCCTCGCGGCGTTCCGCACGATCGAGGAAGCGGTCGGCAACGTCTTGAAGCACGCGCACGCTCGCAACGTCACCATCTCGCTCTCGACTCCGGCGGGCTCCGACGTGCTGCACCTCGAAGTCGTGGACGACGGACAAGGTTTCGATCCCGCCTCGGCTCGGTCGGGGCTCGGCCTGCGCTGCCTGGAGGCGCGCCTCGACCACTTCGGAGGACGTTGGGGCATCGAGAGCGCGCCCGGCGGCCCGACGCGCCTGTGGGCGTCGCTTCCGCGATGTTCGAGCGATCTCGAACGCCAACACGCGACCGCCGCCCTGACCTGACCTCCTCCACAGCCCATCGCATCGCCCGCTGTCATCTTCTCGACGTTTGTGAAAGGAGGAAGGCTCGTGTCTCGTGCGTCATCCGCTTGCGCAGAATCCACTCAAGCCACCGTGCCGTCCGTCGCGATCGTCGAGGACGAAGCGCTCTTCCGCGCCTTGTTGCGCGGCGCCCTCACCGCGACGGGAGGCGTCTCGGTCCTCGCGGAGTACGGAGACGCGCCGTCCGCCCTCGGCGACGCCATGATTCGCGAAGCGGACGTCGTGCTGCTCGACATCGACCTCGGGTCGAGCGAAGTCGACGGCATCGGTCTCGGCATGCAGCTGCGCGAACATGCCCCTCGCCTCGGCGTCGTCCTGCTGTCGAACCATGCCCACCTCGCCTTCGCCCACGCGCTCATCGCGTCCGAGATGGTCGGGTGGGCCTACCTGCTCAAGAAGTCCGTCCGCGACCTCGACACCTTGCTGCGCGCCATCTCCGCCGTGCGCGTGGGTGAAATCGTGCTCGACCCCGCGCTCGTCGGAGGCCGCAAGCATCCGCACAGCGCCCGCTTCTCGCATCTCACGTGGCGGCAGATCGAACTGTGGGAGCTCATCACCCAAGGCTTCAGCAACGCCGCCATCGCCCAAAGACTCGGACGCAGCCAGAAATGGATCGACAACGCCGTCGGCGGCCTGTACGCCGCTCTCGGCGTCGACACCCACGATCCCACCATCAACGCTCGCGTCGCCGCCGCGCTTCTGTACGCCCGAGAAGCGCAAAACGCTCACTTGACGTCTCCGTGACGCGCGCCGACGAATCGCTCGCCGCGCGTCACGTTTCCCCTCGATTCTCCGCAGGACCCCTCGAAGGAGGCCACATGAAGAAGATTTTGGTCGTCTTGTCCGAATACGGTTTTTGGGGCGAAGAGCTCGTCGGACCGCTCGAAGCTTTCGACGCGCACGGTTACGAGACCGTGTTCATGACGCCGAACGGCAAGCGTCCGCACGCCTTGCCGCCCAGCATGGAAGTCGGTTACTTCGATCCGCCCTTGCGCAAAGTCGTCACGGACGAGTACTACGCTCAGCGCACGCGCGAAATCGACGAATCGGACCGCTTGGCGCAACCTATCAACTTGTGCACGTGGTTCCCCGAGCGCCCGTACTTCAGCAGCGACGAGTTCGCGCACGGCCTGGAAGAGTATTACAACAAGCGCCAGCAGTGCTGGAAGGAGTTGGAGCAGTACGACGCCCTGCTGATGGTCGGCGGCAGCGGCCCCATCGTCGATATGGTCAACAACCAGCGTCTGCACGACGTCATCCTCGGCTTCCGGGCGCTCAACAAGCTCATCATCGCCGAGTGCTACGCCGTCACGTGCCTCGCGTTCGCCCGCGAGTGGGAAGACCGCAAGAGCATCATCGCCGGCAAGCACGTCACGGGCCACGCCTTGGAGTACGACTACAAGGACGGCACGGGCTTCCTCAACACGGACCTCAACATGGGGCCGCCCCCGTACCCGCTGGAGTTCATCTTGCGCGACGCGACCCAGCCGGGCGGTCAATACCACGGCGGCGTCGGCCGCACGCGCTCCACCGTCCTCGACTTCCCGTACCTCACGGGCCGCTCCACGCAAGACTCCAAGCTCGTCGGCGAACTCGCCGTGCAAGTGCTCGAACAAGGCTTGCAGCGCTACGGATGGTGACGTCATGACCCTGCAAGACCGTACCGAGCGCGCGTCCGTCGGCAAGACCGGACGTCAGCTCATCATCGAGCAGTTCCTCGCCGACGGGATGAAGTTCATGTTCGGCAACCCCGGCACGGTCGAACAAGGGTTCCTCGACGCCCTTGAGGAATACCCCGAGTTTCAGTACGTCCTGACGATGCAAGAAACCATCGCGGTCGCCATGGCCGACGGGTACGCCCGCGCCACGAACGGCCCCGCCCTCGTGCAACTGCACTCGGGCGTCGGCCTCGGCAACGGCGTCGGGATGCTGTACCAAGCGATGCGCGGCCACGCCCCGCTCGTCGTCGTCGCGGGAGAGTCAGGGGTGCAGTACGACGCGATGGACGCCCAGATGGCGGCCGACCTCGTCGCCATCGCTCGGCCCGTCACGAAGTACGCGACGCGCGTCGTCGACCCCGCCTCCTTGCTGCGCGTGCTGAGACGCGCCGTGAAGATCGCCACGACGCCTCCCACGGGCCCCGTGTTCGTCGCGCTTCCCATGGACGTCCTCGACGCGGTCATTCAAGACGAGGTCGTACCGAGCACGCGGGTACGCTCACGCGTGACGCCCGCCTCCGACGACTTGGAACAAGCGGCGACCCTGCTCGCGGGCGCGTCCCGCCCCGTGGTCCTCATGGGAGACGGCATCACCTTCAGCGGCGCGCACGGCGAGCTCGCCCGCGTTGCCGAGCTGCTCGGAGCGCCGGTGTACGGCGTGAATTCCAGCGAGATCAACATGCCGTCGAGTCACCCCTTGTACGGCGGCACCACCGGGCACATGTTCGGCGAAGACTCGCAGCGTCTCCTGAAAGACCACGACGCCGCCTTGATCGTCGGGACCTACGTGTTTCCCGAAGTCTTCCCGCTGCTGTCGGGCGCGTTCGCGCCGAACACGCGCCTCGTGCACGTCGATCTCAACGCGTACGAGATGGGCAAGAACTTCCCCGTCGAGCTCGCCCTGCTCGGCGATCCCAAGTCGACGCTCGCCGCGCTCGGCGACCTCGTGGCGACGCGGCAAAACGACGAGGACCGCGCCTCGGCCGCGGCTCGTTCACGCGCCTTTTCCGACGCGAAACGCGCGAAGACCGAGGCGATCATCGCGCACGACTTCACGCACCGAGACGACGTTCCGCTGCGCATGTCGCGCTTCATGGACGAACTCTCGTCGCGCTTGCCCGAAGGCGCCGTCATCGTGGACGAGGCCCTCACGAGCAGCCCCGAGATCACGCGCTACCTGCCCGACCTCGAGCCGGGTCAGTTTCTGCAAACGCGCGGCGGCTCGCTCGGCATCGGCATTCCCGGCGCGCTCGGCGCGAAGCTCGCGCATCCCGACCGTGAAGTGATCGGCTTCACGGGTGACGGCGGCTCGATGTACACCATCCAAGCGCTTTGGACGGCGGCGCACCACGACATCGGCGCGAAGTTCGTCATCTGCAACAACCAGAGTTACAAGCTGCTCAAGCTCAACATCGCGCAGTACTGGCGCGAACGCGGTCTGCCCGCGCACGAGTTCCCGAAGTCCTTCGATCTGCACGATCCCATCGTGGACTTCGCCGCACTTTCGCGCTCGATGGGCGTGCCCGCCGAGAAGGTCGAGACGCCCGAGCAAGTCGGCCCGGCCATCGAGCGGATGCTCGCGAGCGACGGTCCGTACCTGATCGACCTCGTCCTGAGCAAGGACTTGTGAGAGGAGCAACGCCATGACGAACACGTCCAGCCCCGGCCACGCCTTCTACGAACGTCAAGTCGCCGCGCTTCAAGCGAACGACATCGACGCGATCGTTCGTCAGTACACCGATGACGCCCGCGTGGTCGGCTTCGACTTCCAAGTGCAAGGATCCGACGCGATTCGCACGCACTTCACCAACTACATGGCGCGCCTCGGATTCGTTCGCTTGGTGTCCACCGACAAGTTCACGGAAACGCCCGACGCGATCTTCTTCGAGGCGACCGTGAACGTGCAAGGCGGACAAGCGCGCGTGTACGACGTGTTCGTGCTTCGAGACGGCCGCGCGACGCACCACTTCACCGGCCTGCTGGGCTTCACGCCCGAGTCTGCTCCTCAAAACCCCACGGAGGTGCCCGCATGACCACCACCACGACCGCTCCCCTGACCGACGCCGAAGTTCGCGCCATGGTGGACGCCTGGTACAAGGGTCTGGACGTGCACGCGCCCGCCGAGGACATGACGCCCTTCGTTCACGAAACCGACTTGCAGATGCGCTTTCCCGAAGCGACGCTCACGACCGTCGAGGAATTCCGCGGTTGGTACGAAGGCGTCATCCGCATCTTCTTCGACGAAGTGCACACCCTGCAAAAGCTCGACGTGAATCTCAACGAGGACGGCTCCTCGGCGCTCGTGAACCTCGTCGTGTACTGGGAAGCGAGCCGCTGGAAAGCGCCCGCCGCGAAGAGCGAGCGACTGTTGATGGACGCCGACCAAACGTGGGAAGTGCGCCGCTCACCTGCTTCCGGACAACCTGTCATCGCCGTTTACATCGTGAACGCCTTGACGCCCCGCCCCGGCTCCGTCGAGTTGTGACGCCGAGGCTCGCTCAATTCGGTTTCGAGGCTCGACAGGGCCGAAACGCTAGGGAGGATCGTATATGACGGACACGAAGACCAGCAGCAACACCGAACTCGTTTTGAAGATGTACCAGTACTTCAGCCAAGGTGACATGGAGTCGATCAAGCGCGAACTCTTCCACCCCGAGATTTCTTGGACGATGCCCGGCCGTCACCCCCTGTCGGGCACCATGGTCGGCCCGGACGCCGTCGTGGCGTTTTTCGGCGCGCTCTTCCAAGCGGGCATCAGCGTCGACAACATCCACTTCGGCGAACTCGACGACGGCACCGTGATCGAGAAGCACATGGGGCACGGAGAGCTCAACGGCGAGAAGTTCCTCTTCCCGACGTGCACGAGCTACGGCGTCAAGGACGGCAAGCTTCACACCGTCCAAGTGCACAACGGCGACTACCCGACCGTGGAACGCTACTTCTGGGGCAAGTTCAAGCTCAAGGGCGTGCCCGAGCGGCTGGCCGACTGAGACGGAGACGTCATGACGCAGACGCAATCGAAAGTGACGCCCGACCTCGTTCGGGCCGCGTACGGCGCGCTCGGAAGTGGCGACCGCGCGCAAATCGAGCAGTACTGGTCAAACGACATGCATTGGCTCGTGCCGGGCCTGCATGCCCTCGCCGGGTGGTACAAGAGCCTCGACGAGTTCTTGGGCTTCATGGCCAAAACCGCCGAACTTTCGGGCAACTCCTTCGAGATGGAGCAAGTCACCATCTTGACGAACGACGAGTGGTCGGCGGACGTGACGCACAACCGTGGACGACGCGCGGGCGTGCCCGAGGGCGACACCTCGCCTTACACGAACCTCGACATCTGGGTGATCCACCTGTTGAGGTGGCGCGACGGCAAGGTCGTGGAAGGTCGCGGCGCGATCTTCGGGGACGGAACCACGCGCTTCAACGAGTTCTGGAGCCAACTCCTTCCCGACGGCACCCGCCTTCCGCAGTAAACGTCGCCCGGGTTCGATCAATGGTCGAACCTGGGCTTCCCGGCCGCTCGATCCTGCGCGGCCAAAAGGAGCCCACATGCCGATCATCACGGTGCAGTTCATCAAGGACGTCGTCGCGACGCCCGAACAAAAGCGCGAGCTCATCGAAAAGCTCACCGACACCTTCGTCGGCGTGCTCGGCGAGGTGGTGCGCCCCTACGTCTACTGCCTCATTCAAGAAACGCCGCAAGCCGAGTGGGGCATCGCCGGCAAACCCATGCCCGACCTCGCCTTCCTCACCGGTCCGCAGTACGCGGACTACCACGCCAAGGCGAACGCCATCATGAGCTCCGTCATCGGAGGAGCGCCACCGACGGAGCCCGAACCCGTCAAGGACTGGGGAAGTTGAACGTCTTGTCGCCCCGCCCTCCCGCTTCCCCCCGAAAGGACCGTTCATGACCACTCCGGAACCGACGAGCGCGTCGAACATCACCGAGCAGAACAAAGCCCTGTTCAACCGGTGGTTCGGGCGCGTGTGGAACAGCGGCGAGTACGCAATCGCGCATGAAGTTATCAGTCCCCGCATGCGCGTTCACGGCGCGGGCGGCCAACCGGTCGAGCAAGGCCCCGACGGCCTCGTCGGCTTGATCTCGACGTGGCGCGACGCCTTTCCCGACGGCCGCATGGACTCGACCTTGCTGATCGCCGAGGGCGACCTCGTCGCGGCGCTCCTCACGTGGCGCGGCACGCACCAAGCGGAATTCTACGGCGCGCCCGCCAGCGGACAGTCGGTGGTGTGCACGTCCATCGGCATCGACCGAATAGAGAACGGCATCATCGTCGACGGCTGGGGCGAACTCGACATGGTCGGCATGATGCAGCAGATGGGCGTCATGCCGAAGGTCGGTCCCGGCGCGAGCGCGCACGAGCAGTCCGCCGAGTGGGGCAGTCCGACCGAAGTGCGCCCCGGAGAGGGACGCGGCGACGAGAAGGCGGTCGCGCAAGCGTTCGTCGAGGCGTTCAACGCGGGCAACCTCACGCCCGTTCTCGCCGAGGACTACCGCGAATTCAACCCCGCCTTGGGCGCGCGTGACGCGGACGAAGCGAACGAAATCGTCGCCGAGTTGCGCGCCGCCATGCCCGACTTGCAGTACCGCCACGATCCCGGCTTGCTGATCGCCGAGGGCGATCTCGTGGCCGTTCACGGCGTCCTCATCGGGACGTACAACGGCGCCGGACTGTGGGGAAGCAAGCCCAACGGGCAGTACGTCGCGTGGACTCAATCCGAGATTCTGCGTATCCGTGACGGAAAGGTCGCCGAACGCTGGAGCTGCCCGGACGTCTTGTCGCTGTACCAAGGAGCGGGCGTGCTGCCCACCGCCGGAGGAACGTCATGACGGCGCTCGATCCTCAAGCCGTGCGCCGCAAGCTCACGCCCAGCGAAATGAAAGCCCGGATGGTCTACATCTACGACGAGACCAACAAAGGCAACCTCGCCGTGTTCGAGGAACTCTTCGCGCCCGAGTTCGTCAGTTACGGCGGCGCGGGCTTCGGAGATCTGCACGGGCCCGCCGCGTTCCGCGACTTGTACCAGCAGTTTCTCGTCGGCATGCCCGACTTGCGCATCGACTCGACCTTCATGGTGGCCGAAGGGGACATCGTCTTCGTGCGGGGCACGCTCACCGGAACGCACAGCGGCGACTTCATGGGCGTCGCGCCGACGAACAAGAGAATCGAGTGGACGGGCACCGCCGTCTTCAAGTTCGGCGAGCAGGGCTTGTGCGTCGCGCGCTGGCAAGAGTGGGACGGCTTGAGCGTCCTTCAGCAACTCGGCGTCATCCCGACGCCGCCGAACGCGCCCACTCCGAACCTCTCGCACGCGCCCGAAGCCGATCCGACCGCTGCCGACGTCGATGCGGAGCGCGTGAACGCCAACCGCGCCCTCATGCGCCGCTTCATCCAGGAAGTTTGGAACGAAGGCAACATGGACGTCGCCGACGAGATCTTCGCGCCGAACGCCACGAGCCCCGACGCGCCGGGGCTGCCCGACGGCCCGCAAGGCGTCAAGATCATCGCGCAGATGTTCCGCTCGGCCTTCCCCGACTACCACATGGAAATCGACCTCATCGCGGCGGAAGGCGACCGCGTCGCGGCGCACTTCATCCAGACGGGCACGCACCAAGGCGAACTGATGGGCATTCCCGCCTCGGGGCGCACCGTGCGCTTCGGTGAGATGGGCCTCCTTCGGCTCGAAAACGGGCAGGTCGTCGAAAGCTTCTACAACCCGGACATGCTGACGCTCATGCAGCAACTCGGCGTGGGCGGAAACGCCCCCGCGAGCGGCGCCTGACCGCACGTTCGTTTCTCTCTCGGAGGACTCATGGAAATCGATACAGTCTCCTCGGTCATTTCGTCCAACGCTCCAGGCGTCCTGCGCGGCGTGCTTCGCCGCTTGCTAGAGGACGCTTGGGGCCGGGCGGACGTCTCGGCGATTCGTGACGGGATGGTACCGAACCTCGTCAATCACAACCCCATGCCGGGCACGACGTCCGACCGCGACGGATACGAGCAGGCCGTTCGGATGTTCCACGAGGGCCTCACGATCACGTCCATGGTGATGCGTCACCAACTCGTCGACGGCGATCTGGCCGTCGACCACTGGGAAGGCGAAGGCGTTCATACCGGGAACTTCGCGGGCATTCCCGCCACGGGCAAGACGCTGAAGTTGCGGGGACTCGGCATCGGCCGCTTCGAGAACGGCTTGATCGTCGAACGCTGGGGCCAGATGAACATGATGGACGTGCTGCAGCAACTCGACGTGATTCCCGGCGGCGGCGAGGCGCAACCCCCGCTCGACTTGCCGATCGTGGAGGGCCGCGTCACGACCCCCGAGGAAAACAAGGCGGCCGTGCGCCGTCTCACGGAGGAAGTCTGGAATCAGGGAAGAACGGACGTGATTCCGGAAATCTACCACGATCTCTCCGTGGCGCCCGACGTGCCGCAACTTCCGGTTGGGCCCGCCGGAACTCGATTCGCCGTGGAGACGTTCCGCACGGCCTTCCCGGACTTTCACATGACGATCGAACACCTCCTCGCCGAGGGTGACTTCGTCGTCGCGCGCTTTCGTCAGCAAGGAACGCACCGAGGCGATTTGTTCGGCATTCCGCCGACGGGCCACGAGGTGGACTTCGAGGAGATCGCCTTGCTGCAATTCGCCGACGGCAAGGTGATCGGCACGTGGTACGAGACCGACATGATGACCTTGATGAGCCAACTCGGCGTTGGCCCCGCTCGGGAGGAGACCGTGACGCAGACCCAGGAATCCAACGAGAACACGAGCGCCTCGACGCGCGACGTGATCGACGCTTACTACCGCCTCGCGAACGCCGGGGACTGGTCCGCGTGGTGCGACCTGTTCACGGACGACCTCGTGATGGACGAGCAACTCGCCGGCCACATCGAGACCTTGGCGACCCTGAGGCCGATGATGGACGGCATGGGAACGGCGTACAGCCGATTCCAGAACGTTCCGCGCCACATCATCGTTTCCGAAAACGAAGCGGCGGTCGTGTCGCACATTTCCGCGCTCGCCGCGAAGTACCCGGATCGGCCCATCGAGGCCGAAGTCATGAACTACTTCCGTCTTCGCGACGGCAAGATCGCCTACATGGCAAACTTCCACGACAGCGTTCCCTTCAAGCCCTTCCTCGACCAGCTGTCCGGGGGCGAAGCATGACCGCACGCCAAGAATTCGACTACATCGTCGTCGGGACCGGCGCGGGCGGAAGCGTCCTCGCCAATCGCCTCAGTGAGGACGCCTCGGCGCGCGTCCTCGTGCTGGAGGGCGGCACGCGCGACGTGCCCGACAACGTGCACATCCCAAGCCTGTGGTACACCCTGCTCGGCTCGGCCGTGGACTACGGTTACACCACGGTGCCGCAACCGGGACTCGGGGGACGCCAAGTCTACGAACCGCGCGGACGCCTCATCGGAGGCTCGTCGAACTTCTACATCATGATGCACATTCGCGGGCACGCCTCGGATTACGACAACTGGGCGTACAACGGCGCGCCCGGCTGGAGTTACCAAGACGTCTTGCCGTACTTCAAGAAGCTCGAAGACCAAGAGGACGACACGAGTCCCTGGGCCGGGCACGGCGGCATGATTCGGCTGCAAAACGCAGGCTTGCACGGCCCCAATCCCACCTCGCAGGCCTTCATCGACGCGGGGCTCGAGCTCGGCTATCCGCGAACCGAGGACTTCAACGGTCCGCAGATGGACGGCGTGGGATGGCATCACGTCAACATCAAGGACGGCCAGCGGCACGGCGCTCTGCGCGCCTACCTCCTGCCCGCCCTCGAACGTCCGAACCTCACGCTCCTCACGGACGCGCCCGCCACGCGCCTGCTCTTCGAAGGCAAGCGCTGCATCGGCGTGGAGTACGACCGTGGCGGCGAACGGCAGCAAGCGTTCGCGTCCGCCGAAGTCATCGTGTGCGGCGGCGCCATCGAATCGCCCAAGCTCCTGATGCTGTCCGGCATCGGCCATCCCGATCAACTGGGCGCGCACGGCATCGACACGGTCGCCGCCTTGCCCGGCGTCGGCGAGAACTTCCACAACCACGTCCTGACCGGCGTGATCCAAGAGTGCGGTCCGGCCGTTCCGCCTCCCAACCAGAACTTGTCCGAAGCGGCGCTGTTCTTGCGCTCCGATCGCGGCTGGCCCGCGCCGGACTTGCAAATCGCGTTCGTGCACGTGCCCTTCAACATCATCGTGGGACAAGGCCACCCGAACTCGGTCAGCATCCTGCCGGGCGTCGTCCGACCGCTATCGCGCGGCTGGATTCGCCTCGCGTCCGCCGATCCCCTCGCCAAGCCCCTCGTGAACCCCAACTACCTCGGCGTCGAAGCCGACTTGGAACGTCTCGTGCTCGCCGTGAAGATTTCGCGCGACTTGTTCGCCACGCGCGCGCTGAGCGGATGGGTGAAAGACGAGTTGATGCCGGGCGCGGACGTCCGAACGGACGAGCAACTGCGCGCCTGGGTGAAGCAAACCGCCGACTCGTACCACCACCAGGCGGGCTCGTGCAAGATGGGCCTCGACGACCTCAGCGTCGTCGGTCCGGACTTGCGCGTGCACGGCGTGCAAGGCTTGCGCATCGCCGACGCGTCCGTGATGCCGGCGGTGCCCAGCGGCAACTGCCACGCGGGCATCGTGATGATCGCCGAGAAGTGCGCCGACCTCATCAAGGGCGTCAAAATCAAGACCGCGGAGGCTGCCTCTCATGCCTGAACCTCGCTTGACGGGCAAGAAGATCGCGATTCTGATGGAATCGGACTTCTACGAGCCCGAAATCTTGTACTACAAAAGCCGCTTCGCCGAAGAAGGCGCCGAAGTCCACTTCGTGACGCGCCTGTGGGGCCAGCCGGGACTCACGTTCCAAGGGCACGAGCACCGCATGCCCTTTTACGTCGACAAGAGCTTCGAGGACATGAGCGACGAGGACTTGCGCTCGTACGCCGCCGTGATCGTTCCGGCCGGATTCGTATCCGACCGACTTCGGTACACGCCGGACGTGACGCAACCGTCGCCCGCCGTGGCGTTTCTTCGTCGGGCGTTCGCCGAGCCGAGCATCGTGAAGGGCGTCATCTGCCACGGCCTGTGGCTCGTGGCGTGGGCGCCCGACCTCGTGCGCGGACGCCGCCTCACGACGCACAACAACCTCTTCGCGGACGCGATGAACATGGGCGCTCTCTACGAAAACGAGGACGTCGTCGTGGACGGCGACCTCGTGACGGGCCGGACGGGCGGGCACCACGCGGTGTTCGCGCGCCGCCTCATGGACGAGATCGTGGCGCGAAGCGCGGCGAAGGAAGCGGTGAACGCGTGAAGTTCTCGCACGTCGCCCTCAACTGTGCCAATCCGCGTGCGACCGCCGACTTCTACGTGAGCTTCTTCGGCTTTTCGTTGTCGCGCGTGTTCGACCTCGGCGAAGGCAAGCAACTGATCTTCTTGCGCAACGGCGACGCCCTGCTCGAACTTTTCCAAGCCGAAGGTGTCGGGGAGCCGCTGCAAAACGACGGTCCCGCCGAACGCGGCGTGCTGCGGCACCTCGCGTTTCAAGTCGACGACGTGGACGCCACGCTCACGAAGCTCGGTTCGCACGCGCCCGTCACGCTCGGCCCGGTGGACTTCGACGCTTTCATTCCCGGCTGGCGCACCGTGTGGGTGCGCGATCCGGACGGCAACATCGTCGAGATCAGCCAAGGGTACACCGACGATCCGAAACTGCTGCAAGAAACCCTGACAGGAGACACCGCATGACCCAGACCAGCGTCAACGTCGACGTCCAGCAAGGCCGGCACGTCAACACCATCTCCTTCACCTTCTCCGACTCGATCGCCGGATACGTCACGAACTTCGACGAAGCGGGACGCACCTTCGGCCTGCGCACCTCCGACGGACGCCAATTCGAGGTGAAGCTCAAGGGCAACACCTACGCGTATGTCATGCGCAACCTCGGCGAACCGTACCTGGACGCCACCGGAAGCGTCTTCTCGATGCTCACCGAGGACCGCTTCATCTACGCGTACGGCGTGTACTACCCCGAGGGCGGCGCCTTCACGTTCGAAGCGCAGTTTCTGGTGTTCGTGGGCCGCAAGCCCGACGAGTTCCGCTTCGAAACGCAAAACTGGTGGGTGGAGCAACTGCGGCAAATCGCCAAGTTCTACCGCAAGGCGCAGTTCGGCACCGACGAGATCGACTTCAAGAACTACCGCACGATCATCAACCTCTCGGGCGAGCGTCAGCGCGACAATTACGTGCAGGAAACCGACACCATCTCGCGTCTCGTGTACGGCTACGCGTCGGCGTACCTGCTGACGGGCGACGAGGAGTTCTTGGAGATCGCCGAGAAGGGCACGAAGTACCTGCGCGACCACATGCGCTTCTACGACCGCGACGAGAACATCGCCTACTGGTACCACGGCATCAACGTGCAGGGCGAGCGCGAGAAGAAGTTGTTCACGTCCGAGTTCAGCGACGACTACGACGCGATTCCGGCTTACGAGCAGATCTACGCGCTCGCGGGCCCCATCCAGACGTACCGCGTGAACGGCGATCCGCGCATTCTCAAGGACGCCGAGCTTACCATCGACTTGTTCGATCGCTTCTTCCTCGACAAGGAAAAGGGCGGCTACTTCAGCCACCTCGATCCGATCACGCTCGATCCTCAAAGCGACGCGATCGGCGAGAACAAGGGCAAGAAGAACTGGAACTCGGTCGGCGACCACGCGCCCGCGTACCTTATCAACCTCGTGCTCGCCACCGGCGACGAGCGCTACACGAAGATGCTCGAAAGCACCTTCGACACCATCGCCAAATACTTCCCGAACTACGAAGAGTCGCCCTTCGTGCAAGAGAAGTTTCTGACCGACTGGTCGCACGACCGCACGCACATGTGGCAGCAAAACCGCGGTGTCGTCGGGCACAACCTCAAAATCGCTTGGAACTTGACGCGCATGTACGGCATGGCCCCGAAGCCCGAGTACGAGGCCCTCGCCCGCCGCATCGCGAGCGAAATGCCGAAGGTCGGGATGGACACGCAGCACGGCGGTTGGTACGACGTCATGGAGCGCATGCGTGACGAAGGCAACGAACGCCACCGCTTCGCCTTCCACGACCGCAAGGCGTGGTGGCAGCAAGAGCAGGGCATCCTCGCGTACCTCATCATGAAAGGTGTGTTCGGCGACGACGAGTACCTCAAGCTCGCGCGTGAATCGCAGTCGTTCTACAACGCGTGGTTCCTCGATCACGACGACGGAGCGGTGTACTTCAACACCTTCGCCAACGGCATGCCGTACCTGCTCGGAACGGAGCGCTTCAAGGGCAGCCACTCGATGAGCATGTACCACTCGTCGGAACTGTGCTACCTCTCGGCGATCTACAACAACTTGCTGATCTTCAGCAAGCCGATGGACTTCTACTTCAAGCCCATCCCGGGCGGCTTCAAGGACAACATCTTGCGCGTGTCGCCCGACATCCTGCCGCCGGGCACCATCAGGATCACCGCCGTGGAGATCGACGGCGTGCCTTACGAGAACTTCGACGCGCAAGCTCTCACCGTCACGCTTCCCCAAACCGAGGAGCGCGTGAAGGTGAAAGTCACGATCACGCCTCGCTGAACCCTCGACTCCACCCCCTCCCTCCAGAGGGGGAGGAGACGAAGAAGGAGCTTCATGGACGTTTCCAACGAAACCAGACAAGGTGTGACCGTCGTGACGCTCGACGGAGACATCGACGGAAAGAACGCGGGAACCACGCAAGCGAACGTGCTGCCGCTCATTCCGCAAGACGGCAAATTGCTGCTCGACATGACGAAGGTCGGATACATGTCGAGCGCGGGCCTGCGCATGCTGCTGCTGCTGTACCGCCAAGCGCTCGGCAAGGGCAGCTCGGTCGCCCTCGTGGGCTTGAGCGAAGAAATTCGCGACACGATGAGCGCGACGGGCTTTCTCGATCACTTCAAGGTCGCGTCGAGTGTGGACGAGGGCGTGGCCGCCCTGTCGTCATGACCGCGCCGAAAGGTCAGACGTCCGCCGAAAGCGGAGCGGCGAGCTTGCGCATCGACTTCTACCCGACGCACGAGCACGAACAAGACGGCGTCACGTACCGATTGCGTTCGGGACGGCCCTTTCCCTTCGGAGCCACGCTCGTTCCGAACGGCGTGAACTTCAGCATCTACTCCAGCCACGCGTCGAACTGCACGCTCGTCCTCTTCGACAAGGGCGCGCCCGAACCCAAGGCGGAAATTCCGTTTCCCGAGGAATTCAAGATCGGCGACGTGTTCGCGATGGTCGTGTTCGATCTCGACGTGGAAACGCTGGAGTACGGCTACCGAATGGACGGCCCGTTCGATCCGGCGCGCGGCTTGCGCTTCGATCCGACGAAAGTCCTGATGGACCCCTACGCGAAAGCGGTCGGGGGACGCGACGTGTGGGGCGAAGTGCCGGATTGGAACGATCCCTTTCCGCATCGCTCGCGCCTCGCCTTCGACGACTTCGACTGGGAAGGCGACCGCCCCCTGCAAATTCCGAACGAGGACCTCGTCGTGTACGAGATGCACGTGCGGGGCTTCACGAAATCCGCGTCGAGCGGCGTGCGCTTTCCCGGCACGTTCGCCGGATTGCGCGAAAAGATTCCTTACCTCCAAGCGCTCGGCGTGAACTGCGTGGAACTCATGCCGATCTTCGAGTTTGACGAGTTCGAGCACTCGCACACCGACCCCGAGACGGGCGAGGTGAATCACCTCAACTACTGGGGATACTCGACCGTCAACTTCTTCGCGCCGAAGTCGGGCTATGCGGCCACCGGACGTCTCGGCATGCAAGTCGACGAGCTCAAGCAACTCGTCAAGGACCTTCACAAGGCGGGCATCGAGGTGATGCTGGACGTCGTGTTCAACCACACGGCCGAAGGCGACCACCGCGGCCCGACGATTTCCTTTCGGGGCCTCGACAACTCCGTGTACTACATGCTCACGCCCGAGGGGTACTACTTCAACTTCTCCGGCACAGGCAACACGCTGAACTGCAACCATCCCGTCGTGCGCAACATGGTCCTCGATTGCCTGCGCTACTGGGCGTCCGAGTTCCACATCGACGGCTTCCGCTTCGATCTCGCCGCGATTTTGGGCCGCGCCGCCGACGGCACGCCGCTGTCCAACCCGCCCCTTTTGGAGGCGCTCGCGCACGACCCGATCCTCGCGAAGTGCAAGCTCGTCGCCGAGGCGTGGGACGCGGGCGGCTTGTACCAAGTCGGCAGCTTTCCGGCGTACAACCGCTGGGCGGAATGGAACGGCAAGTACCGCGACACGGTGCGCCGCTTCATCAAGGGCGACGAGGGCGTCGTGGCGGACCTCGCCACGCGAATCGCCGGATCGCCCGACCTCTACTCTTCGCGCGGCGCGACGGCGTCCATCAACTTCGTCACGGCGCACGACGGCTTCACCTTGCACGACATGGTGTCGTACAACGACAAGCACAACGAGGCCAACGGCGAGGACAACCGCGACGGCGCGAACGACAACAACTCGTGGAACCACGGCGTGGAAGGGGAGACGAGCGACGAGGCGATCCTCGCCTTGCGCGAACGGCAGATCAAAAACGCCGCCGTGCTCCTGATGACGTCGCAGGGCGTGCCGATGATGCTGATGGGCGACGAGGTCGGACGCACCCAGCACGGCAACAACAACACGTACTGCCACGACAACGACCTCTCGTGGTTCGACTGGTCGCTCACCGAGACCAACGCGGGTCTGCTGCGCTTTTGGCAGCACCTCGTCGCGCTTCGCCACGCCCATCCCGTGCTGCGCAACCGCTACCACCACAGCGGCTTCGACTACGTCGGAAGCGGCGTTCCCGACCTCTCGTGGCACGGCGTTCGCGCTTGGCGGCCCGACTGGTCGCCCGCGAGCAGAACTTTGGCGTTCATGCTCGACGGCCGTCACGCCCGGGGAGGCACGGTGACCGACGATACCTTGTACGTCGCCCTCAACTCGTCGTGGGAAGCGAACGGCTTCGAACTGCCGACTCTGCCCGAAGGGCACGCGTGGTACGTGGCCGCCAACACGTCCATGCCGAGTCCGCACGACATTCACGCGCCCGGCGAGGAAGTTCGCCTCTCGGACCAATCGCACGTCCTGCTGGGCTCGCGCTCGGCGATGATCCTGCTCGGCAAACCCGACTCTCTCTCGAACGACCCTCAAGGAGACTGACCATGGCTTTCGACGCTCAACTCGATACGACCTCGCAATCCGGTACCGCCATCATCACCCTCACGGGACAACTCGACGCGGCGAGCGCCCCGGTCTTCCGCACGGCCATCGAAAACGCGGCGGGCGCGCACCCGTCGAAGCTCGTCTTGATGATGAGCGCCCTCGACTACATGGCGTCGGCAGGCTTGCGCGCCCTCGTGTTCGCGAAGCAGAAGATGGGCGCGAGCACCGACATCTACGTCATCGGCGCGCAGGAAAGCGTCGCCGAGACGATCGAAATGACGGGCTTTCATCACAGTGTCGTGATGCAAGCCGAGTACCAGCCTGCCTAAAGGCGATGACTTCATGAGCGACCCTATTCCAGGCGCGGCCGTCACATCCCACGAGCACTTCGAGGTCTTGAAGGTCCCGGGCACGCTCGACGCCCTCGACGACCTCGCGGCGTTCGTGCTGCGTGCCGCCGACGTCGCCAACCTCGACAAGAAGGCCGCGTACCGCCTTCGCCTCGCCGTGGACGAAATCGCGACGAACATCGTCACGCACGGCTACGACGAGGCGGGCTTAAACGGCGACATCACGATCAGCGCGCGCCTCGCTCCGCACGCCCTCACCGTCACCCTCGAAGACGAGGCGGTGCCGTACGATCCTCTCAAGACGACGATGCCCGACGACCTCGCCGCGCCCCTGCACGAGCGTGACATCGGCGGGCTCGGCGTCTACCTCACGCTCCGCGGCGTCGACGAATTTCGCTACGAGTTCGTGGAGGGCCGCAACCGCAACATCTTCGTGATGAACTGCGGTCCACAAAGCGTCACGCCGGAGGTGAGCACCCGCGGCCCGAGCGTGCTGCTGTACGAAGGCAAGATGAGCAGCGCCGCTCTCAGCGCGGCCCTCAAAGGCTGCGGGTACGCGGTGTTCGGCGCGACCAGCCCGAGCGAGGCGCGTCCGCTTCTGGAGGCGGGCGAAATCGAGGTCCTGATCGTTCCCGACGACATCGACCCCAGGGAAGCCGAGGACTTGATCGGCGGCTTGTCGGCGCTGCCGCTCGGCGCGAAGCCCTTCGTTCTCGCGTACGCCACGCGCCCCGACCAGCTCAACGCCGTGCGCGCCTTGCTGGGCCTAGGCGCGCAAGATTACCTCGCGGGCTCTATCGAACCTGACCTCGTGCGGGTGCGCGTCGAGCATGCCCGCGAACGCAAGCGCCTCACCGAGCACCAAGAGGACGTCACGAAGAAGGCGGCCTTGCTGCTGATCGAGCGTGACGTGCAGATCGGGCGCGACATCCAGCTCTCGTTTCTGCCCGAGACGCTACCGCAACCGAGCGGCTGGGAGCTCACCGCGTTCTTCCGGCCCGCGCGCGAAGTCGCCGGGGACTTCTACGACGCGTTCGAACTCATCAACGGACGCCGCCTCGCCTTCTTGATCGCCGACGTGTGCGACAAGGGCGTCGGCGCGGCCCTGTTCATGGCGCTGTTTCGCACGCTCGTTCGCTCGAACGCGCAGCAGAACGTGTCGTTGAGCTGGATGGGCAAGAACACGTCGATCACCGAGAACCGTGATTGGCTGCGCGGCGATCCAGAACGGCGCCGTCAAAGCCTTCCGAGCATCGGCACGGGTCCTCTCATGCACGCCATCGAGAGCACCAACAATTACATCACCGAGAACCACGGCCTCACCGGGTACTTCGCGACGATGTTCATGGGCCTGCTCGATCCGCAAAGCGGCAACCTCATCTACATCAACGCGGGACACAACCCGCCCGTCCTTATCCGCGCCAACGGCGAGCGTGAGCTGTTGAAGCCCACCGGGCCCGCCGTCGGCATCCTGCCCGGCGCCAACTTCACGATTCAACAGGCGAATTTGCTGCCGGGAGACACGCTCTTCTTGCACACCGACGGCGTCACAGACGCCAAAGACATCACGGGCCGCTTCTTCACGGAAAAGCGCCTGTACGGCTTGCTGCAAACGCCCGCGCCCACCGCGCGCGGCAGCATCGAGCGAGTTCGCGACGAGTTGCTGACGCACATCGGTGCGGCCGCGCAGTTCGACGACATCACCATGATGTGCCTGCGTCGCGACGGCGACGCTCGACCAAGCTCAGCGTAAATCCACGGGAGGTCAGCGTGTCTAAAATCATCTCCATCCACTCGTTCCGCGGCGGCACCGGCAAGTCCAACACGTCCGCCAACCTCGCCACCCTGCTCGCCATGCAAGGTCTGCGCGTCGGGGTCGTCGACACCGACATCCAGTCGCCGGGCATTCACGTGCTGTTCAACCTCGAACCGACCGAGATGCGCCACACCCTCAACGACTACTTGTGGGGCAAGTGCGACATCGAGGAGGCGGTGCACGACGTCACGCCCAAGCTCGGCGTGCCCATCTCGGGCAAGGTGCTGCTCGTGCCGTCGAGCATTCGAACGAGCGAAATCAGCCGCGTGCTGCGCGAAGGGTACGACCCCGGTCTGCTCAACGACGGCTTTCAGCGCCTCGTGGAAAAGGCGCGGCTCGACGCCTTGATCATCGACACGCACCCGGGCGTCGGCGAGGAGACGTTGCTGTCGATCGCCATCAGCGACGCCCTCGTCGTGGTCATGCGGCCCGACCAGCAAGACTTCCAGGGAACGTCGGTCACCGTCGAGATCGGCCGTCACCTCGACGTGCCGCGCATGGTGATCGTCGTGAACAAGATGCCCAATATCTTCGACGAGCGCGACGTCAAGAAGCGCGTCGAAAACTCCTACGGCTGCGAGGTCGCGGCCGTGCTTCCTCACTCCGACGAGATGATGGCCCTTGCGAGTCAAGGCGTGTTCGTCGCCCGCTACCCCAACCATTCGCTCACCGAGCGCATGCGCGGCGTGGCAAAGAGCGTGTACGGACCAACAGTCCGTGTCTGATTGTTTCGTGAACTCGATGATCGAGTTCGAGGGCGTGCGGTCGCGCACAGGAGGCGTATGGAGAGGTCGACGGATCAAATCGCGGGCGACTCGCTGGGTGTGTTCGATTACATTGTCTCGGAAATTCACGCTTGGCCCAAAGGGGAGGGCGTCAAACTCGGCGACCTCGTCCACATCAGCGACCCGCTGCGAACGACGCTGCAGCGTGTCATACGAGAGGGCAGCGTCACCCTCGACGTCTTTTCCAGCGAGCTCGCGCTGGACCCCGCGCAAACGAACGCCGTCGTGGATCTGCTGCTCGACCACGGCTTTCTCAAGACTGTCGAGGACGCCGAGGACGGCGAGCCGCACTACCGCCTGTGGTACGCGCGGGCGCACCGCCGCGACAAACCGCTCGACGTGTGGACGAAGGTCCTCGATCACCTCGACGAAACCGACGCTTGACCTGATCCACTGCGAAAGGCCGATTCCTTGACGACGCTCCGTGCCAACGTGTTGAACCTCAGGGCGGGTGAATGGCGCCCCGTCCTGGTTCTCGGCCTCATGCTGCTGTGCAACGCCTTCGCGATGCAAATCTCGTACGTCTCGTCCGTCGCGGGCTTCCTCGCCGAGACGGACGTCGACAACATCTTGCTGGTGTGGATCATCGACTTCGCCCTCATCGCCGTGCTGACGGGGGCGCAAAGTCTCGTCGTGGACCGCTTCGAGCGCCGCAAGCTCTTCGTCGCCGTGACGCTGGTGTTCGCGCTCGCCTTCGTGGGCGTGCGCTGCTTGTTCTGGATCGGCGCGCCGGGCTGGTTGAGCTACGGCGCGTTGTACATGCTCGCCGAGCAGCAGTGGCTGTTCTTTCCGCTGGTGTTCTGGGCGTTCGCGAACGGCTTGTTCACCACCTCGCAAAGCACGCGCATCATTCCCGTCGTGTCGTCCTTCGCGTTCGCGGGACGCCTGCTCGGCCTCGGCTTCGCGGCGCTCGTTCCGGCGCTGCTCGCGCGCAGCGGCGCCGGACTGGAGTCGCTCGTGCTGGTCAACGCGGCCGTGTACCTCGGCATCCTGCTGACCTTCTTGACGCTCGGGCGCGACCTTCAGCCCACCACGGCCCTCAGCAAACGCGCCGAGGGCATGCGCGAAACGCTCACGGAAGGCTGGGAGTTCGTGCGCGAAGTGCCCGCTTTTCGCTACCTCACCGGCGCCATGGTCGCCCTCGCCGTGACGGAGACGATCGTCGAATTCCATTTTTTCAGAATCACCAGCGAAGCCTTCGCGGCCGCTGGCAGTTATGAGACCTTCTACAGCCTTTACCGCCTCGTGAACGTCTTGCTGGCTTTTTCGCTGCAACTGCTCGTGACGTCGCGCCTGCTGCAACGGCTGACTTTGAAAAAAGCCTTTTACGTCGCGCCGATCGCGTACTTCCTGGCCGTCGCATGTATGTTCGCGCTGCCCGGCGTGCTCGGCGGCGCGTTCGGCATGACCCTGCAAAAGACGACGCGCGACACCGTCGACGATTCGGCCCGCAAGTCCTTGCAAGGCGTGGTGCCCGAAGAACGGCGCGGCCGCGTCAGCATGTTCATGGACAGCTATGTGTTGTCGTTCGGCACGATCGTCGCGTCGCTTCTGACCTTCGGAATCGTGGTGCTCGGCGCTCACCTGCCGCTCGTCACGGGCGCCGTGTACCTCGGGGTCGCCGCCATGAGCGCGCTGCTCGCGTGGTACCTCGTGCGCCGCATGTCCCTCTCGTACGACCAGAGCATGCTCAACTGGCGTTTGAAGCGCCGAGGCCGCACGTCGAGCGTCCTCGACCGCCTGAACTTGTGACTCTCGACGCGTGAGGTGCTTTCGTGACTATTTCCGCCGTCCGCCCCTTCTCCAATGAAAGGAACACCGTGCCTCCGCTCCGCCTTGGCCTCACTTTCGATCGCCGCGAAGACTACTCGCGAAGTCCGAACTTGCCCCCCGATTTCTTCGGCGAGTTCGACGAGGAGCCGACCATTCGCGCGTTGGAGGAAGCTTTGGCGAGCCTCGGATACGCCGTGGACCGCATCGGGAATTTCGACGCGCTGCTTCGGCGTGTCGCGGCGGGCGATCGCTGGGACCTCGTGTTCAACATCGCCGAGGGACTCGGAGGCCGTTCGCGCGAAGCGCACGTCCCGGCCCTGCTCGAGGCGGTCGGCGTGCCCTACACGGGCTCCGATCCTCTCACCCTCGCGCTCACGCTCGACAAAGACTTCACGAAGCGCGTGTGGCGCGCGCACGACCTGCCGACGGCGCCTTGGTTCGTCGCCGCCTCGCCGAACGACCTCGGCCCGGAGCTTCCCGTGGAGTTCCCGCTCTTCGTCAAACCGCTGCACGAAGGTTCCTCGAAGGGCATCGACGAGAGCGCCGTCGTTCGTGACGTCGCCTCGGCGGCGGCGCGTGTCGAGCACGTGCAGCGCGTCTACGGGCAGCCCGCCCTGCTCGAACGCTTCCTGCCCGGTCCCGATTACGGCGTCGGCATCGTCGGAACCGGACGCGAAGCGTTCGCGCTCGGAGCCGTGCGCTACCTCACTACTGCCCCGGACGCCGTGCGGACGTTTCACGAAAAGGAGCACCACAAGGCGCTCGGCCGCTTGTCCGAGCCCGTGGAGGACGCCTCGCTGCGCGCGCACCTCGAAGACCTCGCCCTGCGCGCGTACCACGCCGTGGACGCCCGAGATCTCGGCCGCGTCGACTTGCGCGCCGACGAGCACGGCGCGCCGCAACTGCTCGAAATCAATTCCCTGCCGAACCTCGACGCCCGCCACTCGGGGATGGTCCTCATGGCGCGCGAGCGAGGCATGACGTACCGCGACTTGCTTCAACTCGTCGTCGATAGCGCCCATCGCAGGGCGTGCATCTCGCCGCACGGGGCGCTTCCCGCCCGGAAAGGGACACGATGACCGCGACGCCGTCCACCCTATCGACGCCCGCACGTCGCCAACGTAAGTTGTCACTGCGCGCCAAGCTGCTCATAGGCTTCACCTTGATCTTCACGGTCGTCTTCGCGGCGGCCTTTTACTGGTTTTACTGGTTCAGCACGGAAAACGCCTTGGCCCGCATTCGGCAAGACCTCGTCGAGACGGCGGCGGGCGCCGCCGCGAACATCGACGGCGAAAATCTGAGTCGTCTCGCCGCGTCGGGCAAGGCCAACAAGGCGGGCTTCTCCGACGATCCACGCTACAAACGCGAAATCGACGAGTTTCAGCGCATTCACGCGATCGAACCGCGCGCTTGGCCGTACACGTACGTTCGAGGCACGAAGGAAAACGAGATTGTCTGGATGACCGATTTGTGGTCCACCACGGACGACGTGCGGCGCGCCGTGCAGTTCAAGGACACCTTCGTCAGCAAAGGCAACTTGTGGCGCGGCTTGACGCAAGTGCAGCTCAACATGCCGCGAAATCGGCGCGGCGCCGACCTCAGCGAGACCTTCTGGGGGCGGCTCGGCTTGACGTCGTTCAACCCGCTCGGCCGCGTCGGGTACGAGGACGAGTGGGGCAAGTGGGTCTCCGCCTACCACCCGATTCTCGATTCGAAAGGGCAAGTCGTCGGCGCGGTCGGCATCGACTTCACCGCGTCCGAAGTCGACGACGTGCAAAACGCCATCCTCGGACAAGTCGCGCTCGTGTTCGCCATGGTGTACCTCGTGCTGTTCTTCCTCGTCTACATCGTCTCGGGCGTCTTGACGCGTCCGATCACCGTTCTCACCGCCGCCGCCGAGAAGGTCGGCGACGGTGACTACAACCAAGATTTCGGTCGTTTGGTGCGCGTGCGTACCCGCGACGAGATCGTGGTGCTCGCCCAAGTGCTCACCGGCATGACCGAGAAGGTGCGTGAACGCGAGCAGTCCTTGCGGCGCGAAGTGTTGGAACTGCGCATCGAGATCGATCAAGCGAAGAAGGAAAAGCAGGTCAAGGAAATCGTCGACACCGACTTCTTCCGTGACCTCAAGGGCAAGGCGGCCTCCATGCGCGCCCGCGCGAGCCAGCCGCGCGCAGACGAGTCCGACACGGACCCCAGGGAGCCGTCTCCATGACGTCGCGCGTTCCCCCGACACTCGTACTGCATTCGTTCGTACGCGGTTCGGGCAAGACGACGCTCGCCGCTCGCCTCGCCGTTCTCGCGTCGCGCGGCGCCCGCGTCGCCCTCATCGAGGCGGACCTCGGCGCGCCGTCCTTGCAGACGTTGCTGCACCTCGATGCTCCACGCTTCTACCTCAACGACTTCCTCGTCGGCGCTTGCCGAGCCGCCGACATCATGACGCCCTTGCAAGTCGTTCGTTCGGGCACGCTGTTCGTCGGGTGCGTCAACGACCATCCGACGGAAGTCGCGCGCACCGCCCGCACGAGACTGTCCGTCGAACAACTCGACCGCGCCCTGAGCGAACTGCGCGCCGAACTCGAGCTGGACCTCATCGTGCTGGACGCGGCGGCAGGTCTCGGCGAGCAGTCGCTGCCCGCCATCGCCCTCGCCGACGACTTGCTGCTCGTCATGCGCCTCGATCAGCAAGATTACCAAGGAACGGGCGTCACGGCCGACGTCGCGCGCAAACTCGGGGTGCCGTCGGTGCGGCTCCTCGTGAACATGGTCTTGCCGTCGTACGACGAGCGCGCCATCGAAGCGAGGGTGTCGGGCACCTACGACGCGGACACGCTCGTCGTGCCGTACGCCGAAACGCCCGACACGCTCGACGCGGCCCTCGCGAACTTGTGGGTCAGGCTTGCGCCGACCCTCGGTCGACGGGAGCGAGCCGAGTGACGATCGAATTGAGCGGCGTGGCACTGCTGCTGACGCAAGTCACGGTCATCTTGATCGCGTGCCGCGCCCTCGGGGCCCTGTTACGCCGTGTCGGCCAACCGCGCGTCGTCGGCGAGATCCTCGCGGGAATCCTGCTGGGGCCGTCGTTGCTCGGCGCCGCCTTGCCCGACGTGCAGCGCGCCTTGTTTCCGCCCGAGGGGCGCGACGTCTTGAACGCCCTCGGGCAAATCGGCCTCGTGCTGTACGTGTTCATCGTCGGGCTCGAACTCGACGTCACCCGCATGAAGCGCCTCGCCCGCGAAGGCGCGGCGGTCGCCGTGGCGGGCTTGGCCGCGCCCTTCATCCTCGGCGCGTTGCTCGCTTGGGCGTGGCACGACAACGCCACGCTGTTTCCGAGCGGCACGCCGCGCACGGCGGCGCTGCTCTTCCTCGGGGCCGCCATGTCCATCACGGCCTTGCCGGTACTGTCGCGCATCGTCAAGGAGCGCGGTCTGCTGCACGACCGAGTCGGCGTGCTGGCCCTCGCGGCGGGAGCCGTGTCGGACGTCGTCGCGTGGTGCCTGCTGGCCTTCGCGCTCGCCGCCACCGCCGGACAATTCGCGGGCGCGGTGCGCACCGTGCTGCTCACGGTCGCCTTCGCCGCTTTGCTCGTCTTCGTCGTGCGGCCGATTCTGCGCCGCCTTTTGCCCGACACGACGCCGAATTCGGGCGAAATTCCCGTCGCCTTGCTCGCCACCTTGCTCGTCTGCGCTCTCACCACCGAACTCATCGGCGTTCACGCCATCTTCGGCGCGTTCCTGCTCGGCCTCGTCACGCCGCGCACCGAGCGCGCCCACGCCGTCGTCCGTACGCTCGAACCTTTCACGGTCACGCTGTTGTTGCCGATCTTCTTCGCCTTCAGCGGCCTGAACACGAAGTTCGCCTCGCTGAGTTCGCCCGCCGTGTGGTGGACTGCCCTCGTCGTGCTGTTCGTGGCGTGCGCCGGAAAAGGGCTGGCGAGCTTTCTCGCCGCGAGGGCGAGCGGCTTGGACACTTATACCTCCGTCGGTGTCGGCGCGCTCATGAACGCCCGCGGCCTCGTCGAGCTCATCGTCCTCAACGTCGGCCTTCAACGCGGCCTCATCACCGACAACCTCTTCGCCGTGATGGTTCTCATGGCGGTTTCGACGACGCTCATCGCGGGGCCGCTCGCGTCTTGGAGCCAAGGGCGTCTCAATCGCGTGATGCCCGGCTCGCCCGGCTCGCCCATGCCTCCTTGAGGGCACAGGAGTCCGCCGCGCTTGGTACACTTCCGTGGTGTTCGACTTTCCTCGTCCTCGTCGGCAAACGGTGTACGCGAAGCACGGCATGGTGGCGACTTCTCAGCCGCTCGCCGCTCAAGCGGGCCTCTACGTACTGAGAGAAGGGGGGAACGCCGTGGACGCCGCCATCGCGACGGCGGCGACCCTCACGGTGGTGGAACCGACGTCCAACGGAATCGGTGCGGACGCGTTCGCGCTCGTGTGGCACGGCGGCGAACTGCACGGACTCAACGGCTCGGGCCGTTCGCCGGCGCTTTTGTCGCGCGACGCCCTTTCTGAAGGGAAGTTGCCGACGCGTGGTTGGTTGCCCGTGACGGTGCCGGGAGCGCCGAGGGCGTGGGCGGATCTCCACGCTCGGTTCGGTCGTCTGCCCTTCGAGCGCGTGCTCGGCCCGGCGATCTCGTACGCGCGCAACGGCTATCCTCTGTCTCCGGTGCTCGCGCGTTACTGGAAGCGCGCGGTCCAGATCTACCGCGCGGCGAACGATCCGTTGCTGCAATCGTTCTTCGAGACGTTCGCGCCCGCGAACTTCGATCCGAGGCCGGGGGCCTTTTGGTCGTCCGAGGGGCACGCGCGCACGCTGGAGCGCATCGCGAAGAGCGGCGCCGCCGACTTTTACGAAGGCGAACTCGCCGAGCGAATCGACCGCTTCGCCAGGGAGACGGGCGGGTTGTTGCGCGCCTCGGACCTCGCCTCGCACGCGTCCGAGTGGGTGAAGCCGATCTCGGTCGAATACGACGGACACGAGGTGCACGAGATTCCACCCAACGGACAGGGCATCGCGGCGCTTGTCGCGCTCGGCATCCTCGGAAAGCTCGGCGAGGCGCGCGACGACGTCGAGTTCGTGCATCGCCAAATCGAGGCGATGAAGCTCGGCTTCGTCGACGCCCACCGTTACGTCGCGGATCCGCGCGTCGTGGACGTTCCGACGGCGGCGTTGCTCGAACCGGCTTATCACGCGCGCCGCGCCGAACTGATCTCGGACACGGCGCTCGATCCGGCGGCGGGCGAGCCGAATCCCGGCGGCACGGTGTACTTGTGCACGGCGGACGGCGAGGGCGGCATGGTGTCGTTCATCCAAAGCAACTACATGGGTTTCGGAAGCGGCCTCGTCGTGCCCGGCACGGGCATCGCCTTGCAAAACCGAGGGCACAACTTCAGCTTGGAAGCCGGTCATCCCAACGAGATCGCGCCGTCGAAGCGGCCGTACCACACCATCATCCCCGGCTTCCTGACGCGAGAAGGCGAAGCCGTCGGGCCGTTCGGCGTGATGGGCGGCTTCATGCAACCGCAAGGACACTTGCAAGTCGTCGTGAACACTTTGCGGCACGCCATGGACGCGCAAGACGCCCTCGACGCGCCGCGTTGGCAGTGGACCGGGGGGCGCACGGTGGAAGTGGAGCACGAAGTCGGCGCGACCTTGGCCCGCGCTCTCGCCGCGCGCGGACACGACGTGCGCGTGAACCTCGAGCCGGGCGCATTCGGGCGCGGACAGATCATCTGGCGCGATCCCGGGACGGGCGTGCTGCAAGGCGGAACCGAGTCGCGCGCCGACGGCGTCGTCGCCGCCTACTGACGCCGCTTCATTTGCCGTTGATGTACGAGGCGCATTGTTGCAACTTTGTCCCCGTGCGCCGCGTACATTAATGGCATGAGCTTCCTGAACAAAATGTTGGCTTCCGTGGGCTTCGGCGCGGCGAAGGTGGACACGCAACTCGACTCCTCGCAAGTGCGCCTCGGAGAGACGCTCAGCGGACGGGTCGTCGTGCGCGGCGGCAACGTCGCCCAGACCATCGAGCACATCAACTTGTACGTCATGACGCAGTACAAGCATGAAGACACGTATCACAACCACGCCGTGCATACGCAGACCGTGTCGGGCCGTCTCGACCTCAAGCCGGGAGAAACGCGTGAAGTTCCCTTCCGCTTCCCGATCGGCTACAGCGTTCCGCTCTCGATGTACGGCACGAAGTTGTGGGTGCAGACGGGCGCCGCCATCTCGGCGGCCGTCGATCCCGGCGACTCGGACGCCTTGACGGTCTTGCCGAACGCGCCCGTCGAAGCGTTCCTGGCGGGCGTCGAGCGTCTCGGGTTGCGCTTCAAGAAGTCCGAGATCGAGTACAGCAAGGGCCGCTTCGTGCAGGAACTGGAGTTCGTTCCGCCGTACGGCGCGTACAGCGTGGCGGAAGTCGAATTCGTCCTCTTCGCGCAAGCGGACCGTCTCGGCGTGATCATCGAAGTGGACCGCCGAGCGCGCGGCATGGCCGCCTTGTTCGTCGAGGAGTTCGAATCGCGTTCGCGCTGGGAACTCTCGCCGCAACTCATCGCGGCGGGACCCGACGTCATCGCCCGCGAACTTGGCGACCGAATTCGCGGCATGTAAGTCGAACCTCGAGGGTCGAGGGCCGCCGGTCCTCGACCCTCGACCGTATGATGGCCGCATGTCGCTTCGCCTTCTCACCGCCGACGTCGTGTACACCGGAATGGGCTTGCCTCAACGAGACGCGGGCGTCGTCGTCTCCGACGACACCGTCGCCGCGACCGGTCGCCTCGCCGAGTTGCGCTCGTCGTTTCCGCACGCCGTGGAAACGTACGTGGGCGCCGTCATCGCGCCCCTCGCCGTCAACGCGCACACGCATCTCGACATGAGCTCGTACGATTTCCAAGCGTTGCCTTACTTTCGCTGGATTCCCGAAGTCGTGATCGCCAACCGCGAAAAGCGTGGCCTCGCCGGGGCTCGGCTCGGGTTCGCGTCACTCGAAGCTTCGCGAGTCTCGGCGTTCGGCGACATCGTGTGGGACCCCGACGTCATGACCTTCCTGCTGTCCGAGTCGACCTTGCCGGGCGTGGCGTACTGGGAAGTGCTCGATCCCGATCCGGCGACGGCGAAGGACACCTTTCGAAAGACCGTCGAGCGTGTGGAGGCGTGGCGTCGGCTGGAGGGGCGCGGCGTGAAGGTGGGTCTTTCACCGCACGCGTCGTACACCGTCTCGCACGAATTGTTTCGCTTGCTGGCCGATTACGCGCGCCGCGAAGCCTTGCCCATGCAAATCCATGTCGCCGAGCACGGCAGCGAGCTCGCGTTGTTCGCCGCCGGGACGGGGCCGCTCGCCGAGTCCTTCGGGCGCGTGGTGAAACTCGACCTCGCGACGATCTTCGGGCGATCGCCCGATTCGGCCCTCACGCCCGTGTCGTACCTCGCCGATCTCGGCGTGCTGGACGCCAAGCCCACCTTGATCCACATGGTTCACGTCACCGAGGACGACGTGAAGATCGTCGCTTCGGCGGGCAGCACGGTCGTGACGTGCCCGCGCAGCAACGCGAACTTGCAGTGCGGCACCTTCGACTGGCCGCTCTTCGCGCGCCTCGGTGTGGAGGTCGCCGTCGGCACCGACTCCGTCGCGAGCGGGGAAACGCTCGACGTGCACGACGAACTCGCCTTCGCCCGCGCCGCCTACCCGAACCTCGACGACCGCGTGTTCGTGCGCGCGGCGGTGAAAGGAGGAGCGCGCGTGCTGGGGGAGAGCGTGCCCTTCATTCGCCGAGGCGAGCCGTGGCGCGAAGCTTACGCTTGGCAGGCATGAAAAACCTCCTCGCCCGTAAAGGCGAGGAGGTGTGGCGGACACGTCTTACTTGATGTACGTCAGCGGGAGGAGGCGGCTGCCGTAGTAGCTGCTCCAGAGGTTGCGGGGCATCGCGCCGCCGACGCGGCTGTTGAAGGCCACGTGGTAGTTCGTCGCGATAAGGTAGACGACGGGTTGCAAGGTGCTTTCCGTACGCAGCAGATCGGCGGCGATCGCGCGACGCTTGGCGGTGCTCGACTCTTGGAGCCCTTGGAAGTACAGATCGGAGATCTTCTTCTCGTCGGTGTCGAGGCACTTGCCGCTCATGTTCCAGAAGTGCAGGCCGCCGTCGCACGGAACGACGTTGCTGCCGAACGGCCAGATGTTGTCGCCGCCCGAGAGGCCGAGCAGGATCGCATCGAACGGACGCTTGTCGCCCGACGCCGTGAGGGCGTTGACGAGGTTGTTGAAGTCGATGGACTTCGCGTTGACCTTCACGCCGACCTTCTTGGCTTCGTCCGCGAAGATCTGCATCATTTGCTCGCGCTCTTTGTTGCCCGCGTTCGTCACGAGGTCGAACTCGACGCGGTCACCCTTGGCGTTGACGAGGTAGCCGCTGGAGTCCTTCTTGGTGTACCCGAGGCCCGCCAGCGTCTTCACGGCGGCGGCCGGGTCGTATTTGAAGGTCTTGAGGTCCTTCGGGATGAAGCTGTTGAACACCGGGTACACCGAGGTGTAGACCTCGGAGCCGAGACCGCCGAGGACGAGCTTCACCATCGCGGCGCGGTTGGCGAGTTGGCTCATCGCTTGACGGAACTTCTCGTTGCGGAACAACGCTTGCTTGGCGGGGTCGTCGCTCTTGTTCCAGTTGAACACGATCCACGACGACGTGGAGTTCGGGCCGACGTTCGGGTAGAAGTTCGCCTTGAGGCTGCCCTTGTCGATCGCCGACTTGATCTGCGCGAGGTCGTCCGCCTTGGAGATCGGCGCGATGTCGGTTTGGCCCGCGAGGAACGCGGCGAGGTCGGCGTTCGTGTCCTTCACGATCGTGAAGGACTGACCGTCCAGGTACGGCAGGGCGTTGCCCGCGCTGTCCTTGTTCCACTCGCCCCAGTACTTGTTCTTCACGAAGGAGGCGCGCTCACCGACTCGGTAGCCCGACAGCACCCACGCGCCCGCCGTGACGAGTTCCTTGGCGGGAGTGTTGAGCGAGTACAGCTTCTTGACGGCTTCCGCGCCGCCCGAGCGGTACGCCTTGCCCCAGATGTGGTCGGGTTCGGGGGCGAGCGTGAGCTTGGCGAAGGCGGTGACGTCCTTCGAGGGGAACGTCACTTGCAACTCGTACGTGCCGAGCTTCTTCATCGTGACGGGCTTGCCGTTGATGATGAAGCCGTCGCGCGCTTGCGAGCCGACCTTCTCGTCCATCGTGATGTTGAAGGTCGTGACGAAGTCGTCGGCCGTGATTTCCTGGCCGTCGCTGAACTTCATGCCCTTGCGCAGGGTGAAGGTGTAGACCTTGCCGTCGGCCGAGGCTTTGTACGACTCGGCCATGTAAGGAATGAAGTCGTCCGTGCGGGGATCTTGCGTGACGAGGCCGGTCGTACCGACTTCCTCGATCGAGGGAATGCTTCCCGCTTCGGCCGTGGTGAACGGGTTGTAGGTCTTGAAGTCCGAAATCGCGGACTGGCGCAACACGCCACCCTTCTTGGCCGACTTGGCCGGGGTGTCCGACCAGGCGGCCGGCCACACGAAGGGCTTGGTGACTTTGGTTTGAGCCGACGCGACGCCGAGAAGCAGCGTCGCCGACAGTGCAGCAACAGAAATAGCTCGCATGTTTATGCTTCCTCCTGGATAGAGAGACTATCGTCCGAAGATGAGCGCAAATCCGCTTCCTCCTGACGAACGTGAGTCACACGCGCACAAACGTACCACAAGAACTTCTTGCGCGCTGCAAAGGCCTTGAGCGTCGCTTCATTTTTGGAACGAGGCGTCCTCGAGATGCCGCGCGCATGCCAAAACACGCACGCCTGGAGCCCCCTTCCCCGACACGTCGAGCTGCGTCAGGGCGGTGTTGACGTGATCTCCGCGCCGTTCGCGCCACACTTCAGCCAGATCCCAACTCAGCAGCGACGCGAGCATGCCGGTGATCGCCGCGCCGTGCGACACGAGCACGACGTGCTCGCCGTGCTCGAACGTCAACTCGTCGAAGAAACGCCGGAGGCGAGCGCCCGCCTCGCCGACCGTCTCGCCTCCGGGCGGGGCGTACGTGATGGGCCAAGCCGCGAACGCGGCAGGCTCCTCGAGCGCGAGTTCGTCCATTCGGCGCCCTTCCCAGATTCCGACGCTGATCTCGCGCAACTGAGGGGACGTCTCCACGGAGACGTCGGTCGCAGCCCCGATCGCGGCGGCCGTCTGCGCGGCGCGCGTCAGGTCGCTCGAAAAGATCCGCGTCACGCGCGGCGCCTCGCGGGCCAACCGACGCGCCACGCGCGCCGCTTGCGTCAATCCCACCTCGTCGAGCGGCACGTCCGCGTAGCCTTGCAGTCGTCCCGCCGCGTTGTGGGCCGTTCGACCGTGCCGAACGAGGGTCAGCACCGCGCTCACTCGCCGCCTCGGGCGAGGTCGGTGAGGGCGGTGAGTTCGTCACTCGCTCGGTCTTGCTGCCCCACGGGCGCCAGACGCGCCTCGATCGCCCGCGCGTGCGCCTCCAAGCCCTCGGCGCGCGCCAGCCTCGCCGCGTGCGGCCCCACCTCTTGCAAGGCCCGCTCGTTCACGCCGACGACCGAGATGATGTTTTGAAAGTCGCGTACGTTCACGGGACTGGAAAAGCGCGCGGTGCCGCCCGTCGGCATGACGTGGCTAGGCCCGGCCGCGTAGTCGCCCAGCGCCTCCATCGAGGCTTCGCCGACGAACACGCCGCCCGCCTTGCGCACCTTTCCGAGCAAGCTCCACGGATCCTTCGTCAGCAGGCACAAGTGTTCGGGCGCGTAGAGGTTCGCGAAGTCGAAGGCTTCGTCGAGCGAGTCGGCGAGGACGATCTTGAAGCGCGCGCCCACCGAGTCACGCGCCCACGAACGATTCGGCTCGGGCAGCGCCTCCAACTGTCGGTGCAACTCGCGTTCCACCTCGATCAGCAACGCGCGACTCGTCGTGACGAGGACGGGTTCCGCTCCGAGATGTTCGGCTTGCGCCAGCAAATCCGCCGCGACGAAGCGAGGATCGGCCGTTTCGTCGGCCAGCACGAGCGTCTCCGTCGGACCCGGCAAGCTCTCGATCCCGACTTCGCCGAACACCAAGCGCTTGGCGATCACCACGAAGGAATTTCCCGGTCCCGCGATCTTGTCGACGCGCTTCAAGCTCGCCGTGCCGAACGCCAACGCCGCGATCGCCTGCGCGCCGCCCACGCGGTACACGCCCGACACGCCGACTTCGCGCGCCGCCACGAGAATCGCCTCGTGAACCGAGCCGTCCTTGTTCGGAGGCGTCGCCACGACGATCTCCGGCACGCCCGCGACCTTCGCGACGACCGCCGTGTGAATCAAGGTACTGATCAGCGGTGCGAGTCCGCCCGGCACGTAAACGCCGACGCGCTCGATCGGCCGCACGATCTGCCCGAGCGCACCGAGGTCGTCGTGGTGCATCCAGCCGTGCGCGGGCTGCCGTTCATAAAAGGCCCGCACCCGCTGGCACGCCACGCGAATGGCGGCGTGCAAGTCGGCGTCGACGGTCGCCGCCGCCACGTCCTCGTCGGGCACGCGCAACGCCTCGACGTCGACTCCGTCGAGTCGACGCGTCCACTCGCGCAGCGCTTCGTCGCCTCGGGCCCTCACGTCCGCAAGGATGCGCTCCACGACTTGCGCGGGCGTGAGGCGCTCGCCGAACAACGCCTCGTTGCGGTCCAGCACCGACTCGGGCACGCGCTCTTCACCGAAGCGCCTCGTCAAGGCCGCGCGCGCCGCCGATCCCGTCAAGATGTTCACGGCAAGAATCTAGCTTATTTTTCCGCTCACTTGGCGTGCAGGAACTCGGCGATGGCGTTGGCGATCGCCGTCGCCAAGGTGTCGCGGTACGT
Organism: Deinococcus yavapaiensis KR-236; assembly: GCF_003217515.1. Classification (NCBI taxonomy): domain Bacteria; kingdom Thermotogati; phylum Deinococcota; class Deinococci; order Deinococcales; family Deinococcaceae; genus Deinococcus; species Deinococcus yavapaiensis. Next base: position 48,347 of record NZ_QJSX01000004.1, on the reverse strand, counting down.
GGAGTCGCCGAGCTTGCGACCCTCCACGGGATGCGAGCCGAAGCCGAGCTCGATCAGGATGGCGGGCGTGCGCGTCTCTCGGATCACGGCGAAGGGCGCGGTGCCGATGCCACGGTTCGTCGCGCCCGTCGACGCGATGAGGTTTCGCTGCACCATGCTCGCGAGCTTCTTCGAGTACGTCAGCTTGCTCTGCGCGATCAAGTCACCCAAAAGGCTTTGCGCGATGTTCGCGCTTTCACGCGTGACGCGCTCACCGACCGCGCCGCCCCCGTTTTCGCGCACGGCCACCGCTCGACTGCCCGAGTCGAGCAGCTGCCCGAACACCCACGTCTCGATGCCTTGCGCGCTCGAACTCGTCGAGGCGTTGACGTGAATCGACACGTACGCGTTGACGGTACCGACGTTCGCCAAGTTCGCTCGCATGTTGAGGTCGACAGGTTTGTTGACCGACAACTGCGTGTCGCGGTCGCGCGTCATCACCACGTCGATTCCGGCGGCGCGCAACTTCTCGCGCACGCGCTGCGACACGTCGAGCGTCACCTCTTTTTCCATGACGAAGCCCACCATGCCGTTGTCGATGCCTCCGTGACCCGGGTCGAGCACGACCTTGAGGCGAGGCGCGACGGGCGCGCCGAGCGCGGCGGGCCGCACGACGGCCGCGCTTTGTTCGCTCGCGCTTCGGTCCACGTTCGTGCCGACGTCCACGACGAGGCGCGCGGGCGTCGAGCCTTTGGCGGGAATCACGAAGGCGTTCACCTTGCGGCCCGACGCCACCGTGAGCGTGACCGTGCTTGCTCGCGTTCCACCTTGAACGTCATAGGCGGTGACGTCGTTGGTTCGCAGCGAGCCACGCTCGGATTTCAGGGCGGCGCCGACTTGAACGCTGACGCTGCGTCCCAGCACTTTCGTCGTCGCGGTCGCGTCGCTCGGCAAGTCGAATACGACGCGTGTGAAACCGTCGTGGTTGCCGATGCGCGGAGCAGCCAACGAGAACGTACCGATCAAGAGGGACGCGAGAAGGAGGGAAGTGTGCCGCTTCACGTTGCGCGCAGTGTAAAGCATTCGCCTCGGCGCGCGTGCACACGAATCTGAGAACGATGAGGGGCTGACGTCCGGCTGACGTCCTTTTTCACGTCTCTCAGCGGCTCCTCGCTAGACTCGATCTCATGAAACGCCTCGTCGTGACGATGCTCGCCGCGCTGGGAATCGCGTCCGCCGCGACCTTCGCAGGCTTCCAAATCAAGCCGTACGGCAATCAAAAGCTCAACTTGCAAACGGGCGCGACCGTCCTCGAGGCGGGCGGCGTCGCCACGGACGCCGAGCGCGGCGTGACGGTCGACGCGCGTTACATCGAATTCAAGGACGGGGCGTGGCTTCGCGCGCGCGGCGCGAAGCTCACCACCGAAGACGGCGGCGCACTCAGCGCCGACAACGTCGAGTACAGCGCCGCCAAAGGCGACCTCACGGCGAAGGGCAACCTCGTGTACAACGATTCGCGCGTGCGCGGCCTCACGGCGGCGTCCCTCACCTTGGAAGCCGACTCGAAGATCGTTTCCGCCACGGGAAGCGTCAAGAGCGTCACGCCGATCATGCAAGCCGATACCGTCGTCGTCGATTACCAACATCGTCGTGCCGTTATGCGCGGCAACTACCGTTACAGCTTCGGCGGAACGCGTCTCGGCAACGCGCGACCTGACGCCGTGCTGCTCGTCACGTGGGACGGCAAGAACAAACCGGTCGCCACGAGCCGCCCCAACGCCGCCATCGTGAAACAGTACGAGGCTTACTGGAAGTGACCGATCGGGACGTGAAGCGCGCACGCTACCTTGCCCGCGCCACACGTTCGACCTTCAATTCAGCACCGCCTTCACGGCGTCGTTGATCCACGCGAACGCCGCGCGGATGTTGCCCATCGTGTAATCCTCGTGCGAGCCGTGCTGCATGAACGCGTACACGACGTGCTGCCCGTTCGGCGTCTCGAAGTATCCCGTCATCGTCAGGATCTTCCAGCCGTTGCCGCCCTTGCCGCCGAAGTACGTGACCGGAGCGTGGAGGGCGCTGCGGCCGAAGCCCGTCGCCATCACCTCGCGCTGCACGGCGCGCGACGCCGACGACAACTTCGGCCTCAAGAACTCGTGCGCGATGAGCGTGCCAAACTCGAAGGGCGTCGAGACGTTGTGCGTTCCGATGTCCGCGCCCTCGTCGTACCGCTCCTCGAAGTAATCGTCGAGCTTTTGTTGCAGCACGTCCGCGCGAACGCCACGGGCCGTCTCGTCGAGATGGTGCGCGATTCGGGCGCGCTCCTCGGGGCTGGCCTGCGCGAACACGCCCGCGCCCGGCCAGTTCTTGTCGAGGCCCGCCTGCGCCACCCACCACGTCTTCGTCGGCAAGATCAAGCGCGTGCGGCACAAGTCGAGATCGTCGGCGAGCTTTTGCACCGCCTCCAGTCCGACGCGGCGGTGCAAGATGTCCGTCGCCGTGTTGTCGGAGTTGTGAATCATGCGGTGCAGAAGCGTGCGCGTCGTCGAATCGTCGTACGGATAGTTGCCGAGGCTTTGACTGCCGTGGTCCACGTCGAAGGTCTCGTCGAGGCGCAGCTTGCCTTCGTCGACTTGCCGCAACGCTTCCCACAGCACCGCTTGCTTGTACGAACTCGCCAAAGGGTACACGCCGTTCGGATCGGTCGCGACCGCCTTCACGGGTTGCAGCGTTTCAGGGTCCACGACCGCCACCCACAAGCCGAGCCGTCCCGTGAGCCGACTCGGCGGCTCGGGCGCGGCTTCGAAGGCGCCGGGACGCACGCACGACATGTGCGCCAAGGTCAATTTGGGATGAGCTTCCGCGCGCGTGTCACGCCACCACGACCACGCGCCGAACAGGGCCAGCCCCAACAGGACGTAACGGCCCTTGTTCTTCAGAGGATGCTTGCCACGTCGACGTCGGCCCATGGTGCGAAATCAGGAAAGCGAGGGCTCCATCGCCACGCCGAACGCGCCGGGACCGGCGTGCGTCGCCACGACCGCGCCGATCGTGAGCGCGCCGAGGTCGTGCACGTTCACGCCCGTGAGGCCCGCCCGCACTTCCCTCAAGCTTTCCTCGCCGCCTTCCGTGTACAGAAACATCGCCCGCGCGTTCGAGTGGGCGCTCGCGAAGTTGCGCACGTGATCCACGATGTCCTGAACCGCCTTCTTGTGTCCGCGCACGCGCCCGCCCGCCTCGACGCGTCCGCCGCGCACTTCCAAGATCGGCTTGATGTTGAGCAACCCGCCCAGCAACGCTTGCGCGCCGCCGATGCGGCCGTTACGGCGCAAGAACTCCAACGTGTCCACCGTGAAGCGGATGTTCATCGCGCGCTGCACGCCTTCGAGTTCCGCCACGATGTCCGACACGCTGCGGCCTTCACGCGCGCGCTGGGCCGCGCGCAGGACTTGCATGCCGAGGCCGGCCGAGACGCTCTTCGAGTCCACGACCGTCACCTTGCCGCCGAACTCTTGCGCGGCGAGATTCGCGCTGCCCATCGTGCCCGACAATTGCGAGCTGAGGTGAATGGACAAAACGTGATCCGCCTTTTCGAGCGCCTTGCGGTACGCCTCGGCGAACTCGGCGGGACTCGGCTGCGACGTGCTCGGCGGCGCCTTGCCTTCGCGGACTCCACGGAAGATCTGCCCAGGATTGATTTCGAGACTGTCCTTGAGCATCGATCCGCCGAACAGCACGTACAACGGCACCGAGGTGATGTCGTACTGCTTCAGGTGCGACTCCAGCAGGTCGCTCGTAGAGTCGGTGACGATTGTGATCATGGCGTTACTTTAACGCAAGATTCACGCGGCATCTTCGCGTGTCCCGCAAAGCCTCATGGTTCGCGCTAGACTGACGCCCAGTGAGTCCTGTCCCGTCCCACAGCGAACCCGAGAACGTCCTCGATCGACTCGTGCGGGAGCGCAAGGTGCGCGCCGTCGCGTGGGCGGGAAGTTACGGCAGTGATCAAGCGTGGTCGGGCAGCGTACCCACCCTCGTCACCTTCGAGCGCGGTCTCGTCTCGAATGCCACGGAGACGCGCGCGGGCACGGTGATCGAGCGCTTTCCGTACGAACTGCTCGAAGCGTGGCGAGAATGGGAAGTGGCGCGCGCCGACGCGCCGCTCGGCTTGCTCGCGACCGCGCGCGTGGCGTACGACCCCACCGGCTTCTTCGCGCGCATCCAGAAGACGCTTTGGAATCTCAGCGAGGAACGTCTCGCCGCGTACCGCAGCGACTTGCTCAACTCGGCCGCCGAGCAACTCGATATCGTCGGGCGCGAGGTGTCTCGGCCCGGCCACACCGCCACGCAGCACATCGTCGCGCTCGTGACCGCGCGGGACGTCGCCCTCGCCTTCGTCTACCCGGCCTTGCTGACGTACCTGCACGCCTGGCCCGAGTTCGAAGTGCGTATGCCGCACGCGTGGCGCGCCGTGGCAGGCCTCAAGTTTCCCCGCGCCATCTACCACCTCGACAGCTTGTACGGCTTCGGAGGCGAGGACGAGGCGAGGCGCGTCCTGCTTGCCACGCGCGGCCTCGGCCTCGTCGCGCAGGAACGGCGGGCGCGCGCCGCCTTTCAGTGCGGCTACTTCGACGGCGCCGTGCGCTTGCTGCGCGACGAGACGTCGCGAACGCACCGCGCGGACCTCACGAACTGGGCGCACCTCAGCCCGACGAAGCGCGAGCGTCTCAGCACGCTGCTGGGCTTGGAGCGCGCTCCGCTCGGCCCGAGCGCCCTCGTCGCCGCCGAGAAGCTCGTGGAGGCGACGAGGGACGGCGAGTGACCCGGACGCGTCACTTCAATCGGTTCACGAACTCCAAGACCGCCTGACGCGTTTCGCCCAAGAACGTCAAGCGACGGCTGAGCGAGCCCACGATGGTGTAGTGGTCGAGCTTGGGAAGCACGCGTCGCTCCACCGGCACGCCCGCCGCCCGAAGAGCCGCCTCCATGCGCACGGCGTTCTCGGGACCGACCACCTGGTCCTTCTCGGCGACGAGCAGCAAGTGCGGCGGCGCGTCGCGGCGAACGTGGTACGACGGCATGACGTCCTCGGGCGCCGCGTCCTTGGGAAAGGCGTTGCGGCTGGAGAACTGACGGAAGTCGTAACTGTACGGTCCCGCGATGCCGATCACGCCCTTCACGCTCGACACGGGAACGTCGACTTCTTGTAGCCAACGCCGATTCACCACGACTTCCACGGCGTTGAAGCCGCCCGCCGAATGCCCGGAGACGAACAGGGTGTTCGGATCGCCACCGAACCGCGCGGCGTTCTCGCGTGTCCAGCGAATCGCGCTCGCCGCGTCTTGCACGTAAGACGGGTAGCGATTCACGGGAGCGAGACGGTACGACATCACGACCGTCACGAGACCTGCCCGCGCGAACGACTCGCCGACGAACTTGTATCCGTCCTTCGATCCGCCCGTCCACGATCCGCCGTGAATGAAGATCAGCACGGGCGCGCCCCGGGCGTGAAGCGGCGCGTACACGTCCAGCACCTGCCGAGGATCCGAGCCGTACGCTCGATTCTTGTCGACGACGAGCCCTGACGTGTTGGCGAGGGCGTTCAGGGGAACGAGGGGGTCCACGCGAGCGCACCCTACCATGCCGAGCGCGAGGACGACTATCGGCAGCGACCGACGAGCGACGAACGTCATACGTCGTCAGTCTGGCGCGCCCGTTCATGAACAGAAGCGGCCTTGCCTTGCGCCTTCCTTGTGCCCACGCTGTTCGCGCCCGCTCCGCGATTGTCTATACTGCGCCCATGAGCCTCCTCGACATGATCGGTCCCGTGATGATCGGGCCGTCGAGCAGTCACACCGCGGGCGCGTGCCGCATCGGCCTCATCGCGCGAAGCGTCCTCGGGCACGCGCCGAGCACCGCGCGCATCGGGCTACACGCGAGCTTCGCCAAGACGGGCCGCGGACACGGCACGCACCTCGCCCTCGTCGCGGGCCTTCTCGGCTTTCAGCCCGACGATCCGCGCCTGCCGCGCGCCTTCGAGGAAGCGCAGGGAGTGAACCTCGCCATCGAATTCCAAGACGTCAACCTCGGAGACGTTCACCCGAACACGGCGCGCATCGACCTCATCGGAGGCGGAAGCGACGCGTCCGTCATCGCGAGCAGCACGGGGGGCGGCGCCATTCACGTCGTGCGTGTCGACGGCTTCAAAACCGACTTCACGGGCGCCTCTCCGACGCTTCTGCTGCGCTATCAAGATGCCGTCGGCATGATCGCCCGCGTCGCCACCCTCATCGCCGAGGACGGCGTCAACATCGCCACCCTCGTGTGCACCCGTGAGAAACGCGGCGGATCGGCGATGCTGTCCATCGAACTCGATACGCGCCTGTCCGACCACGCGATTCGCTCCATCGCCCACGCTCCGGAAATTCGCTGGTTGAGGATGCTGCCGAAAGTGATGGACTGAACTTCAAGAGTTCGTGCCGAGAATCTTCCATCGGTACACGCCGAGAAAGTTGCGGTTGCTGCTCGTCGGGTGAAACGCCCCTTCCGGATGACGCATGAGGGTGTCGACGGTCACGAGCCGCACCTCGCCGCCCTCCCGAGGAGCTGCGCCCGTGTGGTACACGACGCGTCCTTCGCCGAGGTAGACCATGGTGTGGTACGCGCCGAGGTTCGGACGCAAAAAGAACAGCAAGTCTCCGCGCCGCGCGTCACGCCAATTGCGAGAGACGAAGTTCACCGAGCCGCGCAGCAGAAACTGCGCGGACGTGCGGCCCACCATCCGTCCCTTCTCCACGTCGCTCGTACGGTAAGGTCCGGCCGCCACGCGAAACAGCGACCGTGACACGAGCGGAGCCGGATAGCCGTACGCGCGCACTTTCGGCGACGTTGGCCTGGGAAGGTAGCGAAACTTCGCCCACCACGCGTCGTCGTGATTCACGAGCGCTTGCACGAACGCGTAGCGCACGAGGCCCGAGCAGTCCTGATCACCTTCGGGCCAATCTCGATTGAGACCGTAGAACTGACTTTCCGCGACGCTCGCGAACCAGTCGGAAAACGAAGCGCGGTCTTGCCCGACGAGCTCCAGCGCGTCGGGGTAGCCGTCACCGTCCGAGTCCAACGGCGCGCCCGAAGCGGCCCTTCCACCCAGCAGGCACACGAGGGCCAGCGTCAACCACCGCCGCTTCACGGCCGCCTTCAGCGTGAACGCTCGCCCGCACGAATCGCGATGCTCAAGCGATTCTCGATCGGTGGAATCGGGCAACTCCATCCTTCGCCGTACGCGCAGTACGGAAAATACGCGAAGTTGAAGTCCAGCGTGGCCATGTCCCCGTGGACGTGCCCTTCCACGTAACGGCCCGTCTCGTACGTCTCGGCGCCGCTCGTCGCGTCCCTGAAGGGAACGAACACCTGCGTCGGCGCGTCGTCTCCGAACGGTGCGAACAATGTCAACGTGCCCGTACCCTCGGGCACGTCGAAGGTCACCGTGCCGTAACGGATGAAGTGACGCGCCTCGCCCGTCGTCGTGGCGAGCTCCACGACTTCCCCGTCGCTCGGCACGATCGAAGCGAAGATACGGTAAGCGGCGTTCGGCTCGAAGTACGCCAAGCCCGCGAAGCCCGAACGCTCCTCGGGCGGCAGGGGAGAGTTCGGCCCTCGAAAAAACACGTCCTTGCGCCGACGATGGTCGAGCAACTCGGTCGTCACGTCGTCCATGTCAAAACTCCACTCTGAAGGTGCGCTCGCGAAATTCCACGACGTCTCCGCGACGCACCTTGCGGCGGCGGCGCGTCTCCACTTCGCCGTTGAGCAGCACCTGTCCGTCTTGAATCACGAACTTCGCCTCGCCGCCCGTCTCCACCAAGCCTTCGAGCTTCATCCAGTCTTGCAAGTCGATCGTGTCCGAGTTCGTCGCTGAGTCGCTCATCAAGGCAGAGGATAGCGCTCCGAGAAGAGCCGCACGTCCGCCGCGTCCACCTTGCCGTCCTTGTTGAGGTCACCCGGCAAATTCTGTCCGGTGCGCCCGTAGTTCACGGCCAAGATGGCGAAGTCTCCGAGGTCGGGGCCCGCCGGAGGTGTCGGAGCGGTGGGCGTGGGCGTGGCGGTCGGCGTGGTCGTGGGGGTGGAGGTGGCGCCGGACGCAGGAGCGTCGCCGTTCGTTCCCGAGGATTGCGCCGCCGACTCGGTGGGAGGCGTGACGGGAGACGCCGTGGACGGTGCGGTCGGCTGCGTCGCCTCGGTGGGAGAGGTCGCCGGGGAGGTCGGCGGCGTTTGCGCCGACGTATCGCCGGTGGCTTTCTCGCTTTCGGGCGCCGAGGCCGTCGACGCGGGCGCCGCATCCGCCGTGCCCGTTTGCGCGGAAGTGCTTGGCGGCGACGGCTCGTTCGAAGCGGACGTCGACGACGGCGTGGAAGTCGGCGTCGACGCGGGAGGCGTGGCGCCGGGCGTGGACGCGGCTTGCTCGGAGGGCGGCGTCGCTTCGGCCGCGCCCTCTGCGGGAGGAGTGGCGGGGGCCGTGGCACTCGGCGCGTCGCCCGGCGCGCTCGTCGTGTCGGGCACCTTCGTCGGATTGGAAACTGGCGCGTTCGGCGAGGGCAAGCTCGGCGCCGCCGCGGGCGTCGAGGCGTTCGCGGCCGGGGTGGTCGAGGGCGACGTGGTCGGCGTGGCGCTTCCCGAGGGCGTCGCGCTCGCGGGCGGCTTGGGGGCGGGCAGGGCCGTCTCGACGATCTTCTTGCCCGTCGCGTCGCGCGCTTCGAGCCCCACCTGCGTTCCGTCGAGTTGCGTCGGGCCCGCGAAGCGCAGGGACACGACCGCGACGTTCGCTCCGCTCACCGGCTCTTTCGGAAAGCCGAGGACGACCGTGAGGAGCCCCGGGCTTTGCTTCCACAGCAGCAGAGGCGTGCCGTCGCCGGGCTGTACCCGCGCCACCTCGACGCCGCTCGGCAGACGCCACGACAACCGCATCGCCCGCGCGCCGCGCGGAGCGGTCACGCGCAGCGGAACGCGCGTGTCGCTACGAAAGGTCGTGTTCGCCGCGCTGCTCGCCCCGAGGATCGGCGTCAACGCCACGGGCGGGAGGGTCGCCACGTTGATCGTGAGCGTCTGCGACTTCGTCGATAACGTCGCGTCGGCCGCCTCCAACGTGAACTCGTAGCGGCCCGTCTGCGTCGGCGTGCCGGTCAGGGCGGTGCCGCTGAGGCGCACGCCGGGCGGCAACGTCCCGTTCGTGACGCGGACGCTGTACGGATTCACGCCGCCCGACAAGGCCACCGTCGTCGAATACGGCTCGTTCGCGTAGGCGTCGGGCAGCGTCGAGCTTCGAAAGCTCAAAATCTCCTTGCTGCTCGTCGTTCCCGACCCGAACGTGGAGTTGGTGCCGCACGAGGCGAGCGACGCCCCGAGCAGCAACGTGAGGAAGAAGCGGGCAGGCGCGACCGAGTGGGACATACGGGTATGAAAGCACATTCAGGCGAATCGAATCTGAAGAAAACGTGTGGGAAGACGCGTCCTTCGGCTCGGCGTCGCGTTCACGAAAGTCGCAGTGTCCTTTGCCGCCCACGAGTAGAATTCGCTCGTGAACACCACCTTGACGACCCTCGCGCCCGGGGCGCGCCTCGGGCGATACACCGTGCAGCGCATTCAGACCCTGCCGGACATCGACGCGACCTTCTACGAATTGCGTCACGACCTCGGAGCTCGGCACGTGCACATCTCGCGCGACGACGACAACCTGACATTTTGCGTGTCCTTCCCGACCGTGCCGAGCGACTCTACCGGCGTCGCGCACATCTTGGAGCACATCGTCTTGGCGGGCTCGAAGCACTACCCGGTAAAAGACCCGTTCTTCTCGATGCTGCCGCGCTCGCTCAACACCTTCATGAACGCCCTGACGTGGTCCGACCACACGGCGTATCCGTTCAGCACCCGCAACGAGAAGGACTTCTTCAATCTGCTCGGCGTGTACCTCGACGCCGCCTTCTTTCCCTTGATGCGCAAGGAGACCTTCTTGCGCGAAGCGTGGCGCCTCGAGTACGCTACGATCGACGACTCCGCGAGCGAACTCAAGCTGCAAGGGGTGGTGTACAACGAGATGAAGGGCGCCATGGCGTCCGCGTCGTCGCAAATGTACCGCGCGCTTGGCAAGGCGCTCTACCCCGACCTTACCTACGCGAACAATTCCGGCGGTGAGCCGCGCGACATTCCCAACCTCACGTGGGAAGGTCTGCGTGCCTTCCACGCTCGCCACTACCATCCCAGCAACGCGTACTTCTACACGTACGGCAACTTGCCGATCGAGCGCTTCTTGGAGCCCATCGAGGCGCAGGTGATGTCTCAGTTCGAGACGCTCGACCTCGACGTGTCCATTCCCGACCAAGCGAACTTCGCCGAGCCGCGCACCCTCGACTTGCCGTACGCCAGCAGTGACACCGAGAAGGGCGCCCAGAGCCTCGTGGCGTGGAAAGTTTCGCCGAGCCACGAGAGCTTCGACGTCCTGCGCTGGAACGTCCTCGCCGACGTCCTGCTCGGCAATCCGGCCGCGCCGCTGCGCCGCGCCTTGATCGAATCGGGTCTCGGAAGCGCCACCGCCGACGGCACCGGCTACCACGAGGACTTCCGCGAAGGCGCGTTCTCGGCGGGCCTCAAGGGCTTGTCCGCCGACAAGGCCGAACAAGTCGAAGAGCTCGTCGTGGAAACGCTGCGCGCGATCGCCGACGAAGGCATTCCCGCCGATCTCGTCGACGCCGCCATTCATCAACTCGAATTGTCGCGCAAGGAAGTCTCGAACGCGGGCTGGCCGTACTCGCTCAAGCTCTTCTTCCGCTTCGCCACCACTTGGCAGTTCGGCGGCGATCCCTTGCGCTTCTTGAAACTCGGCGAGGACTTGTCACGCTTGCAGCGCGAGCGGCAAGCCGGAGACTTCTTCGAGCGCATGATTCGCGACGAGCTTCTCGTCAATCCGCACCGCGTGCGTCTCACGCTTGTTCCCGAGCCCGCCCTCGCCGAGCGGACGGAGGCCGACGAGCGCGCGCGCATTGCCGAGATGAGCCGCGACTTCACCGACGAGGACAAGGCGCGCGTCGTGGGCGAAGCCGTGGAACTCGCGCGCTTGCAAGAAGCCGAGGACGACACGTCCGTGCTGCCGACCCTCGAGCTCGCCGACATTCCCCGCACGGTTCCCCGCACCGAGTACGACGCCGACGACATCAAGCCCGGCGTGACGGTCGGACGTTCCGCGCAGCCCACGTCCGGCTTGGTGTACCTCGACGTGCAACTCGGCGTGCCGCACCTCACGCCCGAGCAACTCGACGTGCTGCCGCTCTACGCGTACGCCGTCACGCGCAGCGGCGCCGGGAGCCTCGACTACGTCGGCCTCGCGCGGCGCATCGAAGCGCACACGGGCGGCGTCGGCGCGTCCACCAGCATCGGCACCGGTCCCGACGACCTCGGCGACTTGCGCGCCAGCCTGACGTTTTCGGGCAAGGCCCTGTCGCGCAACGCGGCCGAGCTCGTCGCGATTCTCGGCGACCTCCTGACCGACCCGAAGTTCGACGAGGAGCGCCTCTCGCAGCTTCTGCGTCAACAACGCTCGGGGATGGAGGCGGGCGTCGTCTCGGCCGGTCACGTTTACGCGCGCGGCCTCGCCACCGCCCAACTTTCCCCGGCCGCCGCCCTCGCCGAGCGACAAGACGGCCTCACGGCCCTCGCGCGCCTCAAGCAGCTCACCGACGAGCAAGGCGCGCCGAGCGTGCTGCGGCAGTTCGAAACTATCACCGAGGCCTTGAAGTCCGCGCGCGCGCGCGTCCTGCTCACCGGGCAGAAGGAAGACCTTCAACTCGACCTCACGCCCGTCCTCGCGCCCCTCACGGGCGCCGCGACGGGACTCCTTCGCCCCGAGCTTCGCGCGCGCACGCCTCAAGCGCGCACCACGGACGTGCCCGTGTCGTATCACGCCGTCGCGTACAGGACGGTTCCGTACTCGCATCCGGACGGTCCCGCCCTGTTGGCGTTGTCCACCTTGCTCGCCAGCAAGTACCTTCTGAGGGAATTGCGCGAGAAGGGCGGGGCGTACGGCGGCTTCGCCACGTACAACGCCCAGGGCGGCTTGTTCACGATGCTCTCGTACCGTGATCCGCACACCCGGCGCACCTTGGAAGTCTACCGAGGCGCGCGTGACTTCGTTCACGGCGGCACGATCAGCGCCGACGACCTCAAGGAAGCGATTTTGAGCGCGTCTTCCAACCTCGATCCGCTCACGAGTCCGGACACGATCGCGCGGTTGCGGTTCTTCGGGGACCTCGCCGGATACACGCCCGACAAGCAGGAGGCGTTCAAGGCGCGGTTGCTCGACGTGACCCTGGAGGACGTGCGGCGCGTCTTCGACACGTACCTGCGAGAAGAGAACGCGGCGTACGGAACGGTGACGGGGAAGGACCCGAATCCCGAGACGGCCGACCTCGGGGTGGTGTACGAGGTGGCGCGCATCTAAAAGAGGCCGACCAAGGCGTTCTCGAAGGCGATGTGACGCGACCTCGCGTCACATCGCCTTCGTTTGGCGGTTCGCCCTTCAGGACAGCTGTGATGCCAAGGCGTGCATCAACGCCCTCACCGCTTGAATCTCCTCCGCGTTGATCGTGTGCGCCATGCCCGGGTAGATTCTGGCGTCCACGTTCGCGCCCATTTGCTGAAGTACGCTCGCCGTCTCCTTCACGCGCCCGACTGGAATGTGCGGATCGACGTTGCTGCATCCCAGGAACACGGGCGTGCCTTCGAACGTGCCCGTGTAGTCGCGCGGCGTTCCGTCCGGTCCGATCAAACCGCCGGAGTATCCGAAGACGGCGCCGTACCGTTTGGCGTTGCGCGCCGCGTACTCGAGGGCGAGGCACGCGCCTTGCGAGAAGCCGCCCAGTACGACGCGCTCGGCCGAAATTCCGGCTTCCCGGAGGTGCGCGAAGACGTCGTCGAGCTTCGAGAGGGCGCTCGTGAGGTGAGGCTCGTTGCGCTCGATGGGCGCCAGGAAGGAAAGGGGATACCAGGTGTTGCCGCTGGCTTCGGGCGCGAGGTAGGTGTACGCGGACAAACCGAATTCGCTTTCGAGGCCCAAGATGTCGCGCGCGCTGCCTCCACGTCCGTGAACGAGGACGACGGCGAGGCGGGCTTGTTCGAGAGGCCGACCCGCGCCGTAGACGGGACTGTCGGCGTGCGGGCCGGTGGCCTTGCGCTCGCCCGAAGCGCTTGGGGCGGCGGCGCTCGCCTTGCCTTGCGCGCCGATTTGCAAGTTGTACTCGGGAGAGGTGATGGTCGGAACGTGCGCTTCGATGGCGGCGCGCTTGCCTTCGAACCAGTCGGGAAGCTTGAGGTGGCTGCCGAGCTCGTCGACAGGTTCGTCGTAGGCGAAGCCCGGCGCGTCCGTGGCGATCTCGAAGAGGACGCCGGAGGCGTCGCGGAAGTAGATGGAGTGGAAGTACTGGCGGTCTTGGACGGGCGTGACGTTGTACCGGGCGGCGCGCAGGTCGCGCAGGTACACGGCTTGCTCGGCGTCGTCGCGGGTGCGAAGGGCGACGTGGTGGATGCTGCCCGCGCCGAACGAGGCGGTAGGCCGTCCGGGCCGCTCGACGGCGTCCACGTACAATCCGACGCCGTCCGAGTCTCCCTTGAAGCGGTACCTCGGGCCTTCGGGGTCGGGTTCGCTGCCGACCTCGGCGAAGCCGAGGTGGCCGACGAGAAGCTCGCGGGTCGACCGCACGTCGTCCACCCACAGGGTGACGGAGTGAAAGCCTCGCAGGCGAAGGGCGTCGGGTACGGGGTTGCGCGGCCACGGGCGAGGCTCGTCGGCGCCGTCTTCCGCGATAAGTTCCACGCCGAGCCCGTCGGGGTCGGTGAAGCTCAAGACCGAGCGGCCGAACCGCGTGACTTCGGCGTAGTCGAGGTTGAGTTCGGACAGGCGCGCCTTCCATCCGCCGAGGGCGTTGGCGCGAATGCCGTAGGCGAAGGCGACGGCTTCGCCGTTTCCACGCTCGCCTCGCTTGGCGTTCGGCCAGGGAAAGTACGTCATGATCGTGCCGGGGCTGCCGACTTCGTCTCCGTAGTAGAGGTGGTAGGTGCCCGGATCGTCGAAGTTGACGGTGAGCTTCACGAGGCGTTGGCCGAGCAGACGCACGAAGAAATCGATGTTGCGCTGAGGATCGGACGCCATCGCGGTGATGTGATGCAAACCTTGCACGGGAGTCTTGGTCGCTTCGTTCATATCGTCATCCTAATCGTTCAACGTTAAACGATCTGTGCTTTGCGCTTCACGTCGCGCCGCCCACGCCGAGCTTCTTGCACAGCCGAGCGAGCACCACCTGCTCGTCCTCGCTCAAGGCGGAAAATACCTCCACGATTCCCTTGACGTGCTCGTCCATGAGGTTCTCCACCTTCGCCCGCCCCTCGTCGGTGAGGCGCACGATCACCTCACGCCGATCCTTCTCGTTGCGCTCGCGCCGAACGAAGCCCGAACGCTCCAAGTTGTCGATCACCATCGTGAGGTTTCCGCTCGTTCGCAAGATTTTATCGGCGAGCTTGCGCTGCGTCATCGGCCCGAGGAACAGCAGCGCTTCGAGCACGCTGAACTGACTGAGCGTGAGGTCGTGGTCGCCGAGGTGCCGATTCGCTCGCGACTCCACCGACTGCGACGCCCGCCACAGCTTGATGTACGCGTCGAGCGCGATTCGTTCCTCTGTCGATCCTTCCCAGTGCGTCGGCATGATGCTCGATTGTAGGGGAGGCGCGAGCCGGGGCAGGCGATTCCCATTGGCCCGCCCCGCTCGCCTACCGTATTTGGTACGACGCGTCGAGCATCATCAACGCCCGTTCGCGCAGCAGAATCGACGGGACGAGCAACGCCGCCGCGTCCTTCGGCACTTCTGGAAGCTCGAACGACCGCCTCGGGTCGGCGCTCCACACGGGCGCGTCGTATGACAAGCCCGCGAGTTCGCACGCCCGCTCGATGCCCGTCCGAAGATCGCCCAGCTCGTCCACGAGACCGATCTTCACGGCGTCCGCGCCGGTCCACACGCGCCCTCGCCCAACTTCGTTGACGCGCTCGTGCGACAGGCCGCGCCCTTGAGCGACGCGGTCCACGAAGCGGTCGTAGATCTCCAAGATCGAACGGTCGATGAAGTCGCGTTCGCGCTCCGTCCAACTCGACGACGCGCTGTACAGTCCCGGAAAGGCGCTGCGCGTCACGCGCTCGGGTCGAAATCCCTGGCGCTCGTTGAACTCCTCCAACACGGGCTTGCCCGCGATCACGCCGATCGAGCCCGTGATGGTGTTCGGCGCCGCCACGATTCGCTTCGCCGCCACCGGAATGTAGTACCCCGCGCTCGCCGCGACGTTTCCCATGACGGCCACGACGGGCTTGTCGCACGTGCTGAGTTCGCGCCACATCAAATCCGCCGCGAGCGGCGAACCGCCGGGCGAATCCACGTACAGCACGATCGCCTTCGTGCTGGCGTCCTTCTTCGCGCGCCGAATCGCGGCGACCACCGAGTCCGAGCCCGCCTGCACTCCTCCGAAGAGCGGCAACGGATTGTTGCGGCTCTTGCCCGGCACGATCGTGCCCACGACGCTCACGACGGCCACTCGGCCTTTGCCGCTCGTCTTCTTGGGCTTGAGCGCCATCGCGACGCTCGAGAACGGACGCGTGCCCGGCCCGATGAGCTCGTCCTCGTACGCGACGCGGTCGATCATGCCGAGCGCCTTCGCCTCGTTCGCCGACGCCACGCCCCGCGCCAGCCACGACAGCACCTCGTCTCCCGACACGCCGCGCGCCTCGGCAACGTCGCGCACCCACTCCGCCTCGAACGACGCGAGCAGTTCCTCACGTTGCGAACGGTCGAAGTCGTCCATGCGATCTTGAGCGAGGGGCGACAAGGCGCTCTTGTACTCCTTGACGCGGCTCACGTCGAACGCGACGCCGTGCTTGTGCAGAAACGCGCCGAGGAACGTGATTTCCGTCGTGAAGCCCGTCACGTCGATGTCCGCGCTCTCGGGCAGAGTGAGCTCGCCCGAGCCGCTCGCGACGAGCAAGGTGAGCATGTCGAGACGCGTCGCGTACGCCACGGTCCGCTTCTCCTTCGACAAACGCTGCAAGCTGCGCCTCATGTGCCACGCGGTCGCGCCTCCCACCTCGAGGTCGCCGAAGCGCACGAGGACGCCGTGCAGCCACGGCGCGCCCACGAGCGCGTCGATCTTCTTGTCGAAGCTCTCCAGCGTGTCGGCCCGCGTGACGAGCTGTTGAAGGGGATTGCTCGGCGCCCTCGACGGGTACTTGCCCGCGACGTCCAAAATCACCCACGTCGGGAACTTCAGGCCGGTCGGAAGCTTCTCGGGCGTCGGCAAGTTCAGAGTGTCGCTCAACAAGTCGGCGATGGGGGAGGTGCGCATGTCGGCCATGCCACAAGATACGCCGCGAGATTTCGGGAAGTTGCGCGCCCATGAAAAACGGGCGGCATGAGGCCGCCCGCTTCTCACGCTCGCCTTCAGAGCGTCTTGAGGTACGCGAGGATGTCGGCGACGTCCGCGTCCGACGCCGGACCGCCCTTCGGAATGAGGTTCGTCTGGCTGTAGTTGGGCATCGGCGGTTGCAGCGGCTGGTTGCTGTCCGGATCGATGTACTGCACGAGGACCTTGCGCAACTTTCCGACGTCCCACGAGGACGGCGCGTCCGGCCCTACGAGCCTCGGGCCGACGACGCCTTGACCTTTTTCGCCGTGGCAACCTTGGCAGTTGCTTTCGTAGTACGTCTTGCCTTGACCGACGTTGCCCGCCGCTTGCGTCAGCCCCGAGTTCGCTTGCGCCGTATCCGAACCGACGCGCCCTTGCGCCTGGTTTTGCGACTCCGTGCTTTCCACGGTCCGGTTCGCCTGCGGCACGGTGCCTTGGCCCTCGGTCATGTCGCCGCGATTGTCGGGCGCCGCTTGGCCTTGCTCGCCCGTCTCCTTCTGCTCGCCGTCGACCGACCCCGACCCTTCGTTGCTCGCGCGGCCTTGCACGCCGCCTCGCCCGGCGTTCGCCGTGGAGTTCAACACCCCGCGGTCGGCGCTTCCGCCTTGTTGCGGCGAAGCCTCGCCTTGGTTGGTGTCCGTCGTGTTGCCCGTGGCGTCGTTGTTCTCACCGTTGGGCACGCTCGTCTCGTTCGTCGTGTCCGTCACCTCGGCCGGCTTCGCCGTCCCGATGTGATACGCGTACAACCCGCCGCCGAGCAGCAGCGCCATGAGAGCCGTCATCGAAACTGCAAACGTCCGCATGTGAGAAGGCTATCACAGCTCGCGCGAGCCCGATGACGCCCACCGTAAGAGGAAATTCAAGAAGTCCGAAGGTCCGGCGTCACGACACTTCACGCAAGAATTGCTCGAGTTCGAACGCCACTCGAGGCGCCAGCGAGGCGCTCAGCGCGTGCGGCACGCCCGGCATCACCGACAGCCGTCCCGCGCTCACCGCTCGGTAAGCGTCGATCGTCTCGGCGATCGAGACCAGCGCGTCTCGGTCACCGACGGCGAACAAGACGGGGCACGACATCGCTCCGAAGTCTTCGTGCGTCAAGTCGGGCTGCTCGCCGAGTCGGCGCATCAACGCCGCGAATTTCGCCGAGAGGACTCGCCAATCTCGCGGAGCGTGCGTCCGTTCGAGCGCCGCCGCGAACTTCGGCGCCCGGGCCGTCAAAGCGTCGGGGTCGAGCGAGGCCGCTTCCCGCTCGGCGACGTCCGGCGTCCAAGCGAGCTTCGTCGCGTGCGCGAACACGCTGCGCACGCGGTCGGGAAAGTGCCGCGCGAGGTAAAGCGCGACGTAGCCGCCGAGGCTGTAGCCGTAGAAGTGCGCGTTCCGCACGCTCGCCGCGTCGAGTTGCTCCAGGACGTCGCGCGCGAGTCCGCTCGTCGTCAACTCGTCGGGAATGTCGCGCCCGCCGTGTCCGGCCAAGGTCAAGTCGATCGCGTCGGCGCGCCCTTCGAGGACCGCGAGCAGCGGCGCGAGGGCCGCGCGAGACTGCAAGGCGCCGTGAAGCACGACGAGCGGGGCGGCGGAATCGGCCATGGCTCAGCTTACCTCGCCGATTCCCGCCACAGCCGAACGCGGCCTCGCCCTGACACGAACCAGCACGAGGCCGCTCCGAGCAACAACGCCGCGTCGACGAGACCGGGCCAATCGATGCCCGCGCCGTACATGGCCGTGAGCAGACATACGAGCCCGACTCCAAAGAAGTTGAACAGCAGATACCCGAACAAGCGAATGCACACGTCAATCAAGGCGTCCATGAAGCGAGCCTACGGCGCGAACGATGACGCCACGATGACAAGTGAATCGGCGCGAACGTCGGGGGCCGCTCGCCGAGGGCTGCGTGACGTGGCGTAGAGTGTTGCTGATGACCGCTTCGCGCATCGCGAGCTTGACCTGCTCGAACACGGAGATCCTCATGGCCCTCGGCCTCGCCGACCGCATCGTCGCTGCCGATTCGCACTCGGACGCGCCGGAAGTCGCGAACGTACCGCGCCTCGGGCCCGACCTCGACATCGACATCGACGAACTCGTCGCCGCTCGGCCCGACTTGGTGTTGTCGAGCCTCAGCGTGCCGGGAATGGAGCGCGTCGTCGCGGCCGTCGATCAGGCGGGACTCCCGCAACTCGTCCTCGACGCGACGTCGTGGAGCGGCGTGCTGCGAGACATTCGCGTGGTCGGCGAGGCGCTCGGCGTGACGGCGCGGGCCGAGGCGGTCGTGGCCGAACTGCGAGCGGAGGCCGCGTCGGCTCGGCGCGTCTTCGCTCGGCCGCCGAGCGTCGTCGTGGAGTGGTGGCCCAAGCCTTTGATCGTGGCAACGCGCGACAGCTGGATCACCGACATGCTGACCTTGCTCGGCGCCCGCAACGCCTTCGAGCACGTCGATGCCCGCTCCGCCGTGGTCACCTTGGAAGACGTGCGAGACGCCAAGCCCGACCTCCTGGTGCTGTCGTGGTGCGGCGCGAAGAAGTTGCGGCCCGACGTCGCCGAGAAGCGCGGCCTGGGCATGCGCGTCGCGTGCATTCCGGAGTCGGCCCTGGGGCGCCCCGGACCCCGCCTCGTGGAGGGATTTCGGGCGCTCTCGTCACTCCTTTCCGAGGTTGAGGACGGCGCGAATGCCCGCTAGGCAGGTGCGGCGGTACACGTCGATGTTGGCGTCCTTGTCGTAGAGAAAACGAATCGACAGCCCGTCGACGAGGGCGCGCAACTGCCAAGCGCGCGTCTCGGCGTCACCTTCGACGAGGCGGGCGAGTTCGAGGTCGAGCGAGCGCGACTCCTCGAAGAAGGCGCGCGTGACGGCCCTCAGCCGGTCGTCCTTCGTGGACGCCGAGAGGAAGTCCAGGTACACCGTGTAGAAACGCCGCGTGTTCGAAAGGCCGTAAAATTGGTTCTCGACGAACACGACGAGCTTGTCGTCCACGCTGCCCGCCTTGCGTAGTGCTCGGCGCGTGCTGAGGGTGATCGTGCGGACGAAGCGCCGCAAGACGGCTTCGAACAGCTTTTCCTTGCTGCCGAAGTAGTACACCAGCGTGCCTTTGCTGACGCCGGCGGCCTTGGCGATGTCGCTGAGGGTGACGTGCGCGTAGCCGTGCTGGTACAACGCCAGGTACGCGGCCTTCGTGAGTTCCGCGCGACGCTGCTTCTCGCGAACGGGATTCACGGTGCGAGCCATGCGGCCCAGCATAAAGCAAGCCGTCAGGAACGCCCAAGCCCGCTTGAGAAAGCCGCCGAGCTGTCCGGGAAATGAAGAAAGACTCGATAAAATCGGAATGGAACCAAGGTTCCACCTTCGTTACCCTGACGTCATGACGAGCGGACGTATTTTGATTGTCGAAGACGACCTCGACGTCGCGACCCTCGTGGCGCAGACGTTCTCGGACGCCGGCTTCGACGTGAGCCTCGCGCACGACGGCGTGCACGCGCTCCTGTCCGCGCGAGAGGAAGCGCCCGACCTCATCGTCCTCGACCTCGGTCTGCCCGACTTCAGCGGTGAGGACATCGTGACGCGCCTGCGGTCGTCGTCCCAAGTGCCCATCGTCGTGCTGAGCGCCCACTGCGACACCAACGTGAAAGTGCGCTTGCTGGAGCGCGGCGCGAACGACTACGTCGTCAAGCCGTTCTACGAGGAGGAACTGCTCGCGCGCGTGAAGCGCGTCTTGCGCAAGACGCACGACGAGGTCGTGCGTCTCGGAGCCCTCACGCTGAGCGTCGCCGCGCGGCGCGCGTGCATTCACGACATCGAGCTTTCGCTCACGCCGCGCGAGTTCGACTTGCTGCTGCTGCTCGCCCGCACGCCGGGCCGCGTGTACAGCCGCGAGGAAATCCAGTCGCGGCTGTGGGACAAGCCTTTGCCGAAGTACAGCAACGTCGTGGACGTGCACGTCTCGAACATCCGCCTCAAGATGGCCGAGGCGGGCGCTCCGACGATGCTGCGCACCGTGCGCGGTCTCGGCTACGGCCTGAGCTCTCCGAGAGACGAAGCGTTGCTCGCCTGACCGAGCGAGTGTGCCAAGAACGAAGAGAGGAGCGGCGATGGTTTCGCCGCTCCTCTCTTCGTTCGGTCAAGGTTGTTTCGGTTGAGCGGGGGCGGCAGGATCGGTTGGCGCTGCGGGCGCCGCTACGACGTCCGCGAACGTCTCGATCTTGACGCCCTTGAGCTTCGCGTCCAAGTACTTTTCCGCTGCGAGGTTCGCGAGGGTGTTGCGAATGTCGGGCTCGGCTTCCTCGAACGACGCGACGCCGCCCGACGTGCGCTGAGACACTTGCAAAACGTGCACGCCGAACTGGGTCGTGACTTGCTGCAGCGTGTTGAGCGGCCCCGTGAACGCGGCTTGATCGAACTCGGGCACCGTCTGGCCTTGTTCGAAGCAACCGAGGTCGCCGCCTTCGTCCTTGCTGCCCGGATCTTGCGACACTTCCGAGGCGATCTTCGCGAACTCCTCGCCGCCCGCGAGGCGGTCACGCACGGTCTTGGCGGCGGCCTCGTCGGCGACGAGGATGTGCTTGACGCACGCCTGCGCGGTTTTGGTGTAGTCGGCCTTGTGCGTCACGTAGTACGCCCGCAAAACGGCGGGACCGAACTTGAAGCGTTCGCGCAAGGAGTCCACGAACGCGCCCGTGAGCAATCCTTCCGTGACGGCTTGACGGAAAGCCGCCTCGTCCGGGTAGCCCGATTGCTGCAAGGCGTCCGTGAATTCCTCGTCGCTTCCGAACTCCTGCTTGTTCTCCGCAATCGTCGCGTCGACTTTGGTCGCGTCCGATTGAAGCCCCGCGGCGTTGGCGAGTTGCACGAGGCCGCGCGAGCGCACGAGCTGATTGAGAATGTCCGTGCGGTACTGCGCGAAGAACGACAGCACGTCCTCGCTGAACGGCACGCCCTGCTGATTGACGATGCGGCCGACGTAGATGCGGTATTGCCGTTCGTACTCGCCGAGGGTGATCGTTTCGTCGCCGACGCGCGCGACGACGGTGTTCGGGTCGGCGGGCGCGGTCGGAGCGGCGGGCGTCTGCGGCGCGGTTTGCGCCAGCGCGGTCGTCGCCGCGAGGGCGAGCGTGAGCAGCATTCGGTGCATGACCAACACTCTAGCGTACGGACCTCGGACGAATCTGCGCGTCTTCTAAGGTTGGCGTTGAGCGTCTCGCTGCAACGCGCGCAGTCGCTTCAAGCGGCGCTCCAGATCGGGATGCGAATCGAGGATCGTGAAGTCCCCGCCCTTCGAGCCGCGCGCCTCGCTGAGCCGCGTCAAAAGGTCTTGCAAAGGCTTCGTCGTGCGGTACCGCGCGAGGAGGTAGCGACCTCCGACGTCGTCGGCGTCGCTTTCCATCTCGCGCGAGTAGCCGCTGTTGACGAGCACGGTCGGTATCGTCGCGGCGATCGTGGAGGCCGTGCCGACGTCGCCCATGACGGCGCTCAGCAGCACGAACAGCCCGACGCTTTGGTACACGCCCTTCATGGCGTGGCGACGAATGACGTGGCCCGCTTCGTGCGCGAGGACGCCTTCGAGTTCGCGGTCGTTCTTGGCGAGCTTCACGAGTTGGTCGGTGACGTAGATCGTGCCGTGAGGAAGCGCGAGCGCGTTCGCGCCGAGCTCGCCGCCGTCGCGAAACTCCAAGCGGTAGGGGTACGCGCCACCGAGGTCAGCCACGACTCGCCGGAAATCGGCGCGAACGCGCCTTCGCGTGTCGGCTGGCAGGTTCGTCGGCTCGAACAGTTGCTCGTCGAGCAGACGCGCCGCTTGACGGTCCATCACGGCCATCGCGCCGGGCGGCGTGAGGGACGCGGCGACGCCCGCGAGGATCGGTAAGCCGTATCGCCAGATCGCGAAGGTGACCACGACGAACACGGCGACGCTCAGCAGCACGAGGTGCCAGCGGCTTTCCACGCGGTGCACGAACGTCAGCCCACGGTTGCGTCCCAGCGTCGCTTCGAGCGCCTCCACCGCACCGAAGTCGCTCGTCTCGAAGCGTTGCGCGTCCCGCAGCACGAACGCGCGTCGAACGCGGCCCATGGCGGGCTCGATCACGACGTCCTTCCACGCGAAACGGCGCTCGCTTCCCTCGGCGTCGTCGAGGCGCACCACGAAGGTGTCGGACTCCACGCTCGCCGTCGCCTCGTGCGCTTTGGACGTTCGGCCGTCGAAGTAGACTCCGTGCATCGCGGGCCTCACAAGGCGATGTCGAGCCCTAGGAAGTCCGTGGCGGCTTCGCCGAGGGCGTTTTGACGTTGAGCGACGTCCGACGTGAACTCGTCGAGGGGACGCGGCGACACGACGGCGACGCGCGGCAGCACGTAATTCGCGCGCCTCACCGCCGCCCAAGGCGTCGCCAAGCCGAGCGTCACGACTTGCGCGAGCGTGTTGACCACGCTGATGCCCGTGTACATCCACGGACTGATCGTCGACTCGAAGGCGACCTCGCTGCCGTCGTCGAGTCGTCCGCGTGTGTTCGTGAGGCTGTAGTGCAGCAAGCTCGCTTTGACGAACGCGCCGAGCGCGGCGAGCGCCAGCAAATACAGCGCGTAGATCGGCACGAGCGCGAGCACGCCGAAAAGGGCGAAGCTCGAGTCGCGAGACGCGCCGAGATCGCCCCCGAGCGCGCCGAGCAGACCGGCGGCTACCACCAAGACGAACGCGGCGATGCCGAGGGCGGTGAACGCGCCCACGCTGAGCGCGAACGCCAGCAGGTAAATGGTCCACACTTCGCTCGACTTGCCGACGAACGAGGCGCGCGCCGAGCCGTACGCCGCGTGATCGAAGGTGTAGCGGCGCTGCAGGAACGTCACGTGCGGTGTGAGCAGCCCGAAGGTCGGCACGAGCAGCAGCGGCCACGCGAGATACACCTTGTAAGCGTCTTTGAGCTGACCGTGAAAGCCGAAACGCAATCCCCTGTACGCGGTGTTGATGCCGAGGAAACGCAGCGAACTCCACGCGAGGTAAGGCCACACGAGCGCGAACAACGCGAGCACGACGAGCCACAGCGCCACGTCGTACGATTGCAGGAAGCTGTAGAGCCCCGCCATGACGGCCACGACGATGTGTCCGCGCAAAATCGCGACGGGATTGGCCGTGTACTCGAAATTGTGACCGCCCAGCCACGTGTTGCCGTAGAAGTAGCGCCGCGTCCTCACCTTCGCCCACGCCCAGTACAAACCGAGGGTGATCGTCGTGAGGGCGATGTTGACGATCCAAATGCGGAAGTACTCGGACGCCGAGCCCGTGAAGCTCAGAGGGTGTTCGGCGCCGACGGGCCGAACGCGGCCGACGACGCGCTCTTCGAAGGCGGGGCTACTCATGCTCTTCTCAGTGTACGAGATCACGCGCGGCGGCCGCACGCAAATGGCCGCGCCTTTTCGGAAAACGCGAAAAGAACGCGGGCCCGTTCGGGCCCGCGTCACGAAAGGACGACGTTACCAGCGACCGCGCGACGCGGGTTCGGGCGCGGCGCTCGTCACCGAGACGTTCTTCGCTTGCGGGCCCTTGCCGTTCGAGGCGTTTTCCAGCTCGAACTCGACTTCGTCGCCTTCGTTGAGCTTGCGAAAGCCGCTCGTCTGGATGGCGCTGTAATGCACGAACACGTCGGGGTGACCGGGGTACTCGATGAACCCGTAGCCCTTCTCGACGTTGAACCACTTCACTCGACCTTGAGCCATGAAACTCCTCGTCGTTCCAAGAAGAAACTTCGACGTCGTCGCGACGACCACGCGGACCGTCGGGACTTTGTCTGGACTTGGAACGCTTGTCATTATTGTGGGCACTTTTCTCGATGTCAAACGCGAAAGCCGCCCGTGCCCGGACGCTGGCCGAGCGCACGAACGCGCTTCGCGGTACACTCCCGCCATGGACGCGAAGGAGCTCGGAGCGGGCGGCGTCGTTCTGAACGCCGAGAACGAAGTGCTGCTCGTACGGTACCGCAGTGGCGGTTGGACCTTTCCCAAAGGCCACATCGATCCCGGCGAGCGCGTCGAGCAGACGGCGGTGCGCGAAGTGAAGGAGGAAACGGGCGTCACCGCCTCGATCTTCGCGCCGCTGTCACCGACGCGCTACACCAACGACCGTGGCGTCGCCCGCGAGATCCACTGGTTTTTGATGCGCGCCGCGCCGAGCGTCACGGTGCTCGAGACGCTCTTCGACGACGGAGGCTTCTTCGCGCCGAGCACCGCTCTCGAACTGTTAAGCTATCCTGAAGACAAGGCATTGTTGAAAGAAGCGCTTCGTCACGCGAACGTGACGTGAGTTCGGAGGATCCATGGGACGCTACGAGTTCGAAGGTCATGCGCCGAGCGTGGCGACAAGCGCGTTCGTCGCGCCGAGCGCCGACGTGATCGGTCGCGTCACCGTGCACGAGGCCGCGTCGGTGTGGTTCGGGGCGGTGCTGCGCGGCGACACCGAGGACATCGTGGTCGGACCGCGCTGCAACGTCCAAGACGGCGCCGTGCTTCACGCCGATCCCGGCTTTCCGTGCGTCCTCGCCGAGGACGTCACGGTGGGCCACCGCGCGGTCGTGCACGGCGCGCACCTCGCCAAGGGCAGCCTCGTCGGAATGGGCGCGGTGCTGCTCAACGGAAGCTCGCTCGGCGAAGGAGCGGTGCTCGCCGCCGGGGCCTTGCTGCCCGAAGGAGTTCGCGTTCCACCCGGCATGCTCGCCGTGGGCGTGCCCGCCCGCGTCGTTCGCGAAGCGCCGCCTTCCGGGCACGCGGCTCGTTACGTCGCCCTCGCCGCCCGATACCGAGGAGACACGCCTTGACGCAACCTATCGAACTCAGCCCACGCTTTCCCGACGCCGCGCCGTTCCTCGGACGCTTCCTGCCGCGCGCCAAAGCCGCGTTCTGGGGCCTCTCGGCGAGCTTTTGCGATCTGCACGCCTTTTTGCGGCACCTGTTCGACACGCAGTGGTACGGTTATTTGCACGCGACGCTCGACGGGCAAGACGCCTTCGTGCTGATCTTCGAAGGACGCGCGGTCGCCGCCGCGAGCGGGCAGAACACCGCCGACGCCGCCCTCGCCGACCTCCTCAACCTCTTTCTCGCCGGAGCGCCCCTCGGGGCGTACGTGCTCGAACGCGACATCGCGCACGCCCTGTCGGGCGTCGGCAGTCGCGCTTGGAAGTTCAACCTCACCGAGGACTTCACCGGCCTTCACGTCGACGCGACCGGGGCGTCCTTTTACGTGTCGGGCGCCGTCTTGGCGCGTTTGCCCGTTCGCTTGCCGTACGAGGGCGCGTTCCCGGCCCCGCTTCGGCCCAACACCCTCATCCTGCCCAAGAGTTTGGCGGGCTGGGCGCATCAGAACTACGTCCTCACGTTACGCGGCAAGGATTCGCTCAATCCCATCACGACGATTCACCAGCAGTTTCGTCAGCAGTTCGGACATGGCGCGACGGCCGTCCTGCGCGCGATCGCCGAGGGGCTCACGCCCGCCGAGTACTCTCTGCGCTCCGACGCCGCACTGCACGAACTCGAAGCCGTGATGAGCGAGCTCGTCAAGGGCGGCTTCGTCCGAGCCCGCAGCTGAAGGCGCCGCCCCGAAGGGCGGCGCCGAACGTCTCCTTGATCCCTTAGCCTCGTTGCTCGATGAAGGCGCCGAGGTCGCGTCGTTGTCGCGCCAAGCTTTCCTCGTGAACGTACATCATGTGTCCCGCCGGGTACTCGCAGAACTCGACGCGGCCCTCGGTGTCCGCGTCGACGCCGAGGTGCGAGAAGGTGTACTTCGCCGCGTAGTACGGGGTGGCGAAGTCGAAGTAGCCGCTCGCGACGTGCACGCGAAGGGCGGGATTCTGGTTCATCGCGCGCCGAAGCGTATCGCTGACGTCGACGTAGCGATTCTCGAACTCCGCGTAACTCCACTGCGGAAAGACCTTGAACGACAAGATCTCGTACGGCAAGTCGCTCTCGAAGGCGAGTTCGCCGCGCACGAGGTGATTCATCGCCGCCGTGTACGGACCTTGAATGGCCGAGTAGCTCGGGTCGTACTCGGTGCGCGTCGCCGCCAAGTCGCGGTTCTTGCCGACGAAACGGCTGTCGAGGCGTCCGACCGTGACGCCTCGCTCGCGCAGCAGTTCCGTTTGAAAGCGCTCCAAGCTGACGCGCAGATCGCACCGCTCCACGAAGTCCTCGCTCAGGCCCGTGAACCGAGCGAGGTCGCGCCGCACCGCGCTTCGCTCCTCGCCGCCGAGCTTCGCTCCCTTGAACAGTCCTGCCAGGTACGGTCCGCTCGCGAACGCTTCCGACGCGTTGAGCAACTTCGGCAAGTCGCCGTCGATCTTGCCGTGGTACCAGGCGGTGGCCGTCATCGTCGGCAGCATCAGCACGAACGGAAGGTCGTTGCCGGGCGCTTCGCGAACCGTGCCGAAGTCGAGGATGCTCGACACCAGCATGATTCCGTTGAGGAACAAGCCGTGACGCTCGCCGAGGTAGCCGCTGAGGCCCGCCGCGCGCGTGGTGCCGTAACTTTCGCCGATCAGGAACTTCGGGCTCAGCCAGCGCTTTTCGCGCGACACGAACGTACGAATGAAATCTCCGACGCTTTCGATGTCACGCTTGAAGCCGTGGAAGGCCTTGTCCGCCTCGCCTTGCACGGCGCGCGAGTAGCCCGTTCCGATCGGATCGACGAACACGAGGTCGGTGACGTCGAGCAGCGTGTGCTCGTTGTCGATCAAGTCGTACGGCGGCGGCAAGAGGTTTCCCGCGTCGCCCATCTTCACGCGCTTCGGACCGAGCAGACCGAGGTGCAGCCACACCGAGCTCGAACCGGGGCCGCCGTTGAACGAGAAGGTGAGAGGGCGGCCTTGAGGCGCGTCGTCGAGCGTGTACGCCACGAAGAACACCTCGGCTTTCGCCTTGAGGCCCTCGGACTTTCCGTCCTTGTCGGCGCTTTCCTCGCGCAACACGAGCGTGCCCGCGCGAGCCGTGTACTTCAGCTTGCGATCTCCGAGCCTCAAGGTGTGATGCGTCGTGACGATGTTGTCGGCGTGCAGAGCGGACGCCGACGGCGTGTCCGAGTTGGGTTGCGTCATGCGAGCCAGGTTACCCGACCCGCGAAAGGCTAAGCCACTTGACGTAGAAGCCTCCTCGCCCGCGAGGAGCGAGGAGGCAGGGGAGAAGCGCTCAACCTTTGACGGCGCCGGCCGTGAGGCCCGAGACGATGTTGCGCTGGAAGACCAGCACGAGGACGATCAGCGGGATCGTCACGATGACGGAGGCCGCCATGATCTGCGCGAACGGCGACTCGTACTGACTCGCGCCCGAGAACAACCCGATGGCGGGCGGCACGGTGCGGGCGTTGTTGTCGGACGTGAACGTGAGGGCGAACAAGAACTCGTTCCACGCGTTGATGAACGCGAGCAGGCCCGTGGTCACGAGGGCGGGCGTCATGACGGGCAGCAGCACTTTGAACAGCGTCTGCAGGGGAGACGCGCCGTCCACGAGGGCCGCTTCCTCGAGTTCGCCGGGGATGTCGCGCACGAACGACGTCAAGACCCACACCGTGAACGGCAACGTGAAGATCATGTACGAGAAGATCAAGCCGCCCCATGTGTTGTACAGCCCGGCTTGACGAATGAACGAGAAAAGACCGCCGAGCACCGCGATTTGCGGAAACACGGACACCGCGAGAATCGTGTACATCATCGCGGCCTTGCCTCGGAAGCGGAAGCGTCCGAGCGCGTACGCGGCGAGCACCGACAGCAGCAAGCTCAGGATGACCGTCCCGACGGCGACGGCGAGCGAGTTGAGAAGATTGCGCCCGAACGGCTGGTTCGTGAAGACGTCGAAGTAGTTTTGAACGTGGAATTGGACGGGCAGGTACTGAATCGGCGTCTGGCTGAGCGACTGCGGCGCCTTGAGCGACGTGTTGATGGCCCAGTAGAACGGGAACAGCACGTAGAACAAGATGACGAGCACGACGATCCAGAAGGCGATGTTGCCGAGCAATTGAAGAGGCGAGTTCTTTTTCATGGCGTCACCTCAGTCGAACTTCACGCGAAGGCTCGTCACGTAGATCACCGTGAAGATCATCACGACGAGGAAGATCAGGACGGAAGCCGCCGAGCCCGCGCCGAGCAACTGGAAGTCCACGAGTTGCTGACGTGCGAACGCGCTCATCGACACGGACTCGGGCGCATAGCCTTTCATGACGAAGATCACGTCGAAGACGCGCAAGGCGTCCAGCGTTCGGAAGATCAACGTCACGAGAATCGCCGGCACGAGCAGGGGCAGCGTGAGGCGGAAGAACTGCGTGACCTTACTGGCGCCGTCCACGTCCGCCGCCTCGTACATGTCGCTCGGAATGCTTTGCAGGCCCGCGAGCAGCAGCAGAGCCACGAACGGAGCGGTCTTCCAAACGTCCACGGCGATGATGGCGGGCAGGGCAGTGATGGGATTGGCGAGCAGGGACTCCCCGGGTTGCATCACGCCGAGGCGCAGCAGGATGTCGGTGACGACGCCGAAGTTGTCGTTGTACATCCACGACCACATCTGGGCGCTCACCACCGTCGGAATGGCCCACGGCACGAGAATCGCCGTTCGCATGAGGCCGCGACCACGAAACTTCGAGTTGATGACGAGCGCGAACGCGAGGCCGAGGACGAACTCGAAGCCCACGGAAAACACCGTGAACACGACCGTGTTGCGAACCGCACCCCACCAAGCGGGATCGGCGAGCAGCGAGGCGTAGTTCGAGAAGCCGACGAGTCGAGGAGCGTCCGTCGATCCGAGGTTGGCGTCGGTGAACGACAGATAGATCGTACGGAACAACGGATATCCGGCGACGAACGCGATCGCGAGAAGGGTCGGCACGAGCAGCCAGACGGCGGTGCGCGCCCGAGCCCGTTCGATGCCGGGACGGCGCGTGGACGTGGGAAGCGAGGAAGTTGCCATGATTCTCCTTACGGTAAGTGACCTGTGCGGAAGCGTCCTTGATCGACTTCGAAGAAGCTTTATGCGAAGCGCTCGGCCGTCACGTCGGTAATCGAACGTGGGCGCTCCAGCATGGAGCGCCCACCATGTCGACGAACCGTCGTTTAACGGAAGCCGGCGCCCTTGAGGCGGGTCAGGGACGTTTGAAGTCCGCTGAGCGCCTGCTCGGGCGTTTGACGCTTCGTGAGCACGGCGTACACTGCCGAGGCGAATTGGTTCGACACTTGGTTGTACTTGCTGGCCGTCGGGCTCGACGGGCGCGCCACCGCGTTCGTGAACACGTTGTAGAGGCTGCCGAAGAACGGCACGGCTTTGAGGACGTCTTGGTCCTTGTAAAGCGCCGCGATCGTCGGGTTGTACGAACCTTCGACCGCGCGGCGCTTTTGCTCCTCGCGGCCCGTGAGGTAACGCACGAGGTCGGCGGCGACCTTCTGGTTCCGACTGTAGGCGCTCACGCCGAGCTGCCATCCGCCGAGGGTGCCGGCGCTGCGCGCGCCGGTTCCGGTGCCCGCCGGCAAGGCGACGACGCCGACTTTGCTGCGAACGGCCGAGCCTTCGCCTTGAGCCAGCGCCCAGGCGTACGGCCAGTTGCGCATGAAGGCGGCGTTGCCTGCTTGGAAGACGTTACGGGCCGCTTCCTCGTCGTACGTCGTGACGCCCGACGGGGCGATGGTGCCGACCCAGCTCGCGGCGGTGCGCAGCGCGTTGCGCGCGCCGGCGTTGTTGATGGTGACGTTGCCGTTCGCGTCGATGACCGAGCCGCCGCCGAACGAGGAGATCCACTCGAGCGCGTCGCACGCGAGACCTTCGTAGTTGCGGCCTTGGAAGACGAAGCCGACGAAGCGGTTGTTCGACTTGCGCTCACCGGCTTGGATCGTGCGCGCTTGACGCTCGAGCTCCGCCCACGTCTTCGGGGGGTTCTTGAAGCCGTACTTCTGCAGCAGGTCCGTGCGGTAGTACAGCACGCCGGCGTCCGTGAACCAAGGCATCCCGACGAGCTTGCCGCCGATGGTGTTGTTACGGATGATGGCGGGGAAGTGCGCGTTGACTTCCGCCGCGGGGATGTACTGCTTGAGGTCGATGAAGTGCTGGGCGAGCAGGCCCGGCCAAATCACGTCCATCTGGTAGACGTCGATGTCGCTGCTGCGCGCGGCGAGTTGCTGCTGGTACAGACCCAAGCGGTCGTTGGTGAGGTTGGGCGACTGAAGGATCTTGACGGTGTTGCCCGTCTTCTTGGCCCATGCGTCCGATCCCGACCGGCAGAACTCGAGTTCTTGGCCGACCGCGCCGCAGGCGATGGTGATCGTGACGCCTTGCGCCGAGGCCGCGCCGAGCGCGGACAGAGCGAAGGTGAGGCCGACGGTAAGAGCTTTTTTCATAGCTTCCTCCCAGAGGTCAACCTGGTGCGGATGCGGACCGAGCGAAGCCGGAACCGATTCCAAGTCCTGGTATGTTGACGATGGCAGCCTACACTGAGCGTTTACGAAATGTCAAACGAAACCCATTGCCGAACGAAGTCGTCCAGCACGCTGAAACGTTCAAGTGCAACCCTATGCACGCCTTCTCATGAGACGCGGCGGAAGTACCGAGCGTTCTTCGGACCGCGTCCGCGGCGTTCCACGACGCCCGCGTCCAAGAGGGCGCGCAACACGCGCCACGCGCCTTGCGTCGACAAGCCGAGTTCTCGCCGCACGTCTCCGTTCGACGCGCCCTCCGGACGGCTCGCGAGCGCGAGGGCCGCTTCGCGCGACGACCCGGCGCGGCGAGGACGCCCCGTCCGCTCGGCACGCTCCACGGCGGCGCTCGGCGCCGACCGACGAAGCGCGCCGCGGGCGTCGCTCGACAAGGCGTACGTCGTGTTCGCCCCGCGTCCCGACTTCACGACGAGGCCGCGCTCCTCCATCATGGCGAGCAGCCTCGGCGTGCGCTCCTCGGGCAGTTGCAGCGCCCGCGCGAGCGCGGCACGCGGCACGTCGCCCTCGCGTCCGAGGACGCTCAGCACGATCAGCATGTCGAGCGACAGCGTCTGCATCTCCTCTTGCTTGCGCGCCACGAAGCGCACGAACTCCGCGTCGAAGCCGGGATTGTGCAGCGTCAACGTCACCGCGTCCTCGTACGTCGTGAACTCGGGCGGTTCTTTGCCGTGACGCAGCATCAGCGAGTACATCTTGTCGACCCCCACGCCCGCGCGCTCCACGAAGCCGAGCCGTGCGAGCGACTCGGCGAGCAGCGGATTGCGCCGCTTCGGCGCGTGGCGCAAGATGTTCTCCGACGTGATTCCACCCGGAAAGCCGCCGGGATTCATGATTTCGAGGCGGTCCGGGAAGTGGTGGACGTGCACGACGTCGCGCAGCGTGTAATCGCGGTGTGCGAGCGCGTTGAGGATCGCCTCGCGGTACACCGCCTCGTCGTAATCCCACACCTCGATGCGAAAAAGACCGACTTGCACGGGCGTGAAGGCGTTGCGGGCCTGCACGAGCTCCGAGAGGCGCAGCAACAAGGCCGGAAGAGGGCGAAGCAGATCCTCGCGAAACTGGAACTCCACGTCGGACGTGGCGTGATGGTAGTAACACACCTCCGCTTGCGGCACGTACGCCTTCAACGCGTCCGACGTGCCCGCCATCAAGATGCCCGCCACGGTGGGTTTCGCTTCGCCGTTCACGTCGCGAATCAAGCCGAGTTCGCGCAGAAAGTCGAGGTCGGCGAGCGACGCGAGGTTGCCCTTTCGTCCCATCGAACGCAACCTCGCCACCTCGAAGGGATCGAGATCGGCGAGCGACGCGTGCGGCGGCACCGATTCCGTGAAGTCGGGTTGCACCAGCGGTTCGTGCGGCAACGCGCTCACCGGCACGAGGTGCGCGCCGTCCCACGCGACGACCTCGCCTTCGAGCGTGGCGAGCAGGTACGGCGCTTGCGGAACGTGCACCGACAGCACGCGCACTCCTCCGAGCGGCTCGTGACGCACGTTCACGCTGAGCTTGCCGCTCGTGAGCTCGAAAATCGCGTGCGTTACTTGCAGCGGATGAATGTCCGAGGCGTCCTGCGGCCCGTCGGGGCCGACGCCGACGAGGATGGTCCCGCCGCGCGCGTTGGCGAGTCCGACCGCGTAACGCGCGAGCACCTCGGGGCTGATATCGACGCCGAGCCGCACCACGGCCGCCTTGGCGACCGGCAAGGAAAAGTCGAAGGAAGCGCCCATAGATCGAACACGCATTAAAGCAGACTTCATACCCACGCGCGACGAACGCCGACGTCCCCGCACGCCACGACGGCAACGCGCCGCCCGACGCCCCACACGACCGCCGCCTGATCGAACCGCGCGCCGAGCGTCCGCACTTCGCGCAGCGACGCTCCGACGACGATCAGCGACGCCTCCTCCCATTCGCCCTCACCGTTCACCCCGTCGAGCGGCGAGCGCCCGAGCGCCTCGACCCCGCGCCGCAATTCTCCCTGCCTCCATTCGTTGAGGCGCTCGGGCGTACGCTCGCCGCTCGGATTCCAAGCCGTCACGATGCCCCACGTCCCGTTCGCCCACGAAGGCCTTCCGCTCGGCGCGTCGCTCAGGGCGAAGCGTTCCTCGCGCGTGCCGTACGTGGCTTGCTCGAACGCCCGCCACAAGTCCTCGTTCACCGGGTCACCGTCGCCTCGACCGCCGCGACGCGACCGCGAAACGAGAACAGCAACCCCACCTTCTGCCCGAGTCGGAAGCGGCCACCCAAGACGACGCGGAAGCGTGTCCGCGCGCCGAGGGTCGTGCCGACCGAGAGCGGCACGCTCGCCACGACTCGGCAACGCGGCGCGCACTCCAGCAAGTTCGCCTTCGCGTTCGCCGTCCACACGCCCGTCAGGACGTCGCCTTCGCCGACGTTCGACAGCGCGGCTTCGACGAGGACTCCGCCCGTCGTGGGCTTCAAGACGGCCCTCGGCACGAGCGGCGCGGCGGCCGCGCTCGACACCGCCAAGACAAGCATGACGAAGCTGCGTCCCAAACGTTTCATGACCTCATCACTCTACGTCGTCTTCGCCGTGCGCGTCATCCTCGTTTGCTCCGCCCGCGACGTCCACGTCCACCTTCATCACCTCGCGCAGCACCGAGGTCGCGAAACTGCCGCGCGGCAAGAAGAACGACACCGTGAAACCGTCCTCGGCGGACGCCACGCGCGCGTCCTCCAAAAACACCCGGGACAAGCGGCGGTCTCCGCGGCGCGACGCGAACACCTCGGGCGTCAAGCCGAATCGGTCCAGAATCTCGCGCTCCAAGTCGCCCGCTTCGTCCGTCAACGGCTTCACCTTTCGCCCGAAGAGGGTGCCCGTCGCGCTGATCTCTCCGCGTGCCGCGCGCTCGGACTCGGCGGCGGCGTCCTCCACGCGGAAGACTCCGCCCGTGTCGTGCTTCTTGGCCATGTCGCCCCTCAGCACCGCGTCGAACCATCCGCGCTCCATGCGCGCCGAGAGCCAGGCATTGAACAGCACGCTTTGCACGCTCGACACGAGAAAGCGTCGCACGCGCGGATCGCGAGTGCGCGACTCGCCGCGCAGCACGCGCAATCCCTCCTCGGCGTTGAGGCCGCCCAAGCCGAAGCGTTGCGGTCCGAAGTAATTCGGGACGCCGCGCCGCACGAGCTCGTCGAGAATCGCCGTCGCGACGGTCTCTTCGCCTCGCGCGCCGCGAACTCGCACCGTGAAGCGATTGCCGCGCAGATGTCCGATGCCGAGCTTGTTGCCGTGCCGCGCGACCTCCAAGACGTCCACGCCTTCCATCGAGAACCGTTCGAGGCGACGCTCGGCCTTGTCGGGCAAGCTCAGCCACTGCGTCGTGACGGCGTGACGATCCTTCAGGCCCGCGATTCCGATGCGTTCGAGCTTCACGTCGAGTTGCCGAGCGATCTCCTTGGCGACGAACGCCGTCGTGTGACCCGTCTTGCGCAGGCGGACGTACACGTGTTCGCCTTCACCGCTCGGCGTGTACAGCGGCACTTCCTCCACGACGAAATCGTCGGGCTCGGTGCGCAGGACGCCGCCCGTGCCGAGCGTGCGAGTGAGGGGCGTCAAGGTGGACCAGTCGAACGAGAAGGACATGCAGGTACTCTAGCGGCCCGCCGGGAAGCGCAACTCGCGCGCGAGCCCGCCGCGCCGCAATCTCGCCAGGGACGGCGCGAGCACGGCGGTGCGAAAGACGTCGACGAGCGGCGACCCTTGCGCTTGCGGACGAACCACCGCCCCCAGCGTTCGCCACAACGGCGCCGGAAGCGACGCTCCCCGGACTCCTGGCACGAAGGGCTCCAGCACGAGGCGCGACAGCACCGTGAATCCTTGCCCTTGCGCGACGAGACCGAGCGCGACGTGCGGATCTCGTAGCCTGACGCTCGGCTCCAGACGTCGCCCCGTGTGCGCGTGCACGTGCGCGGCAACGAACGGCGCGCAGTCTTCCTCGCACACCACGAACGGCGCGGCGAGCAGGGCGTCCCACGTCGCCAAGGGCGGCGCGCCGTCGGACGTCACGACGAGGTACTCGTCGTCCACGAGTGGCGTCGAGACGAGTTCGGGCCGCATCGGCAAGCGCCCCAAACCGATGTCCGCCTCGCCGCTCGCGACGAGCGCCTCGATCTCGTCGTGCTCGCCCGACGTGTCGCGCACGACGAGCCGCACCTCGGGGTACGTCCGCCCCAGCGTCGCCAACTCGGGCGTCACGAGGTGCCGCAGGGCGCTGCGGCAGCCCGCGATCCTCAATTCGCCCGCCACCGCTTCGCCGCCATGACGCCTCATGGCTTCCAACGCGTCGAGCGCTCTTCGAGCGTGCGCCACGACGCGCGTCCCGGCGACGGTCGGTCGCGCGCCGAAGCGGCCACGCTCGAAGAGAACCGCGCCAAGCTCGACTTCCGCCGCTTGCACCGCTCGGCTCACGCTCGACTGCGCGACGCCGAGTTGCGCCGCCGCCTCCCCGAAACTTCCGAGCTCGGCGACGCGCACGACGACCAGAAGTTGCACGCTCGACAATTGAGGAATGGCGGAGCTCGCCGCGTCGATCACGAAGTCGATCACGCGCTCATCATAGACGGCACGTGACGTTCCATGCGGAAAACGCATGAACGGGAACGCGCTTCATGCCGTGCGTGCGTTGCCGACCCGGCGACGGCGCGGCACAATGAACGTCGACTTCCCGCATGACACGCGCCGCTTGTTTCGGCGCGAGAAAGGTCGTATGCCGCGCACGCTCCGCTCGCCGCTCGCCGTTTCGTCGCTGTCCGCCCTTCTCGGCCTCGCCCTCGCCGGCGGCGCCGACCGTCCCGTCGTGCTCGCTTCGCCCGCCCTCGGCGCCCTCGGTTCCGTACGTGACGTGCAGATCGCCTCGGACCGAGACGGTCGCGTCACCCTCGCCTTGATCGCCGACGAGGGCCGCGCCATGAGCGACAAGGGACCCTTCGTCGCTCGGGCCGTGCGCGCTTGGCAATTCGAAAACGGCGCGTGGACCGCCCTCGGCAATATCCTCAACTACAAGCGGCCCCGACCCGCCGCCAACCTCAACCTCGCCCTCGACGAGCGTGGAACGCCCGTGCTCGCCTGGAACGAGAATTACGGCGACAACGACGTCGTGGAGTTCCGAGCGTGGCAAGGCGGCGCGTGGACGAACTGGCAGTCGCGTTACATCGGCATCTCGTCTCCGCAAGCCGCCAAGACCCGCGCGGTCGCCGCGTGGAACGGCGAGCCGACGATCATTTGGGGAGAACTGCCTCGCAACGGATTCGGCAGCAACCTCACACGCCGCCGCTGGAACGCGGCCGCCGACACGTGGGCGCGCAGTGACCGCCTCAACACGCCCGGCGTGTACGCGCGGCAACCCAGCCTCGTTCTCGACGCGAGCGGGCGCGGCACGGCCGTATGGCTCGAAGGCGGCTTGGTCAGCGCCGAGATTCTCGCGTGGCGCGAGGGACCCGGCGGCTGGACGCGTCTCGGCCCGCCGCTGTACCGCCGCGCGCGCGCCTACATGACGACGCCGCGCCTCGCCCTCGACGCGGCGGGTCGGCCGATCGTGGCGTGGCTCGAAGACTTGAACGGCCGTGACACCCTCTACGTCTCTCGCCTCGACAAGAACGCCTGGACGCCCTTGGGCGGCGCGCTCAACGTCGACACCGCCTCCTCGCCCTCGCTCGCCCTCGACTCCCGCGGACGGCCCGTCGTGGCCTGGATCGAGGAGCGAGCGGGCGTCGGGCGAGTCCACGTCGCGCACTGGACGGGGGAGACGTGGCGCGACGTCGGCCCGCTCAACCTCGACTCGGCGCGTGACGCCCGCTCGCCCGCCGTGACGGTGACGCCCGACGGAGCGACCTTCATCGCGTGGCGTGAAGACGTCGCTGGCCGCTTCGCCGTTCAGGTGCGCCGCTTCGAGTGAAGGCGTCCGCGTCCCGCCTCGAAGGAGACGCCTTCGAGGCGGGACGGTCGCGCTCAGTCCCCCGCGGGAAGCAGCACCGCCTTCTCGGCGGGCTTCAAGAACGTCGCGCCCGCCACGAGCAACAACAGCGGTGGCAGCGTCAGCAGCACGGGCCGCAACGAGTCGCCGCTGAAGCGCACGGCGAGCGGTTCGAGCAGCATGCCCGCGTACGCGAAGGTCGACACGAAGCCCGCCGCGCCTGCGCCCAGCCCCGCGTTCGCTCCCCACGACAGCAGGATCGGAATCAACCCGGCGATCGTCACGCCCAGCCCCAGCAACGCGAGCGCGGCGAGCGACCACTCCGACGCGTTGACGAGCGCCACGGCGCACGACGCCGCTCCGATCGCGAGGAGACGGAGCGAACCCCGCGTGCCCCACGTTCGCCGCGCCACGCACGACAGCGCCGCTCCGACGCCGAACGCGACGTAGTACGCGCCCGCCAGCAAGCCCGCTGCGTTCGCGCTCGCGCCGAGGTCGCGCTGCAAAAAGGTCGCGCTCCAAGACTGCATCATTCCCTCGGCGTAGTACGCGACGAGGGCCGCCCCGCCGATGACGGCGAGCGTGAGACGCGACGCGACCTTCGGCGCCCCGTTCGCGCTCGAAACGATCCGCCCGCCTTTCGGTAAGGCCCGCGAACCGAGCAGCAACGGCGCGGCGACGACGGTGACGAACGCGCCCAGCAGCACGCCCAAGTTCGCCTCGACGAGCAGTCCGCCGAGCAGCGCGCCGCTCACGGCGCCCACCGCGAAGCCTGACTGCACGCGGCCCAACAGCGGCGGGCGTCCGCTCGCCTCCAAGTCGAGCGCGGCGCCGCTCGCGCTCATGTCGAGCAGGGCCGTCACGACGAGCAGACCTGCCACGCCGACGAGGAACACGGCCGCGCTCGGCGCGAGCAGGATCGACCACGCGAGGAGGGGCACGGCGAGTCCGACGAGTCGCAGCGCCGACCGCTTGGAGCGCGGACCGAGCAGGCGACCTCCGTACCATAAAAGAGGCAACGCCGCCGCGGTACCCCACAGGAGGGCGGCGGCGAGCGCTGCCATGTCCAAGTTGTACTTCTGCAACAAGGTGTGGTACGCGACTCCGAAACTGGCGTCGACGAACCCGAGAAGAGCGTAAAAGCCGAACAGCACCGACGAACTTCGCGAGAACGGTCCTCGCATAACTTCCGCCGCTTCGCAGGCCGGGCGTGACGCACGAAACCACCCGAACGCGGCCTTCTGGAAACGGACGGCGAACTCACCTCCGTGACGTGGAAAACGCCGTTCGTGCCGACGTTCTCCGCGACCCGTCCCCGTCGGGGGCGAGCCACACCGTGCATACGCAGCGGTATATACATTCTCCCACGGCCTCGTCGGAAGAGCATGAGCAAAGCCCGAAAGCCCACGACCGCCGCGTCCGGCACCGCCGAATCGGTCGCTTCGCTCGGCGAGAGGAGGAAGCCGCGACGTGCACGGTGCGCTTCATCGCCCCGACGCACGCGATCCGCGGACGGGAGCGCCGCCAAGTCATGCTGCACGTCCTTGGCACTTCCTTCGTCGAGGTTCATGAAACGCCATCGGTCCGTACGGCCCGCGTGACGTCGGCCCGTTTCGGCGCGCACGACCTTCTTGACTTGGGACCACGGCGAGGGCGCGGTTCAGCACGGCGAACGACCGCCGAGACGTCGGGGTCCGCCGCTTCCGTTCGCCCGAACGTGACTTGGAGCGTGACCGAACGAGCCCAAATGGGATACAATACTCGCTTGGAATGCCCGCACTCGCCGCGCGGCTTTTTTGCTGTCAGGGTCTGAACGCCTTGTGGGCGCGGCGCGAGAACGAGCGAAGGAGTTGTATGGAATACCGGAATATCGCGATCATCGCGCACGTCGACCACGGAAAGACGACGCTCGTCGACGGCCTGTTGAAGCAAACCCTCGAACTCAAGCACGGCGAGGAGATCGCCGAGCGCGCCATGGACTCGAACGCCCTCGAGAAAGAACGCGGCATCACGATCCTCGCGAAGAACACCGCCGTCGAGTACAAGGGCGTCAAGATCAACATCGTCGACACCCCCGGCCACGCCGACTTCGGCGGCGAAGTCGAGCGCGTCCTCGGCATGGTCGACGGATGCCTCCTGCTCGTCGACGCCGCCGAGGGCCCGATGCCCCAGACGCGCTTCGTGCTGCGCAAGGCGATCGAACTCGGCCTCAAGCCCATCGTCGTCATCAACAAGATCGACCGACAGGACGCCCGCCCCGAGGAAGTCGTGAACCTCACGTTCGACCTCATGGCGGAACTCGGCGCGAGCGACGACCAGCTCGACTTCCCGATCATCTACGCGATCGCGCGTGACGGCAAGGCGTACACGAACATCGAGGCGCCTCAAGACGACATGCACGAGCTGTTCGAGACCGTGCTCGAGCACATCCCCGCGCCCGACGTCGACCTCGAAGCGCCCTTCCAGATGCTCGTCACGAACCTCGACTACTCCGAGTACCTCGGTCGCATCGTCGTGGGCCGCGTCAAGCGCGGCAAGGTGAAGCGCGGCGAGTTCGTCAACTTGATGCACAAGGACGGCACGATGACGAAGGTGCGCGTCGTGCAGCCGTTCACGCACTTCGGCTTGCGGCGCATCGAAGCCGATCAAGTCGGCGCGGGCGACATCGTGGCCCTCGCGGGCATCGAGGACGCGCAGATCGGCGAGACGGTCGCCGATCTCGCCGATCCCGAGGCCTTGCCGATCATCACCGTGGACGAACCGACCGTGTCCATGGTCTTCCAGCCGAACACCTCGCCCTTCGCGGGCAAGGAAGGCAAGTACGTCACGAGCCGTCACCTCAACGACCGCCTGAAGAAGGAAGTCATGACGAACGTGTCGTTGCGCGTCGACGAGATTCGCCCGGACGAGTTCAAGGTGTCGGGCCGCGGCGAACTGCACCTCTCGATCTTGCTCGAGACAATGCGCCGCGAAGGCTACGAAGTGCAAGTCGGCGCGCCGCAAGTCATCACGCGCGACATCGACGGCGTGAAGCACGAGCCGATCGAACACCTCGTCCTCGATGTGCCCGAGCAGTTCTCCAGCACCGTCATCGGCGTGCTCTCCAGCCGTAAGGGTCAACTCGTGAACATGGAGCCGCAAGGCACCCGCGTGCGCATCGAGTTCAAGATCCCGTCGCGCGCCTTGTTCGGCTTCCGCACGCAATTCCTCTCCATGACGCAAGGCGAAGGTATCATGAGCCACATCTTCGACGGCTACGCGCCGTGGGCAGGCGAACTCAAGACGCGCCAGAACGGCAGCCTCGTCGCCATGGAAGACGGAAACGCCTTCGCGTACTCCATCTTCAAGCTGCAAGACCGCGGCACCTTCTTCATCGACCCCGGCACGGACGTCTACGTCGGCATGATCGTCGGTGAGAACGCGCGCGAGCAGGACATGAACGTGAACGTCAACAAGAACAAGAAGCTCACGAACGTCCGCTCGGCGGGCGCCGACGAAGCGCTGACCTTGATTCCGCCGCGTCGCCTGTCGCTGGAGGACGCGCTGGAGTACATCGCGGACGACGAACTCGTCGAGATCACCCCGCAGTCGATTCGCCTTCGCAAGAAGGTCCTCAATCCCAGCTTCCGCAAGTAACGCCGGGACCGAGAAAACCAAGGAGAGGAGGGACGCTGGCTAAGCCGAGCGTCCCTCCTCTCCTTTTCGGTATGGCGATTAACCCTCCTCATGAGCCTAAAAACGCGATGAAATGGGGGAATTTCGTCGAAGTCTGACCGTACTTCCATGGAAGGCACGAGGATCGATGTTGATGGCCTAGGCGCGTGAAGGGGCTCTCACGCCTAAGGCGCGTCTGGGACGCTTGAGCCGTCCGCTCATCCGTTCGACGTGAGGGCCTCGTAAGCTTGCGGGCGTCCCGAACTTTATTAAGTTCGTATGCCTCGTCCTGTTTTGTGAATTAACGTATGGACACAGCGTCGCATTCCATCACCCGCCCCTACGACGGCACGCTCGCGACCGAAAAGCACGAAGAACAGCTTCGGGGGAGCTGGCGTGAACATTTGCTTCGCGGCGATGTACGTCAAGAAAGATCACGTAAAGCAAGCGCTCGACTCGGTGAGTGCACGAGCATTCGGCACCGGTCTAAGGCCGGGCGAAGCCGCGCCTCCACCCTTCGCGCTTGCAAGGGGGACTGTATGCGCCGACGAAGTCGATCGCCGTGAAGGTGGGAAGTCGCCCGATACCAGGGTGACGCTCCCTTCACGGCCCCAGTGCCCGTGACCGTGCCACTTCACGCCCGCGAAAAGCGTGAAGCGCATGAAGCCACAGGTCGCCAACAAAAACGTTCGAGCATGTCGCTCGAGGACGCCAACGCGGCAGCGAAAACTGCGGCGGCCGCTTCCCATGGAGGTTCACGTGGCCCAAAGAACCTAACTCCACCGCCTCGGCACCCCCACACCCAGTCGACAATCCGCCATCGCAAATAGGAGCGAAGCAATGTCGATCACACCAAGGGACAGGACACGTCGACCCAACCTCATCAAAGGCATGCTCGCCGCCGGAACGCTGACATTGCTGAGCGCCTGCGGTCAATCGAGTCTGACCAGCAGTTCCGCGCCGAACGGAAGCTCGGCGAGCGCCGCGCGCGACCCCAGCCCGATCGTCGCGCTCGCCGACATTTCACCTGCCGCCGACCCGGATTCGGTGAGCTTCACCTTGGAAGGATGCCGCAACAACGGCACGATCACCCTGCCCAACTCGGGCGGGAAGTTCATCTGCCCCGACGGTGCCTACACGACTGGCAACCTCGGCAAAGGTTGGAACGAACTCGACCTCGTGCCGTACCGCGTGACCGCCAAGGCGGGAAACTCGGCCCCCAGCAGCCAGACGTACACCGTGTCGATCGTCGTCGACAACGAGGACGCCGGCAAACCCGGCTACGACGTGCTGTCGGTTCCGGTGCTCAACACCGCCT
Organism: Deinococcus yavapaiensis KR-236; assembly: GCF_003217515.1. Classification (NCBI taxonomy): domain Bacteria; kingdom Thermotogati; phylum Deinococcota; class Deinococci; order Deinococcales; family Deinococcaceae; genus Deinococcus; species Deinococcus yavapaiensis. Next base: position 6,545 of record NZ_QJSX01000004.1, on the reverse strand, counting down.
TGTCGAGCCCCTCGGGCTGCTCGGTCGCCACCGTCGACGATCCCGCGAAGATCCTCACGCCCGGCTTGGGCGGGATCGACAAGTCGCTGTACCGCCGCATGAACGTCACGCAGGCCAGGAACACGACCTGCGTGTACGACTACTACGCTCGCCTCGCGCTCGGATCGCACCTCTTCCCCGGCTCGTCGCTGCACGCGAACTTGGCGAACAAGGTCTTGGGAACGGCCGGAATCGGGTCGAAGGACGTGTCGATTCCCGTCAAGGAGATCTTGCCGCAAGAACTGCGCAAGGACATGAGCGCCACCCAAGGCACCGACTCGGTGTGGAACGTCACCAAGGCCGCGACCCCGGCGAGCGTGCTGTTCCCCGACACGTGCGACGTCAACGCTCCGCGCAGCAAGCCCGTGTCGATTCGGGTCACTTGGACGAAAGGAGCGCCGACGCCCAGCGGCCAAGTCACGGTGACGACCAACATCTATGCCAAGAACCCCGCCAGCCGCTTGATCACGGTCAACGTGAGCGACGTGATTCGTTCCGGCACCAGCGTCCTCGACACGATCAGCACCGCGATGGGCGGAGTGGATGTCGCCGCGAACACCGAGCTGTTGGTACTCACGCACAGCTTCCTCGTTCCGGCGGGCACCGCCGACCTCAATGACATCGCCACCGCCAGCTACACCGACAAGGTGACCGGCGTCGCCGTTCCCGGCACGACCACCGCGACTGCCAGCGCGACCGTGCAAAGCAACGGGACTTCCACCAACCAGACGGCCAGCGTCTCCGACGTGGAAAGCCTCGTCGGCGCGGGCTTCACGTTCTCCACCGACTCATTCGCCTTCACCCCGACCGGCCCGAGCGGCTCGTTCTCGAGCTACACCGCTGGCACCGCGACTTCCGGCCCCGTCACTTGGACGTCGGGCACTTTGAGCGCGGGCGGCTACGTCGACTTCAGCAAGACCGTGTACGTCGCGGCCGGAGGCGTCAGCAGCACCGGAACGCTGAGCGACACCGCGACCCTGACCACGTCGGGCAGCGTCACGGCAAACGCGTCGGCCAGCGTCAACATCTCGTCGGACGCGCGCGTCAAGCTCACGATCGACAAGACGATTCCGAACGTGCTGAGCGGCAACGAGACGCAGACGTTCACCTTCCGCGTGTACGACGCGTCCAACGTCGAGGTCGCCACTCCGACCATCTCCTTCGCCGCCGGTGAAACCAGCAAGTCGGTCACGGTCTCGAACCTGGCTCCCGGCACCTACACCGTCAAGGAAGACGCCGCGACAGGCTGGGCCGCTCAAAGCGACCAGACCGCCGCCATCGCCTTGCCGTCCTGCTCGGGCAGCGTGAGCTTCGCCAACGTCGTTCCTCCGGCCAGTGCCAAGGTCCGCAAGGTCACCTTGCCCGCCGGGTCCGAAGCAGGCTGGGAAATGACCCTGACGGGCCCCGGCACTCCGGCAGGTGGCGAAAAGGTCACGACGACCGGCACGGGCTCCGTGACCTTCACGACCGCTTTGCAAGAAGGCAGCTACACCATCACGGAAACGTCCAAGACGGGCTTCGACCAAACGAGCGCGTCCACCGAGTGCAGCTTCACCGTGAATTACCCGGCCGACGCCGCCCGCGTGTTCGACTGCGTCTTCACCAACACGAAGCGCGGCACCATCATCGTCGAGAAGCAGACCAATCCGGACGGAGCCTCGGGCACCTTCGCCTTCACGGGCACGGCGGCGGGCTCCATCGGTGACGGCCAAACCATCGTGGTGAGCAACTTGGCGCCCGGCACGTACACCTCGACCGAAGCCGTCCCGGCCGGTTGGGACTTGAGCAGCATCGTCTGTGACGACAATGCCAGCGCGACGGCCAGCAGCGGCAGCGTGAGCACCAAGACCGCCACCTTCAAGCTCGACGCGGGCGAAACCGTGAAGTGCGTCTTCACCAACCTCAAGCTGCCGAAGCTGACCGTGGTCAAGGTCGTGAACAACGACTTCGGCGGCACCAAGGGCGTCAGCGACTTCACGTTGAAGGTGAACTCGACCAACGTGACGAGCGGCGTGACGAACACCTACCCGGTGGGCAACTACACCGTGAGCGAAGCCACGCCGTTGCCCTACGGCTACACGCAGGACAGCATCGTGTGCGTGAACAACCTGACGAACGCGACGACGAACGGCGGCGCGGTGAACTTGGCGGCAGGTGACGACAAGACCTGCACCATCACCAACAGCGACTCGCCCGCCACGATCGTGATCGTCAAGTACGCTACGCCTGCCAACGGCAGCTTCGCCTTCACGACGACCGGCAGCGGCTACACCGCCGGCTTCACCCTCACCGGCGCGACGACCGGCGACACGAACAAGAACGTTACGACGAACCTCGGCGCGGGAACCTACAAGGCGACCGAGAACACGCAACTCGGCTGGTACCTCACCGCCATTGGCGGATCGAACGACCCGACCACGCCCGACGCCTGCATGGTCAGCGGTCAAGGCGGCAGCACGGGCCAAGGCGACCTGAACACCCAGACGGCCACCATCAACCTGAAGATGGGCGACACCGTCACCTGCGTGTTCGAGAACACCGGCCAAGGCGTGACGCGTACGCAAGGCTTCTGGTCGACGCACCCCAACTTGGCGCTCATCGCGTGGACGGGCGGCGCGCTCGGCAAGAACAGCTTCCCCGGCGTCACCTCGATCTCCGGAATCGGCGACATGGCGCTTTGCGGCAAGCCGGTCGTGGCGGGAAGCTTGACGGTCACCGGTTCTTCCGACCTCATGGGCGGCTTCTGGAGCGGGATCTCGAAGACGAGCCAGAACAAGTCGCGCTCGGCGCTCGACCAATCACGCATGCAGCTCTTGCAGCAACTGCTCGCCGCTGAACTCAACGCGTCGGCGTTCGGCAGCGTCCCGAGCGGCGGCATGGGCAAGTTCGCCGCCTGGGAAGCGGCGTACTGCGGCACGAACGCCACGGCCATGCAAAAAGCCCAGCAGGAAGCGGCCAACTTCAACCAAAACGGCGACAGCGGAACATTCACTCCCGGCACGGCGGCCAACAGCAAACTTGCCCGCGCGATCGCCAATTACGTACGCTGGGACAGCTTGCCGTAACACCACGCACGCGAGGCGAGAAGGAACGGGACGTTGGAAGTCCCGTTCCTTCTCGCCGTTTTCTCCACGATGCGTGTACTGTGAAGGGCGAGGTGGGTCGATGACGAACGGCTCTCGAGGCGTGGACAAAGCTTCGATGTTCTGGTTGCTGCTCGGCGGCGCGGTGCTCGCCGCGTGGTTCGTGATTCTCGGGGCGCTGGGGATGCTGAGCGCCCTCGGTTGGTTGGTGCATCCGCTCGCCGCCGGATTGCTCGCGCTGTACGCCTCGCTGGCCTTCGTGCCTTCGGCGTGGCGACGTCCCCTGCCGATCCTCGTGGCGGTCGGCGGGATGTTCGCGCTTTGCTTCACGGCGGCGAGTTGGGTGGTGCATCCCTTGGCGGGCGTCACGATCGGTCTCATGGCCAGCACGGCCTTCACGGGCAAGCGGCGGGACTTGCCGCGACTCGTGTTCGCCGTGGCGATCCTCGCGATCAGCTCGATCGTCGGCGCGAGCTGGGCGATGTATCCACTCGTGATTCTGGGCATCATCGCGGCCTTTCTCGCGCCCACGACGTTCTCTCGGCAACGCAAGCTCGAGGAGCGCCGCGCCGCGAAGCGCGCGCAACGAGCGTTGACGCTCGGCGCTCAGCCCTTGCCGTCTCCGTCCGACGCAAAGTCGCTTTCCGTGCCCATGCTCGTGATCGAGGAGGGCGCAGCGGAGAAACGCCCCGAGAAGCAAGCGCGCCGCCGAGCGCGCCGTGCCCGCCGCCAAGCGCCCGAGCCCGTCCCCTCGACGTCCGAGCCGACGTCCACCTCGCCCTCGGACGACGTCACGCCGACCCTCTCGGCGCTCCTCGCGCGAGACGGCCACCGCCTTCCGCTCGGCGCCCATGCCAAGCTCACCGAGCTGCGAAGCGCCGTCCGTGAAGGCCTCGCTTACCTTCGCGAGCACGACGCGCAGAACACGGACAGCTTCCACCTGCTGAGCTCCATCGCCGACGACTACGCGCCGACGGCCGTTCGAGCTTACCTGCGCCTGCCCGCGTCTCTCGCGAACGTGACGCCCCTGCAAGACGGCAAGACGGGTTCGGACTTGCTCACCGAGCAACTCGATGTGCTGCTCGCGGCGACGAGGGACGTCATGACGAACGTCGCCGTGCGGGGCGGACAAGACCTCCTCGCGCACCGACGGTTCCTGGAGGACAAGTTCCGCCGCGCCAGCGACGACTTCGACATTTGACCGGACGTATGTTTTCTGCCCGGGGTGCTATGGTGAGTACGCTTGGCATGCGTGAGCTCACGAGTCCTCAGAACCCGGAAATCAAGGCGGTCGCGCGCCTCAAGGAGCGGCGCGACCGCGAACGCGAAGGTCGCTTTCTCGTGGAGGGCACGCGCGAGTTGCAACGCGCCGTGCGCGGAGGCGTGGCCCTCGAGACGGTCTACGTCTGCGAGGCGTTGCTGCGCCCGGAAGGACGCGAATTCGCGGCGACGCTGTCGGTGCCGACCGTACGTGTTTCGCCGGACGCGTTCGCGAAACTGTCCGTTCGAGAGAACCCGGACGGTCTGATCGGCGTGGCCCCCGCGCGGGCGACATCCACGCCGAGCTTGCCTCGAGACGCGCTCGTCCTCGTGCTCGTGGGCTTGGAGAAGCCCGGCAACCTCGGAGCGCTTCTGCGCACGGCGGACGGCGTGGGCGTCGATCTCGTGCTGCTCGCGGGCAGAGGCGTGGATCTGCACAACCCGAACGTCATTCGCGCTTCGCAAGGCAGCGTGTTTACCGTGCCGACCGCCGTGATGACCGACGACGAGGCCCTCGCGTTCTTGGGCGCCCAGAGTGTTCGCGCGTTCGCCCTCACCCCCGAGGCGGACGACGTGTACTGGCGCGCGGACCTCACGGGCCGCGCGGCCCTGGTGCTCGGCACGGAACACGAAGGCTTGCCGCCGCGCTGGAAAGCGGCGGCGACGCGCGGATTGTCCATTCCGATGCGCGGCGAGGCCGACAGCCTCAACGTGGCGACCGCAGGCGCGCTCGTGCTGTACGAAGCGCTGCGGCAACGGAGCACGCGTTCGTGAACGAGCGCTTCGACGTTCGCGTGGCCCGGGCGAAAGTGCGCGCTTCACGCCGATCGCTCACCAACCTCCTCGAAAGGCCCGGCGCGCCCGACGACCTCGTGCTGCAAGCGCGCCTCGCCGTGGAGCGCGCCGAGGACGAGTGGCGCCACCTCGCGGCGCAAGTGCACCTGGAGGTCTTGCTCGCTCGGCACCGCGAGGAGGAGCTCGTGCTCGAAACGCACGCGCTGACGTCGCAAAGCGAGGTGTGGCGCGAGAAGCAGTCGAGCGACGGCGCGTCGCCGCGCGAGCGGCTGGAGGCCGAGATGCGCTTTTTGGAGACGAGTGACCTCCTGAGCGCGATCGGCGCGGTCCCGTCCGCGCCCGAAGTGCCCGAACCGACGTGGCAGTCGACGGCGCGTGACGCTTGGGTGCATCGCGCGGACCATCACCCGGTCGTTCGTGAAGCCGTGCGGGCGTTGGAGTTCACGCGCTGGATGGCGGAACACGCGCCCGTGCCGAGCGCCCGCGTCGCCGCCCGTGCCAGCGTGCCGAGGCGCACGGCCGATCTCGCCGCCGCGCGTGAAGGCGCGCAGCGGTGGATGGACGAGCAACTCGAGCGGCTTCGGGAGTGGCGCGCTTCGTACGAAGTCGCCGCCGCCCACGTACGGGCACGCACGAGTGATACTCCGAGCGAGCGCGTCGAGCGAACGCGGGCGGCGACGCGCGCGCTTCAAGCCGCGCACGCGTACGAACGCGCGGCCTTCGAACTCGCGGCGCTGCTGCCCGAATCGCTCGTGGCGAGCGTGTGAACGTCAATCCACGCGGGCGACGTTGTCCCGGTCCTGCGCGCCCCACTTCGCCATCGCGGCGATGATGTCGCCGAGGCTGTGGCCGCGCGGCGTGAGCGTGTACTCGACGCGCGGCGGCACCTCCGGGAAGACTTCGCGCGTCACGATGCCTTGTGCTTCGAGCGTCCTCAAGCGGTCGGAAAGCGTCTTGGGACTGATGCCCGCGAGGGCGCTCTTGAGCTCGCCGAAGCGCTTCGTGCCTCCCAAAAGCTCGCGCAGAATCAAGGTCGTCCACTTCGCGCCGATGATGCCCACGGTGCGTTCGACCGCGCACTCGGGCCGCCGTTCGATGTCCGAGCCGTACGCCATGTGCGAACTGTAGCACGCAATGGTTCCCCTTCGGAAAGTCAGTAGTAAAAATCATAGCGCTTTCCGAAGGGAAGCGAAGCGGATATCATGCCGTCATGACGCCACCGCTCGACGTGCTGCGCGTCGACGTCTTCGCCGACGTCGTCTGCCCCTTTTGCTAAAGTGCGTTTGATAAGCCTCAGGACGTACTTTTGACCAGTCGGCGCACCATCAGTCGAATCATGACCTCGTACACGAGATTCTCCGCCGTCTC